>NZ_CP026108.1:0-323738 GCF_002902965.1 Paraburkholderia hospita | reverse complement strand
CGCCTGAAGCCTTGGCGCGCACAGCCCCGTTTCCGCCGCCGACGCAGGCGCTTCCAGTTCGAACCAGAAAACACTGCCCTCGCCTGCCGAACTGGAGACGTATATCTCGCTGCCCATCATGCGCACGAGCTGCCGGCTGATCGCGAGCCCCAGCCCTGCGCCGCCGCTGCGCCGCGTATGATCGCCCGCCTGCTCGAAGGGCTGGAAGATCGCCTCCAGCCGGTCGGGATTCACCCCGATACCCGTATCGCGCACCTCGAACCGTACACGCTCGATCGCGCCACGGCTGACGGTCAGGCTCACTTCGCCATGGTCGGTAAACTTGACGGCATTCGCGAGCAGATTGAGCAGCACCTGGCGCAGGCGGCGTTCGTCGACGCGAACCACGGCAGGCAGGTCCTCAGCCGCAACGTAGTTCAGCACGAGATTCTTCTGCTGCGCACGCACGCCGACGATCTCGGCGATCGTCCCCAGGAACGCGCCCAGCGACACTTCGCCAACCTGAAGTTCCAGCTTGCCCGCGCCCAGACGCGCGAAATCGAGAATGTCGTTGATGAGCGTCAGCAGATGCTGGCCGCTCTGTTCGATCACGCTGACACCCGCCTGTTGCCGCGCGTCGAGCCTCGCGTCGCGCTGTAGCATCTGCGCATAGCCGAGAATGCCGTTCAGCGGCGTGCGCAATTCGTGGCTGATATTGGCGAGGAATTGGTCCTTGGCGCGATTGGCGGCTTCCGCTGCTTCTTTTGCGACGCGCACGGCATCTTCCAGCGCCTTGCGCGCGGAAATATCCTGAATGATGACGATCACGTGGCTCGTCCGCCCGGACGCATCGTGTTGAAGCGCGACCGACAGTCCCACCCAGACCCGCGCACCGTCGAACGTGACCAGCGGCACCTCCTCCGAGTAATGCTCGAGCTTGCCCTCCGTCAACAAACGGAACCGGTCGATGCTCGCCGCGGCGAAATCATGCTGAATCAGCTCGTGCAGCCGCTTGAGTTGCAGCGCATCGCGCTCCCAGCCGACAATTTCACTCGAACGCCGGTTCACGCGCAGAAAGCGACCGTCGAGACCGCAATGCGCAACGCCCACGGCGGCGTTTTCGAAGGTGCCGCGAAAACGCTCTTCGCTCGCGCGCAAGGCCTGCTCGGTCAGCTTGAGTTGCGTGATGTCGACCAGACTGCCGACGAAGCGAACCGGCTTGCCCGTCGCGTCACGGCGTGCGGTGCCGCGCACCAGCACCCATCGGTCGCTGCCGTCGCGATGCCGCAGCCGGTTCTCCAACTCGAACACGCCATCGCCGTCTTTCAGGAACGACGCGACGGCAACATCGGTGCTCGCGCGATGGTCGGGATGCAGCACACTCATATACGTCTCGTAATCAAGGCGCGCCTGAGGCGTTTCGAAGCCTAGCCACTCGTAGATATTCGAGTAGCGCGCAAAGCCTCGCTTGTAATCGCCTTCCGGCATGTCGATTTCCCACACGCCGACATTCGAGCCGTACATCGCCATTTCGAGCCGCGCATTGGTTTCGCGCAGAATCTCAGCTTCCTGCGCGTGGCGCTTTTGCGTCACGTCGCGGAACACGATCACGACGCCCAGACGTGCGCCGCGCTCATCGGTCATCGGCGTGCCCGTGCACTCGACGGGTATTTCGCTGCCATCGCGCACGCGCAGAATCGCCCGTGCCGGCAGGCCGCCATCACCCGCGCTTTGGAGCACGGCCGTCATCGGATCGACGATCGGCGTGCGCGTGGCCTCGTCGTGGATCTGGAACATGTCACGCAATGGCCGCGCTGCCGCTTCGTCGCGCGGCCAGCCCGTCAGCGCCTCGCCTGCGGGATTGACGAAGGTTACGCAGCCTTCGGCGTCGGTGGCGACCACGCCGTCGCCGATGCTCGACAGCGTGACGGCGTAACGCTGCTCGCTTTCACGCAGGCGGCGCTCCGCGCCATGCTTGTAAAGCGCCATCTCGACAACGGTGCGCAACTGCACGTCGTCGAAGGGCTTGAGGACGTAGCCGAACGGCTCAGCCGTCGTCGCCCGATGGATGGTCTCCTCGTCTGCATAGGCGGTGAGGAACACGACGGGAATGTCGCACGCCGCCCGGATACGCCGCGCGGTGTCGATACCGTCGAGCTCGCCTTCGAGGCGCACATCCATCAGCACCAGATCCGGTCCCGGCTCCGACTGCCATTGCCATTGCTCGACGAGCGCGAGCGCTTCCTCGCCGCTCGCCGTGGTACCAGCCACGACGTAGCCTGCGCGTTTCATCTGCTGCGCGATGTCTCGCGCAACGATACGGTCATCCTCGACGATCAGGATACGGGCCGAAGTCATCGTGTGGTCCCGTCAAGGTTCCGCTGCATTGAAGTGAATGGTGAAGATGGTGCCATGTTGCTGACTGACTTCGATGCTGCCGCGCAGCTGCAGCACGAGATCGTGGACAAGGCGCAGGCCGAGCGTTTCGTCGCGTTCGAACGAAAAGCCGGGTGCGAGGCCAACGCCGTCGTCCGCGACGCGCAGTTCGCAGCGCTGGTTGTCGAGCGCCGTGAGTTCGATTCGCAGCACGCCGCCGCGTTGCTCTGGAAACGCATGCTTGAGCGCGTTCGACACCAGCTCGTTGATGATCAAACCGCAGGACACCGCGCGCTTCATGTCGAGCTGGATGTCGTCCACGGCAATCTGCATGTCGACGCCCAGCCGCCCCATGTCGTAGACGCGCGCGAGATGGCCGCACAGTGTCGTGACGTGTTGCGTCATCGAAATGCGCGCGAAGTTACCGGCACGGTACAGGTTCTCATGCACCATCGCCATCGAGCGCACGCGGTTGCGGCTGTCGGCGAACAGTTCGGCGACGGCCTTGTCCGTGACGCGTTCGGCCTGCAGGTTCAGCAAACTGCTGATCAGTTGCAGATTGTTCTTCACGCGGTGATGCACTTCATGCAGCAGCGCTTCTTTCTCCGCGAGCAACGCCTGCTTCTCTTCGAGCGACGCGTTTTCCAGCGACACGGCCGCCTGCGACGCGAGCAGCCTGAGCACTGCGAGCCTCGCCGGCGTGAAGACGCCGGACGCCAGTTCGTTTTCGAGGTACAGCACGCCGATCAGCTTCGACTGCTTGACGAGCGGCAGCGACAGCACCGAGCGAGACCGATTTGCCGCGAAGTATTCATCGGCGGAGAACGCTTGGTCGGACGACGCATCGTCGAGCAGAACGGGGCGCTGCGTGCGAATGCTTTCGTGCAGCACCGCGCGCGCGAGATCCTGCGACGTCACGGGCCGGCTGTCGATGCGCACTTGCGTGCCGTCGCGCGTCGCCTCGGCGACTGCCTCGATCCACAAGACCTCGTCGCGCGGCAGCACCAGCAGCGCGCGGCGTGCGCCCGCGTGTTCGAGCATGATGGTCATCAACGTGCGCATCAGACGTGCGGCAACCTCTTCGCCCGATATCGCCTGCGACGCCTTCGTCACGGTTTCGACGTCGAGATCTCCGGCGACGACGCTGTGCGTCGGCGCATGCTCGACGGTTTCGCGGATCAGATCGCCGTAATGTCTGTCCAGCGTCTTGACCCGCGCATTCGCACCCCAGCGCAGCCACGCGCGCCGTGCGTTGCGAAGGTAGGCGCCCGCAATGGTCGAGAAGCCGCGCTTCAGATAGAAGCGCGCGGCGATATCGTGCGCGAGCGCTTCGTCGTGCACGAAATCATGCTTGCGCGCGAGACGGATGGCTTCTTCGTAACAGGTCATTGCTTCGAACTCGCGCGCGCCGATCCGCGCGATCTCGCCGCGCACCAGCGCCGCACGGCTTCCGAAGTTGGCCGGACAGTGCGCCGCCCACAGTTCCAGCTGGCGATGATGCTCGCCGAGCTTCGCGAGGTTTGCCGCCCTCTCCTCTTCCGGCGCGTCGTCATGCCAGCTCGCACGCGTGAGCCCGGCAAAGAACTGGTATTCGGCGATTTCGAAGTGACCGGATGAAGTCCACAGCAACGGCGACGCCTTGCTTTGCGCGTGCATCGCGCCTGCGACGTCGCCCGCCAGATAGCATGCCTGCTGCTTGCGTATCCAGTACCAGCACGCCGCGATCGCAAGGCTCGGATCGCCGTCCAGCCGGCGCTCGAACGCGGCGTCGTCGAACGGATTGCGGAACTCGTCGTGCCCGGCCGCAGCGCCACGCAATGAGCGGATCAGGCCAAGCTGCGCGGTGATGATGTCGACGATCAGGCCGAACTTCGCGGCCTGCACGATCTGCAAACGCCGTTGCGCTTCCTGCTCCACTTCGGCGAGCGGCTCACCGGCGGCGATCAGCGTCGTCACCGTGCAACAACTGCTGAAACCGATATACGTCAGGTCTCCGCTTTCGCTCGCGACCTCGAACGCCCGCCGCAGCAGCGGCAGGCCAGTGCGGATCGGCTTGGTCCACGGCGTGACGTGATACGCGAAGCACATGTACACGCGCGCCTTGAAGCGGTCGAGCCCGCATCCGTCGACCAGCGACAGCCCGAGCTGGCCAAAGCGGTAGCCCGCATCGTAATCGTCGAAGATCGGGCCCGCGACCATGCCGAGGTACGCATATCCAAGCGACGAGGCATCGCTGTTGCCATGCACCAGACTGAGATTCGCCATCCGGCACAGCACGAGGCAGACGAGATTCTCGTCGCTGAAAAAAGCCGGCGGCAGCACGGCCGTCAGCACGTTCATGGTCGCCGTCAACTCGGCGTCTTCGAGCAACGGCAGGTCGGCCAGCGTTTCGATCGGCGCAGCGCCGATTCCCTGCAGCAGCCGGTCGTATTCTTCGCGTGCCGCGCTCCGGCCGGGATGCGGCGACCAGTCGATGCCGACATGCTGCAAAAAGTCGAGACAGGTCTGCACGGCGAGATTCATCTGATCCAGCGCGGTGTAGAGCGTAACACGCAGGAACGTGATGGCCGCGCGGTCGGACAGCGTGCGGGCACGCCGGTCGAGGGTCGAAAGCCGTTGCTTGCTGCTTTCCGTGTCGCCCGTCAGAAACTCGCACTCGGCGCGCTGGCTTTCGAGCTGGAATTTCTGCGCGTAACCCGCGTCCCATCCGTCTTCGCCGAGCAGTTCGCTGCCAATCGACAGATAGGTCAGCGCCGATCCATAAGCGGACGACGCGCGCGCGCGCTGCCCCGCTTCAAGATTGAATCCAACGACCCGCGCGCGCTCCTGCGGCTCGTCGAGCAGATGAATCACGCGGTTGTACTGGTTGACGATCTCGAAGATGCTGCGCTCTTCGTCCGTCGATGGCTGCGCCGCGAGAATCCGGCCAATCCGCAGATGCGTCTCGGCGCGCCGGTCGGCCGGTATCAGATCGTAAGTGGCCTCGTGCACGCGGTCGTGAACGAACGCGAAGCCGTCACGGCTGCGGTAGAGCAAGCCCGCTTCGACGCCATCGGCGAGCGTCGCTTCCAGGTCCGCTTCGTTGCCGCTTATACGCGCAAGCAGCGACGACGTCGCCCTGCCGCCGAGACACGCAAACTGCGCAAGCAGCACCTGCGTCGGCTGCGGCAGACGTTCAATCTTGCCGACCATCAGATCGACGATGCTTTCCGCGAAGCGCGCTTCGCACAAACGCTCAGCGTCCCATGTCCACACACGGCGTTCGAGATTGAACGCAAGAAGGTGCTCGTCGGTGAGGAACCGCAGAAACTGCACGACGTAGAACGGATTGCCGCCGGTTCTCTCGAACACGAGCCGGCTCAGATCGTCCAGTTCGCGCCGCGTTGTCTTCAGGCCATCACCGATCAGGCGCGACACGTCGTCGAATTGCAGCGGCGCCAGCATGATTTCATCGACGGGCGTTCCTGTCTGCAGGATCGCGTCGATCGAACGCCTGAGCGGATGCGTGAGCCCCACTTCGTTGTCACGATACGCGCCGACCACGAGCACGTTTTCCACGTTCGACTCGCACAGCGTTTCGAGCAGGCTCAGCGTGCCCGCATCGCTCCATTGCAGGTCGTCGAGAAACAGCACGAGCGGCTGACTATGGCGAGGAAACGCGGCGATGAACCGCGTGAAGACGGCGAGAAAGCGCGTGCGTGCTTCCTGCGGCGCAAGCTCGGGCACATGCGGCTGCGGCCCGATGATCAGTTCAAGCTCGGGAATCAGATTGACGATCAGCTGCCCATAGGCGCCCAGCGCATCGTGCAGACGCTCACGCAGATCTTCATGTGCATCGAGGCCGTCGTCGATGAACTGACGAGTCAACATCTGGAACGCCTGGGCGAGCGTCGCATACGGAATGTCCCGCTTATAGCGCTCGAACTTGCCCGACGCGAACCATCCGCGCGACGCGGCGGAAGTCATGCGCAAGCTGTTGACCAGCGTCGACTTGCCGATGCCCGAATAACCCGACACGAGCGCCACGCCCGTCTTACCGCTCCCGACGACGCGGTTCAGCGCGGCCTCGAGCGTTTGCGCCTGCTTCTGCCGCCCATACAGACGAAACGGCCGTTGCAGTTGATCCGGCAAGTCGGCGGCGCCCGGCGCGAACGGCTCGACGCTGCCTGATTTTCGCCATGCTTCGAGGCAACGCCGCAGATCGTGCTCGAGTCCCTCTGCCGTCTGATAGCGTTGCGCCGCGTCTTTCGACAGCAGCCGCGCGATGATGGGAACCAGTTGCTCCGGCACGCTGTCGATCCATTCCGCGACGGGAATCGGCAGCTTGGCCGTATGGCAATGCAGCCATTCCGCCGGCGAACTGGCGCGATACGGCAACTGCCCCGTGAGCATTTCGTACAACACGACGCCGAGCGAATAGAGATCGGCGCGTGAGTCGGACCAGCGGTTCACCAGGCCCGTGCGCTCCGGCGAAAGATACGCAAGCGCTTCAAGCGCCATGGTCGGCAAGCCCGTCAGCGGACGCTCGCGCGGCGCGCTCGACACCAAGCCGAGCCCCGTGAGCGCCACGGCATCCGTGTCGCCGTCGAACAGGATATTGCCGGGGCGAATGTCGTTATGGGTGAGGCCGCGGCTGTGCAATGAACTGAGCGCCGACGCAAGATTGACGGCCACCGCCAGAAAGCGGCTGATCGGCAAAGGCCCCGGCTGCACGACGCGCAACGAATTGCCGCCTGGATCTTCGAGCACCAGCGTCGCGCTGCCGTCGCCGCGCAACAGCGCGTGGGGCCGTGCGACGTGCGCACCGTCGAGCGCACCGCGCAACTGATACGCGTGCTCGAGCCGCTCGTGGCTTTCAGGCTGCGGCTGCGACGCGGACGGCGTGACGGTCAGCCAGCTTTGCGACGCGGCATGGCTCGTCAGGCGCGACAGCACGAACTGACCATCGTCACTCAATGTCGTTCTGTCGTAGCCCGTCAACCTCATGGTTCCATCCTCGCGCACAGGTCCGGCTCAGGCGGCGGCAGTGAGCATGTAGCCTGCGTTGCGAATCGTGCGGAGCAAGGACCGCTCGAAACCCGTATCGATCTTCTGACGCAGCTTGCTCACATGCACGTCGATGACGTTCGTTTGCGGATCGAAATGGTATTCCCAGATGTTTTCGAGCAGCATCGTGCGCGTGACGACCTGCTCCGCGTGACGCATCAGATATTCGAGCAGTTTGAATTCGCGCGGCTTCAGGACGATCGCCTTGCCGCCGCGCGTGACCCTGCGTGACAGCAGGTCGATGCACAGGTCGCCGACCTTAAGCGCTGTTTCGAAGTGATTGTCCTGCGAGCGGCGCGCGAGCGCCTCAAGACGCGCCACCACTTCGCCGAAGGAAAACGGCTTGGCCACGTAATCGTCGCCGCCTGCCTTTAGTCCGCGGATGCGTTCGTCGACTTCGTCGAGCGCGCTCAGAATGAGAACGGGGACCTTGTTGCCCGACGCGCGCAACGCAGCGACGATGCTCAGTCCGTCGATGCCGCCGGGCAGCATGCGGTCGAGCACGATTGCGTCGTAGGTTTCCCCGATCGCGAGCGCCATGCCGTCGCGGCTATTGTCGGCCCAGTCTACGACATGGCCGGTTTCGAGCAGGCCCTTCTTCAGAAATCCGCCCACCTGCTGATTGTCTTCGACCAGGAGAATTTTCATTTCAATCACTCGTGGCCCGCTCGTCACGCGCCATGCGCGCCCTGACAAAGAGGCCACTGACGTGTGCAAACCGGGCGAAATAGTGCACCGTCGCGCTGACCTTTCATTATCGCGCCGACGACGTGCACGATGCGACAGCCGCAAATTAAATTTTTTTAAGGTGATGCTGGCAACGGCCCGCCGAGCCGCTTGCCTGCTTGCGTGCAGCGAAATCCGCCGCGATCATTAAAAAACGTTAACGGTATCGCAACGCTGCGCATACCCGTCCGTTCATAAGATGGCAATGTGAACCCCGCGTGCGACGCTCCGCACAGAACGCGTGCGGCCACTTCATCATCTGCAAGATCACGCTCATGAGCCCGGTCATGGAAATGCCATGTATGTCGCCGAATGGGAGCGCGTCCAGAAGCTCCGTCATCCCGCTCGGCCAGTTCGAGCTCGACCTCGGGGTTCGCGCGTTGTGCAAGGATGGCCATGAAGTGCCGTTGGGCTCGCGGGCCTTCGACATTCTAAAGGCCATCGTTCTGGCGGGCGGACGCATCGTGACGAAGGACGAGCTGATGGAAACCGTCTGGCCCGGCCTGGTCGTCGAGGAGAGCAATATACACGTTCACCTCAGCGCTGTCCGCAAAGCACTCGGCGACCACCGTGAGTTGATCGACACCGTGCCCGGACGCGGCTACCGGTTCATGACGCGCAAACGCGATGCATCGTGCGCCCGTTCAGCGGAACACCGTGCCGGGCCCACGCGGGTTGCGGACGCAACGGACGCCAGTTCTGCGACACACCCGTTGCCGCGACGACGGTCGCTGCTCGGACGCGATGCGGCAGTCGAAGAAATCGACAACCGGTTCGCGCTGACGCGCATCGTTACGCTGACGGGGCCGGGCGGTGTCGGCAAGACCTGTCTCGCGATCGAACTTGCGCACTGCAAGACTGGCGATAGCTCATTCGACGTCGTGTTCGTCGATCTGTCGCAATGCGATTCGGCGTCCGCCATCCCGCACGCGCTGGACGACAAGGCAGCAACGCACGGCGGGGAAACGAAGTGCGGCCCATCGCAAGCATCAACGCATTCGCCGAGCGTGCGCACGCTGCTCGTGCTGGACAACGCCGAGCATCTCATCGATGACGTGGCGCACATCGTCGAAGGCCTGATGGCCGAGCATGATTCGCTGCACGTGCTGGTCACGAGCCGGGAACGGCTGCGCATCGCAACGGAAACTGTGTATCGTGTCGAGCCGCTCGCCTTGCCGCAGGCTGTTGAGAGCCGCGACCGGCTGGTTCAGTCGCCCGCCGTGAGACTGTTCCTGGAGCGCGCGAGTCTTTGTGGCATGCGCATCGACGACGACAACGAACTCCAACTGGTTGCTGAGATATGCCGCCGGCTCGATGGGCTTCCACTCGCGATCGAACTCGCGGTCGGCAGGGCTTCTGTGTTCGGTCTCGAAGGCGTGCGGCAACGCCTTGAAGAACGTTTTCTGCTGCTCGCCGATGGCTATCGCACTGCGCAGCCGAGGCATCGCACGCTGCACGCCGCGTTCGACTGGAGCTTCGTGAGACTCAGTCCTTGCGAGCAGGCTGTTTATCTACGCGTCGCGCGCTTCACCCGCTTCTTCACCATCGACGCGGTGTTTGCAGTCGCGTGCGACAACGAAATTGACCGCGCGAGCGCATTGGACTGTCTCGCGCAACTCATCGAGAAGTCGCTGCTCGACGTGAGCTTCAATGGCGCAATGGCGAAGTACCGTTTGTCGGAATCGGCCCGCGCGTATGCGCTGAAGCAGCAGCTCGAACGCGACGGCGAATCGCGCGAAGTCGCGCGACGGCACGCGCAGTATGTCTGCGCTTTGCTCGCGAGAACATCGTGCGAAGATGCACTCGCCGACGCGCGCGTCGCCTTTGAATGGGCTTTCTCGCCATCGGGCGAGCCAAAGATTGGAATCGACCTGGCTGCCGTTCTCGTCCCAGCCCTGCTTCGACGCGGCCTGACGGACGAATGCGCGCGACGCGCAGCTGTCGTTATTTCCACACTCGAACCGATGACGCGAAGCGCACGCAATCTCAAATACCCCGACACCGTCTGGAATGCACAGTCGCTAGCGGTGTCAGCACCTTGTTGAGCGGCTCTGCGTTGTGGTTCGCATGAAACCGATAATTCCGAGTTTGATTCGAACTCTCGTTGGAGAGCGGTTGACGAGCATTCTCGCTTTCGAAATTTTGGAAGAACGCCCGATCGAACTTTGCCCACTCGTTTCGCCATGTTCATCTGGAGATCACGGCCGTGCGTCTCAGCAGGCGTCGCCCGACATGGCGCGAAAGCCGTGCAATCAACGCGCTCCCGACGCCGCGCAGCAAGTCAAGGTCGGCGCTCCGCAAACGAGTTGTGCAGACCTTCCCTCGATTCCCGATTATCTGACAACCTAACCGCAGCGCGACGAACTGAGGTGATGAATCATGTTCAACGATAACCAACCTTGCTCCGCGACGGCAGCACGACCGAAAGACTCGCTAGGATGCTTGTCAAGCCAGCTAGGCAAAGATCTCGAACTCGATACGGGTGAGTTCAAGTTCTATCGCAAGTGCACACGAGACGGCACGACAAGCGCGGTTAACATGCCCGCCTCCGATCGAGGCCTGCTTGTCGGCGTGTCGCTTAGCAGCGGCCACAGCCGACGCATTTTTTCCGGCCACAGATCGACATTGCATGATTTCGAAAAAGACTCAATCTACATTCGTGACTTCGCTGATGACTACCGGGCCGAACTGCGCCACGGCTTCGATTTCGTGCTGATGGAATTGCCGCAGACTTTCATGACGAGAGCCTGCTACGAACGAAGCGGATCGGGTACCCCGCGCGTTTCATCGCTTGCCGGCCGCAAAGACCCTATCCTTGGTCACCTTGCGCAGATATTGTCGCTTACGCTGGAACGCCAGAGCGAGGCCAGCCCACTCTTTGTCGAGCAATTGGGCGTGATGATAGGGACGCATCTGATAGATCGGTATGGCGGCGCATCGTGCGAGTCAAAACGCAACAGCCGGCGGCTCTCCGGTATGCTGGAGACGCGGGCCAAAGACATGCTGCTCGCGAAGGCACAAGGCAATGCCTCCATCGAGGAGATCGCGAACGCATGCAATCTGTCGCGTAGTTACTTCATCCGTGCGTTTCGTGAAACTACCCATCGCACGCCTCATCAATGGCTGCTAGAGCAGCGCATAGATCGCGCACGCGATCTATTAAAACACTCAGACTATTCTCTGACAGAAATCGCCATGACATGCGGGTTTTCCGATCAAAGCCACTTCACGCGCACATTTTCGCAGCTGGTGGGGATGCCGCCCGGCATGTGGCGTCGACAGACGGCCGGCTGAGCGGCACTCTTTCGTACAAATCTCCGACCGCGTAGGCCGTAATGAATCTGTCACTATCATCATTCCGTGATGCAACGCGACAGCCAAGTAGCGAAGTAACGCCTGTCAGGATCCGCGTAAGCCTACGCGCTAAAACAATTGAAATTGCTTGGCGGAGTGCCCTACGTCGCGAGGCGCCATGCACAGAGCGTCTGTGGATTGCTCGCAAAAATATCGTGTCACGAACTGCTCGATGATGCGCGTGTCGTTTTTGAGTGGTCCTTTCCCCTTTCGGCGAGCGTGAAATCGGAGTCGAACTGGCCGCTGCCATGATCCCCACATTCTTCCGACACCGGTTGCGACGTTGCCAGCGCGTACGACTGCCCCCCTGAAGCCCTCCAGATAGCGGAGACGAGCGGTTCCCGTCATCGTTCCGTGATGGACGAATGCGCAAAACGTGCTGATGAAGGCTCTTTCGTCGGGCTGACGCACGCTAGCCCAGCCCATGACGATGCTCCAGGCTGGCCTGCCGATTGCGAAGGGTCTCGCTCAGATTCAATTCGCTGTCTCTCTGCTTCGAATGAACGAAATACGCATAAAAAATCACTCTTGGTCCGATCGGATCGCTCGCACCGTAGTTGTCGGGCACTCGCCTAGCCAGACCCGGTTAATCTTTGTATGATGCGTCCCAACACACTGGGTATCCAATCAGCCATGCCGAGAAAAGCAAGGACTAGCGAAGACGCGGCGCACGGCGACGTGCCCGACATCCCGGACGGAACCACCCGGCGCCTTGCGCCGGAAGTGCGCGAGCGTCAGATCCTCACCAAAGCAATCGAACACTTCGCCACCCACGGTTTCTCCGGCAGCACACGCGAACTTGCCCGCCAGCTACGTGTGACGCAACCGCTTCTATACCGCTATTTCCCCAGCAAAGAGGCCTTGATCGACCGCGTATACGAAGAGGTCTACCAATGGGATTCGAGTTGGGAAAGCCTGATCAAGGACCGCTCCATTCCGATTCAGGAACGCATGGTGCGCTTCTATTCAGCGTACGCGGATGTCATTTTGCGGCGCGAATGGATCCGCATTTTCATCTTCGCGGGCCTCACGCGCGAAGGCATCAATTCCAAGTATTTGTCGCGGTTGTGTCGCGATAAGTTTGGCGGGGTAAGAAATTCGGTAATGGCAAGGAGTCCTTATGCCACCAGCGAATAGAACTGCGCAGCAGCGGTTCGGGTATCGCCGCTGCCCTTCATCTGACCTTTTCTAATCATATGCATCGTCTCAATGCCTGACAGGATAATGCGGGCACAGCGAAAATCCTTGAAGCCCATCATGGGCCTAGTTCGGCGTTTGATTGCCCGATGATCCTGCTCGACGACGTTATTCAGATACTTGACCTGCCTGACCTTGATGGGCGTTTCACGTTCCACGTTGATGGCCAGGAGGGCCGCCAGATTGGCCCCGCTCTTATCCATGGTCACGGTCTCGGGCACGCCGTTCCGATCGATGGCTTTCTCGAAGTAGCGGCGCGCTGCAGCCTTGTCGCGATGTGCCCGCAACAGGAAATCGACCGTATTCCCGGCCTTGTCCACAGCGCGATACAAGTACTTCCACTGGCCGCGCACCTTGACGTAGGTTTCATCCATCCTCCAGCTCTTTCCGACCGGGCGTTTGTGCCGGCGAAAGGCTTTCTCGAACAACGGCACCAGTTTGATCACCCAGCGATGCACGCTCGAGTGGTCAACTTCTACACCGCGTTCGGCCATCATCTCCTCCAGGTGGCGCAGGCTTAGCGGATAGGCCACGTACCAGCGGACACACAGGAGGATGACGTCCAGCGGATAATGAAGGCGCTTGAGCACCTTGCTGAGACCCGGTGACAACGTCGCGCGCGCCGTCTTCTTCGTCTTGTCCATGCTGTTCGTCATTCATGGTGGGACGCAAATTCTAGCTCAGCGCGTTAGTGCGACAAAACCCCTTTCTCGGCAGCGCATACGCGTCGCAGCTCCTTTCGACGCGATCGCCAATTCGGTGAGCCTTTACGGGAGCCGCTCCGCGGTGCATGCCTCAAGCAGCGCGAGTCGACTCTGCTCAACGCCTCTCCATGACCATCTAAAGCCCAACGTGGCAGCGCCACTGTGTTTTAGAAGTCTTCGATTCGCTATACCGGCGAAGAGGGCTCGACTGCGCTGATTGTCTGGTGACCGACCAAGACGCGCGCGATCCCCGCGCTACCGACAACTTCAACGTGTCGAGACAATAGTGCATCACTAAGCAGCGAATACGCCGCCCAACGTGCACCCGGGCACCGATCTGCTCGTTCGGCAACTCTGCCCCTTGCGCTATATGTCAAGAAATCGAGAGGCGAAGGAATACCGGTGCTGCGACGCTGCTGCCCACCACCCAGCAACTCCGCCGACACGGGGCCTTTGACGTTTGGACGATGGTTCGCTCACTGTTGGTCGCGAGCCGCTTCACGAAATACCCCATATACGGCACATTTGATCCTCATCACTCGTCCTCCGCTAAAACATCAAGCAATATCACCGCCCTTCTTCAATAACGCGCTGACGTAGTCGAGAAAACTGGAAATGCGAAGCGACAAGGTCGTATTGCGATAGTAGACCGCATGAATCGGTTGCCGAAAATCGACAGTCTCGTCAATAAGCAGCTCCACCAGATCACCGTTGCGTCGATGCGCGCTTGTCATGTAATCGGCGAGGCAGACGATACCTGTACCGTTTGCCGCAAGCGTCAGCAACGTTTCGCCACTCGACGCTCGCAGCCCCGGACGAATCCGGTAGACGTCGTCACCGCCGACACGCAGTGGCCAGTAATTTAGTACCTCCGGATGCGAAAATCCAAGTAGCGTATGTGCAGCAAGATCCCCGATGCGCTTGGGTCTCCCGGCCTTCGCGAGATAGGTGGGACTTGCCAGAATTCTCAGCCTGCTGCCGCCGAGCCTGCGCGCGTGCAGCGTTGAATCGCGCAGTTCGCCGATCCGTATCGCGACATCGGTACGATGCTCAAGCAGGTCGATGATCTCATCGCTCGTATAGAGTTCCACTTCGATGTCGGGATAAGCATCACGGAAGCCTGTCATCAGCGGTGCGATCACATGTTGCATAAAGGGCATCGCCGCGTTAATCCGCAGCCTGCCCGTCGGCGTTTCCCGCTGCCGCGCAATCTGCTCCTCGGCAAAATCGACCGACGCGATAATGTCGCGTGCGTAGTCGAGGAAGGCCCTACCCTCTTCGGTGAACTCCAGCCGACGCGTCGTGCGCCGGATTAGCGTCGTATCGAGCTTTTCTTCAAGTCGTCGCAATACCCGGCTCATCACCGAGGTAGGCTGATGCAGCTTGTCCGCCGCACTCGTCAGCGAACCGGTGTCTGCGATGGTCACGAATGCGAGCATTTCGTCTAGCGTAGTCTTCATGGGAGGCAATCAGCAATCAATCGTGAAACGTCACGATAGTGCGATTTCGTCACGTTGATAACCGCGCCGAAATTGAATAACATTTGATTTCAAATCAACAATTCGATCTAGTCTGACCAGACGAACGCAAAAAACGCTGTTACTGCAATCGACATCGCAGCGTTCCTCCAGCAACGATCTCTTTGTCGAGCGTCTTATCCCCGATGTCGACACTCGATGTTTCGGTTGTCACTTTGAGGCTACCCGTCCTTGCTTCGCGGTCCAGTACAACCTTTCCTGCACTTTTCGGGAACTTCCCGCGCCAAGCGGAGGCGCCATCGAAGTGATCAACCTCAAAGCTAGGATAAACGGTCGGCCTTGAACAATCCGCAAAGCTTATGCGGTAAGACTCCGAGGTCCAAATGGCATTGTGGGATTTGCAGAGACCTGGCATATTGATGCCTAAATCCTGCAAATCCTGACGAGGTGCGGATGGGTCCGAAGAGGCCCGTGACAGAGGGAGATTTCTTCCGGCAGCCGCTGCGCGAGCAGATCAATCTGAAACAGCAGCTGGTGCGGCTGCTAACCTGTTCAACTGGGATCGCCTAGGCATGGCGACGAGTCCTGCCAAGGCGCCCCCAATATCTGTCCGCAAAAATTCACCCGGCAGTAGTCTGGATCAATCCGGTCGAGCACATCGGCGCACTGGTTTCCTAAAGTCGTCTGCGGTCGGTATATGACACCGCGTCCGATCGCACCAGTAACCTCTTCCTTAATGTGTTTCCCGCGCGGAAACGCTGCGAGAGTTACACCACTCGCGGAGTTACTCGCGGCTGCTGTGCGAACCGACCTCGTCGGTGCGGATTTCGACGCATACAGCGCGTACAACCGAGCGCGTGTTCGGCCAAGCACCTTCCCCGAACCCGGTCGGATCCCGCCACCGGCGACCCACGTAGGCACACTGGCAGGTCTGAAGGATATCAACACGTACACCGCATCAACAAAGACAATGCACTCATTCACACCGTGCCCCGACCACATCCATTCAGCATCGCAAATCCCGTTTCCCGTCCGGCAGGTTACAGTTTGAAGATGAAACACAGGGACATCATCGTGACAGCGTCTTCGCTTGAAGATCCGCTTCATAGCCCTCTGTACACTCTGTGGGATCCGTCTCCGCGCTCGAGTGCGGAGCCGTAATGGACCACCGAATTACGCACAGGACTACAGATGGTACACGACGCGAACGTTTCCAGTTTTCAATCATCGTCTCCGACTTGCATAGAAACAACCGATGCGAGCACCATACGATCACCGTTTGAGGGTGCACGCATCAAGCTTCGCAGAGGTCGGAAAATCTGATCACCCTCTGCAATTGGCTTACCAGAAAGAGCGCAAAATCCATCGATCCGCGCGAACCCTAACCGCCAGATCTGATCACTGTAATGTCCGGTCCGAGGATCACTCCAAAACATACTCAATGTATGCTCTGAAAGCATCTCCTGAACAAAGATTCTCGCCGGTCGCGGTAGGTAATCTGTCGCGTTGAGCCCGTTTGGGATATCACGCCTCCTTCGACGATATTTCTTTAAAGGCACAGCGATTTCCACTCGTTGTACTGATTGGTCAGTATCCGGACACAGCAATCGCATCAAAGCTCTCTCGAATATATCTTTCTCGTTCGCGCAGGGCATGTCGTTTACTTTGATTGTGTCACATGTGATAAAAGAACCGATCGTAGAGCGCATCTTGTAAATTCGATCTGCGGGCTACCAGAAATTTCACGCGGCAATAACATTCTTCATCGCAAGTTCCGGTATCGGGCGTACCCACAGCTTAGACTTTCGGCACACATACGGATCCAGTCTCCTCGCCTAGACCGGTGGGACGAACCGAAGTAGGTTCAATCGAATGTCAGAGTAACGAACTATTGGGATAAAGACTTTTTGATTTTCTTAAAATTCCTTAATTGACGCATCGCGTTGACGTTCATCCAGAATTGAAGCAGCAGGATCTCCAGTGAGTGAACCCCTTCGGGTTTGGTGGAGACTCCAACTCTTACGAATGATTTATCGGGTTTTGCCCGCCCCCGAAGAAGGATGAGGCTCACGACTGCCGCAGGCGGATCTGGAAAGGAATACGTTCATTGGTTAGTGCTGCGCGGCAAAGTCACGTGGTGCCCCACGCATCTGCGTGTAGCGATCTGTAGCTTGACCGAAAATCCAATCTCATCGGGCACACCGGCCTGCAGCCGCCTTGCCGGACCATCTGCCCATCCCTGCGGCAGATAAAGCCAATAAGCGACGGGTAGGTTCGCTTCCCCGATGGCGCCCGACAGGTTCACGGCCACCTGCCAGTTATCCTGCTTTCCCAGTTGCCCGCGGAATTGCCGCGCCACGCCCACCGAATGTTTCCCTTCTTCGGAAAGCTGGTGTCATCAATGATCCAGTACAGACTTTTTCCGGATTCATATGTGGCAATACCCTGCGCCGCACCTGTTCGATCAATGCGGCGTCCGATGATTCGGACTTTGACACGAAGTGAAGCAGGGACTGATGCCGCGCACGCACGGGATGTGGATCGAGATGGGCTGCCAGCGGCTCGACGTTTTCACGCGTGTCGGCAGCATCGGCCTCCGACAATCGCCCACCAGACCGGCACGACGGATGATCACTGTGTTCAATTGTGCTGCTTAAGTATTCCAGCTACTCGTCTAACGATGTTTCCCAAGCCAACGCTTCCTCATGCAAAGGATGAAGAAGCTCCTAAAACGCCATGGAATTTGTGACATAGTAGTATCTAGTGGCTGGTCGGTTTGATGTCGAACTTGTCGACCGCTACACCGAGGTTGATACCTTCACCGGAACCCGATAGCGCCATGGACACGGTACCTTTGGTGACTACCTGTGCGGTACCGCTTCGCACCACGCCGGCAGATGCGCCAGCTTGCGCGTAGCTTCCGAAAACTTCCTTGATACTATAGACATTGCTGATATTGCCGCTACCGGTGACACGGAACTTACCGGCTGTCAGCCCACCGCCCCTCATTTCGATGTCGACGCTGGCGCGTTGGCCATTGTCGCAAGTGACACGGCCACTCCCCGCAGCGTGCTGATAAATCGCCGACCATCCGGACAAACTGTAAGTCAAATAGCATTTCACCGGCACCGAGCCCGCTTGCGCATTGAAAGTATACAACCCACTCATAACGCCGATGCAGAGCAGTAACACAGCGGTCAGGCGGAAGGTTCCTTTACTCATGTAAGGTCTCCGTAGGTTCAGAAATGGGACTGTGAAGATATTAGTTTGGCGGCGTTGCCGGACAAATCATTACCGAATCACCATAGACTGGCCCCAAACGAATTGCGGCTGACGGCCAATAAAGATGATCAGGATGGAATTTTCAGGTTTCTGGACTTTCGAGTTTGCCATGGCGTTGCACGTCCAAAAAAATAAGTGAACACCGAAAAACATGCCATGCTCGCCTGGCGATTCGAGAACATCTGTATCTCAGTTTATCTATTGGATTTCACCGCGTCATTGGACAAATTCTTAATACTTCTTAAACACTTTCACCTAATTCGTATACATTATTCGCAGTACTAGAGACAGTCTTCTGTCTAGTCTATTAGCGCAACCTGACACGCTTTAGCCACCATTTAACTTCGCTGAACTTGGTGCAAGCGCGCACACTCGCGGTAGCGCTGTGTCTTCCATCACGAGTTGCCGACGCTTAAGACCTCCCGACACCAACGCCACCGACGTCAGCGGAAAACGCTCACCGCTTCGACCAAACGCGTCGCCTGCTGCTGCAGACTTTCGGACGCAGCCGCGCTTTGCTCGACCAGTGCGGCGTTCTGTTGGGTGATATGGTCGAGATCACTGACAGCCTGACTTACCTGCGTAATGCCACTACTTTGCTCGATGGTAGCGGAACTGATTTCTGCAATCAGGTCCGAGACGCCCTTCACCTGAACGAAAATTTCATCCATGGTCTTGCCGGCATCATCGACCAGTCTGGCCCCAGACTCGACCTTCTCGACGCTTGTACTGATCAAGTTCTTGATCTCTTTGGCTGCGCTCGCGCTACGCTGCGCCAGCGCACGGACCTCTGCATCTACGACCGCAAATCCACGTCCCTGCTCCCCCGCACGCGCAGCCTCGACGGCGGCGTTCAAGGCCAAAATGTTTGTCTGGAACGCGATTCCGTCAATAATGCCGATGATATCGGCGATCCTCTTCGAACTGTCGATGATCCTGTCCATTGTGGCCGCCACCTCCGATACGACCTGCCCGCCCCTGGCTGCCGCATCGCGTGCGGAGACCGAAAGCTGGTTGGCCTGTGTAGCCGTTCCAGCATTGCCCTTTACGGTGGCAGTCATCTGTGTCATTGAAGCAGCCGTTTCCTGCACATTCGTCGCAGCCTGCTCGGTACGCGCGCTCAAGTTATTGTTACCTTGCGCGATCTCGTTGCTTGCGGTTTGAACATTGAAGACCTGTGCGCTAACGTCGTCGATCAACCACCGAAACATCAGTCCAAGTTGACTGATGGTGCGCAGGGTCATTCCGATCTCGTCGACACGATTCATATGCACCGCTTTCTGGCTCTCACCACTGGCTACGCGTATCGCTTGCTCGCACATCTGCGCCAGTGGTCGAGAAATCTGCGCTTCAAGCCACAATGTGGTCAACACCGACACGATCATAGCGAGCACAGCAAAGAAACCGAGCGCCGTCTTCGTCAGACCCAGTGCCCAGGCACCAGCAACGAATATCGGAGCCGCAGCCAGTAGCGCCGACCGGATGCGCCAACGCACGGGCATCGTCTGCAGTATCGAGGTCCAACCCATGAGACCCGTGCGAACAATCAACCCTTTGTGAAATCGCCGTCCTCCAGCGTTGTCTTCGCGAATATCGTTATAGAGCGTCGCAGCGGTCGCAATCTCTTCACGCGAAGCTTTCGTCCGAACGGACATGAAGCCAACAGGCCGGCCGTCTCTCACTATGGGCGTTGCATTAGCTCGAACCCAATAGTGATCACCATTTTTGCGCCGATTTTTGACCAATGCGGTCCACGGCTCGCCGCCCTCAAGGGTAGCCCACATGTCTGCGAACGCCTCCTGTGGCATGTCCGGATGACGCACGACATTGTGCGGCTGGCCGTGTATTTCTTCTGGATCGAAGCCACTGACTTCGACGAAGGCCGCATTGGCGTAGGTTATCTTGCTCTCAGTGTCCGTGGTCGACATCAGCGTCGCATTCTCCGGGACCTCGAACTCACACTGCGTGACGGGCTGATTATTTCGCATGTTTAAGAGACTCTCGGAATATTAGATTCAATACACTGGATGCGCACTGCGGATTTTTTACTCTTACTTACTGTACGAGTATCAAAACCTTTGCCCGACTTACCCCGCTCTCAACGAAGCACCACCAACAGTGAGCCGTTTCAAGAGGTGCGACCACGACGGATCGCCCAAATCGCCGGGATAACGAGAAAATGACGCAGGAACCCATCGCGTCAGGACAGTCAACATGGCCAGCGTGGGATTGACCACCACATCGCGGTGACCCATCAATACACGACGCTGCCCGCCACGCGCTGCGCCTACCGACAATCCACCATGTCAGCATTCGAACGATCGACGCCTGTTCGCTGGCGGCAAGATTGAGCGTCGAGTCGCGGAAGCATCTTCGACAGAACAGAATGCATGCCAACGATTTCATGAACACTCGCGGATCACCATTAAGTGATCGTTCTACCGATACTCAAAACTTCATTTGCAAACCAACTCGCGTAAGAGCCTGCGAGTGGTTAGAAGACGCACCATCGGCCTGGTTTAAGCCATTGATCCATGCCCGGGTAAGACCACCATCGCCTGCAGCGTTCTGGTACACGGCTTCGATATAGGCGACAGTTTGCTTAGAAAAGCTATACTGCACGGCAGTCGTAACCTGATATGCGTGATTGTCCTCGAGGACTGCGTTACCCTTCATGTACTGGTAATCGAGCCCGAACGCCCACGGTCCCGATATCCTCCACAACCCACCCCCCTTGAACACGTCAATGTGCGCACCACTCTGAGTGTTCTTCGTATTTGTGTAAAGTAGCATCACAAGGATTTTCGCGAAGTCGTAGTGGGCGCCGAAACCGAAATTCCTGATCCCGTCGTGGCCGTTGCTCAGTTGCGGATATTTCACTTCGACGTATGCGGCCCCAAGACCTATGGGGCCACGTTCATAGTTTGCGCCGACACTGATTGTTGAATTTTCTGACAAAGCACCAGGTACCGCACCGAAACCATACAGTGCACCTAATGCTAGACCGGCAACGTCGGGAGTGCGATATTTGACAGAGTTTTGCACACGCGTCGCACCGGCCATTCGATCGAAGTCGAACGAACCCGTTGGATTGTTCGGAACTTCAAGCGCAGTGAATGGTCCCTGTCGGAAGTCATACAGGCCACCGAACAGTAATGCGCCATCGTACCGACCAAGGGATAGAAATTCGAACATGAAGTCATATTGATTTCCGAACGTGAGCGTGCCAAAACGCTGATTAGATAACCCGACATATGCTGTTCGGCCAAAGATCTGCCCCGCCTCCGGAATGGTCGTGCCGCTACCCAGGTCGAACTGGGATGTGAGTTCAAATACCGCCTTGTAGCCACCTCCCAGATCCTCGGCCCCGTGCATGCTAAGCACGGTCGGAGTCAATATTCCGCTGTCGAGCAACGTCGACGAGCCACCACGCTGCTTATTTACATACGTGATTCCGCCATCGATGACACCATTCAGATTCACGCTGCTCTGCGCGCACACAGGTGTACAAACTACCAATGGCACCATCGAGATCCCCAGCACCATTCTCATCACGGCCCCCAATTTTTATGTCGGCACATCAAAAAACACAAATAGCCCCAGCTGCACAAGAAGCGCTGACCGTCCATCACATACTGTCACAACAAGAGGTGGATTTAACCAATGCGTGGTAACCGAGAACAGCACGGAAACGACAAACGAGGTTAGTGTGCCTTCGGTCCTGTCCCAAGCCGAGTGAAGGCCCCAACTCGTAGTCGTCCGAAATGCGCCGTGCCGATGCCATGGGAAGCGTAATGACTGCGCCCAAGACGCCTGTTGAAATGACGAGAACGACGTGCAATGAGGGAAGACCGCCGATCTCGGTAGCTACAGCCATTGCAGTCGGCCGTGTCGCAGATTTCGACGCAAGCAAAAAGACAGCTTGATCCGAAGCGCCTAATACCTTCGCTGTCGCGACAGTCGACACAATCGCGGTGAGAGAGCCGACTATGAGCCTAGGAGTCAGCGCTTCCCCTCTCCATCGCAAGCTCCGCAGCTCCAGAGAGCGCGGCAATGCCAGCGCGAAGGCTGCCGGCGGAGGCAGGATATGGACAAATGGCGCCCCGCAGAAATACGTCGAGTAGGATGTATGTTCTGAACTCATTCGCTAGCGATAGGTTATATTTAAACAGCCTAGCTAACTCAATATTAAAAATCATTAAATCTGCATATAGGTTCCCATCACAAATCTCGTCTCGGGTACCGCGTGCCAAAAGGACCGCAGTAGACAAAGGAACGCTGTCCGACCAGATAGCGTCATCTTTTGCGATTGCCCACCGCGCGCCGAATGTGCCCCCGCCTGCATCGAAAGGTGTGAAATCGATTATGTAGCCCTTATAGCGAATGACGTAATTCCCCATCGACTTCTTCCCAAGTCAGCCCTCAATCTATCAGTCGAACCCGCCGAGGATGCCCGTTTGCGGGGAATGACTCCGCCGTCTATATCAGCAAATGTCGTCACGAGTCCCTCCACAACCGGGGCTACCTTGCGCCATTGGCAACGACTGACCAACGGATGGCGTAGAACCTCGCCGGCTCAGACTCAAAATCATTGAGCACCGTCACCAGCCTGCCCGCCTTGATATGTTCAGCAACTTCCCACCACGATTTCTGGGTGATACCGAGTCCGGCGTTCGCCCAAGCCACTGGCAATGCCGAGTGGCTAGTCGCGCGAGCGCGCCCATTACCCGCAGCGTTCTGACCTTTACGGCAAGCGCGTGTGCGCAGCCCAAATTCGCCGGTCGAGTGAATATACGCCGTGCCACTGGCCTGCCGAGCTAGAGCTACCCTCGTGTGTGGCTTGTTGCAACGGAAGTGTGAGCGCCGGGGCATCAGTGCGGTCAACGTCAGAACGGTATATCAGGTTGCTCGCATCCATGGTCCGCTGTTATCGCAACGAAGCTCGAAGCCGTCGGAACACCAGCGCTGGCTGCCCCTGGGTCAGTCGAACCACTGCGTGTAGTGTACGCTCTGTTGCGACATTGGCTCGCAGGTGGAAGCAGTGCGGTTATGTTCCAGCCCCTATTCGCAGGCCGGTCTCTGCCTGATATCCCTGATGGGATTGGTAAGTTTCTCATCTGCGAGTCGAGCGCAATACAGTTGTTGCCGACTGACTCATCGCTTGCCGGTCACCGTAATCCATTGTTTGCAATCCAGCAGGCTGTCCACAAAGAGCCTTGCTTAACAACAATTAATCAATATGAAGATGACTGGAGAGAAAGACGCTCTAGGATAGAAACCCGTGACGTTGCGTAGCTCACGATCATCACGTTAGAAATTTTGACGCCAGAATACCTTCGCCCTGCCGCGTTGTTCAGCTTTTCTGTCAGCATAACTAATCGGCGTTATTTGCGAAAACTGGCTTTCCATCAATGCATTGGTCGAGGACCTTCATGTACTTCGCGGCATACGAGTCAAATGGACTGGCTGGCATCGCAGCCAGCGAAGACGGGCAGGCATTCTTCGGCGTCACGGAAGGCCATGCCGACTATCCTGGCAATATCGACACCTTGCTTCGCGCTGGAGCCAATCTGAAAGATTTCGCTCGTCTATTGAGAGCGTGTCCCGAGGTCGATATGGACGAGGTCAAGCTATTGCCGCCTGTTCAATTGCCTTCAAAGATCATCTGTGTCGGGCTTAATTATGCCGACCACGCTGCGGAGACAGGATTCGATATGCCTGTCTATCCCACCCTATTCGCCCGGTTCAACTCAAGTCTGGTCGCGCATCTTCGCCACATTGTCAAGCCGACCGTCTCTGATCAGTTGGACTTTGAAGGGGAACTCGCCGTTGTGATTGGAATCGGAGGACGCAAGATTCAGATAAAGGATGCATTGAAGCATGTTGCTGGCTACGCGGTATTCAATGACGGTACAATCCGCGACTATCAATTCCGCACGCCGCAATGGACTATGGGTAAAAACTTCGACAATACGGGCGCATTCGGACCTTATCTCGTCACTCCCGAATCGCTTCCCGCAGGGGCGAGGGGACTGGCGATCAGAACTCGTCTCAATGGACGAGTAGTGCAAGAGTCGAACACTGCACAACTCATCTTTGATGTCCCCAAGCTAATCAACCTATTAAGCGAAGCGTTTACGTTCACACCGGGTGATGTCATCATTACGGGCACCCCGTCGGGAATTGGCTTTTCTCGCTCCCCGCAGCTATTTATGAAAGCCGGTGACGTCTGCGAAGTGGAAATTGAGGGCATCGGTCTTCTGCGAAACTACATCATCGATGAAAATCAACCGAGCGGCTAGCTCGTAAAGGCCTGAGTCGACAGCTCTCTTTTTTGTTAATCAATGTCATGTGATCACTCGCATGTTGTTTCGCGAGCCCGATCTCCACGTTATTCGAGATCTTGTTGACGAGGATGCGATTGGTTTCCTTTTCGACGACCGACAGAAGGCTCGCCGCAGTTTCATGTCGCAGCATTCACAGGAAGAGAGATCGTCAGTTGATCATGGAGGCCCTGTACAACCCAAAATCAATTCGTCGACATGCGCTCAGCCGACCAGTGTGGTAACCAGGCCGAACATTTCGCTCCCAAGCGCCGCGACTTTCAAGGGAACCTCCGAGCTCACTTTCAACATCAGCGACTGACTGGCGAACTCGGCGAACGCTTCGTGTCCCGCGCCTAAGATGCACAAATATAGGTACTGGCCTCGTCGAACTCCCCGAAAATGCTGCGTCGCTGTCATTCGCAGGCAGCGCATTGCTTTTCTTGATCGCACGTAAGGCTTTGCGCGCGTGTCTACAACACTCTTCGACGAACGGTATATCGAACAGGCACCCAACCGCAACGTCGACCGCCGACTTACGTGTCGCAGTGGCCGCCGGGCGCCTAGGCTAGTCTAGCGTGACGCGTAGGTTTCGGTGCTCACGTCGGAACTCTGAGAGCCGTTCCACGGTAGGCTCCTCGGACCAATCGTCCTGGGTGCGGTCAAACAGCACGCGAAAGAGCGCTGCGTGCATGCACGCCATGTTTACACGTTCGCCATTGTCATCAAGCCGCTGGAGCGCATACGCACGCGTCGTTTCCAGCAGACGATATCTGTGTGCCGGACCGTCCTGTTCAAGAGTCAACAAAGACTTCGATACGAGGCCGCTCACAGCGTCAAGCGCCTGCAGACGCGTAAAGCCTGCCCGCGCGAGAAAGAGGCACACAGTATTAATTGTGAAACCGTTGACAAACATGCCGAGCCAGCGCAGTACCTTACGCTCGACTTTGTCGAGCAGTTGGAAGCTCCAGTCAAGGTTCGCCTCGAACGTTTGGTGACGGGGTGGCGCGGTGCGCCGCCCACCCGTCAGAATACGGAAGCGGTCATGCAGATTCGCTGCGAGCCAGCCGATCCCAAACACCGACGCCCGCGCCGCCGCGAGATCAAGCGCAAGCGGAACGCCATCCAGCCGTCTGCACACCTCGCCTATCAGATGGATACTTTCCTTATCAGACGGCAGATCCTCACCTAGCTCACGCGCACGCGCCATGAAGAACTGCACCGCGGCCGAATGCGACCCTGCTGTATTTTCGTCGCCTTCGGCCGGAAGCGCGAGCGGCGACACCAGATAGGTGATTTCGTCCGGCACCCGCAGCGGCTCACGGCTTGTTGCAAGCACACGCATCCCGCCGCCCGCGTTGATGAGGATTTCTGCAGTTGCCGAAGCGACATCGAGCACATGCTCGCAGTTGTCGAGCACGATGAGTGCCTGGCGGCCGGTCCAATCCCGGCCGAATTGTTCTAGCGCTGTCGCCCCTGTCGACAGCGTAGTGCCGGTTGCCAGTGCAAGCGCGTGAAGAGCGGACTGGTCGTCGTTGACGGAGGCAAATGGCACGAAAAACATGCCATCGCGAAATTCGGCCTGCATTGTGTCGGCGACCTCGATTGCAAGACGAGTCTTGCCAATTCCCCCCGGACCGACAAGTGTGACGCATTGTGAATCACGCAACAATCGGGTGAGATCCGTCAATGCGTCGTCTCGTCCGATCAGGATTGGTACGCAGGGTGGCAATAGCTGACGTGCAACGGGCAACGAGTGCGAGATTGCGATACCCTCTTCCCGGCCTTGAGTTGCCTGACCATGGCTGTGCGCTCCGAGAATCAATCGATAGCCTCGCCCCGATTCCGTCCGGATTCGGTCGCGCTCCGCGCCAAGGGCGCGGCGTATTGCATTGATCTGTACGGACAGGTTGTTCTCTTCGACCACTGTGGCGGGCCACACATGGCGCATAATTTCGTCCCTCGACACAAGCTTTCCATCGGCAGCGACCAATAATGCCAGTATGTCGAATGCGCGACTGCCCAAGCGTACAGGTTGCCCGTCAGACAGCACTTCACGAAGCTCGATTGAAACATCGAGTGAACCGATTCTTATCATGGTTTGCAACTTACAAATAGACGATATCCCCGAATAGTGTTCCGGGCGTGAGCCGCGAGACTACGGCGCACGGCGCTAGATGCTCCCATCTGATCGCCAATCAGCGTTCCGGGCTTGTCTGGATTCGCTTCACCCGATCTACGAATTGCGCGCCAGGACAACCCGGAGTCAGCGCAAAAGCACTTCAGGATGCATGTCGCGGAACGTCGTGCGCGCAGGTTCTCAGATCCGATTGGCACTCAAACGCCGACGAATGAGGACCGCTGCCAACTACAGTCGGCATCAGAAATTCCCAAATCCATTTGTGCCTCTCGCGGCTTACAATTGCGTCGCGCCTTGACACTAATACAGCCTGACACGTGACGCGGCTCTTCAGGGCAACAGGCGGCCAAACATTGCCAGCATTGTCGGCAACGTACCAATCAGCGTCTGATGGCGCAGTAGATGCACGCTCGCGTACATGGTCCGCGCGATCTGCCCTTCAATAGAGAGTCCCCTGCCAGACGGCAAGCCCTTCAGACTGCAGACTCCCTCGGTCCGCCCACCGAAATGAGTGCACTGCGGTCGCGATACTCGAACGGAACCATAGGTCCTAGTCGATCCCTGATCCGACGAGCCAGCTCGCGCGCGAGGTAGCTCGCCTGTTGATGTGCAGCTTGCGCACCAGCGGGCACCGGCTTCGACTTCGCGGCCCGTGTTGCCAGGGCACGATCGCCCAGTGCGAAAATGCGACGATCGTCCGTACGCAGAAAAGCGTCGACGACAAGCCGATTCAAACGATTCGTAGACCGTCCTGTCTTAACGAGCCAGGAGGGCGCTTCGATGCGCGCCGCCCACACACAGATGTCAGCTGGATAGCGTTTGCCGCCGGAATCTTCGGGACACCCCGCGCCTACACTCGCGACGCGCACGTTCGTCATCACTTCGATTCCGCACTTAAGGAGACGGTCATTCGCCATTTTTGACAGATGCTCTGGCAGCGCCGTGAGGATCCGCTGTGCTTCCTCTATCAACCAGATTCGAACGTCACGCTTCGAGTCGAGGGCCGTCATGCCATACGAAGCGATGTATTCGCGTGCTTCGCACAACTCGGCCGCGAGTTCTACGCCTGTGGGGCCGCCGTCGACGATCTCAATGTCAAGTTGCCGGGCCACGCCAGCCTGTCTCGCCGCGTTCATCGCATTCAGCGCACGGGACAGCCTCACACGGAAACACTCGGCACTGGCAGTCGAATCAGGTGTCTTGGCGTGCTCGGCGGCCCCCAACGTGGCGAAGAAGTTCGATCGGCTCCCGACTACGAGCACCAACGAGTCGTAACGCATCCTACGAGGCAGCGCGAACTCTTCACCGTGCGCCAGCGTGATGAATTCCAGCACGATGGTGCGCGTCTTTCGGTTGACCGCTGTCACTTCGCCGGGCACAAACGCGAACTGGCATTGCCTGGCAAGCATCGCGTAAGGCAGGCCGTCCCGATGTATGTCGAGAGTGCCTGCCGCTACTTCATGCAACGAGCGCTTCCAGATGCGGAACAGACTGCTGTCGATAAGCGTCACGCAATTCGGACCGAATCGTCGTCCAAGCCGGCAGGCCAGTTCTAGTCCGCCGGCGCCTCCACCGGCGATTACAACCCTGTGACCTTTCGCTTGCGACATGAATTTCTCCTGTTAAGGGAGCGTCGTTGAACGATCGGCAAAATCCAACTATAAGGGAAAACCCTTGGTAATTAATATTAATTTTTTACGAATGTGCGACGACTACAGTCGTCATTTTTCTGCACAGAATTGCACGGTCGTCCTGGATTCCGCGTGGCCCGCGACGAGGCTTATAGTCGGCGCAAAACTGCAATTCGTATTCGTTAACGCGATATCACTGAATGTGGCGTCGCCGCCTTCCGCGAAGACCCGGACACGGTCGTCGCCAAATGCTAGGAAGATCAGGCCCGTGATGACCGCGCGGCCGTGATGGGCAGACACCTCAATCGAATTCCGGTCGACCACCACCTGCAAATGAAGTCTGCCATCGTGCAACGGCAGATTAACGATGTGCAAAGCCATAGTTGACCTCATGCTGGGCGCTATCAGGGATCGGGACCGTTGCGCGCACCGGCTTGCGTTGCCTCGCATCGCGTTTGGGCGGCGTCGATCATCGTCTTCGTGAACAGGATCGGAGAAGGACTTCAGCACAAGCGCGATCGTGTTATCGCAGCCAGGCGATACGGACGACCCGATGAGCTAACCTCTGAATGGCGGTTCGACATTGGTGGCTTACACTTGTGCATCATGCGCGGTGCGAAGCTTGCTGGCCTCCGGATCGATTCAACTATGTTCCATATGCAATGCCGTCGTTTTCATCGTCCCTGGTGCACTTGGCGCGTCCCGCGCGTGGCGCGTAACGATGCGCACGAGCTTTCCGAATTCACGGTCCTGTGTGGTCACGAAGTCCGAAAGGCCGACTTCCGTTGCTCTCGATAGCGAGTCATTTCAACGTCTCGCCGCTCAAAGACCAGACCACATACTTGATGCGGTGCGTTCGCCGTCGGCACCGAGCAACGGCCACACATTCAGCGATTCCGGCTGATTGAAGCCGAGCAGTGCGTGCCGCAAACGAAATCAGACAGAATCGGCGCGCTCCATCTACCGTAAGCGCGAAGGCGATCCTGCAGTCAAAGCAGGGAAAACACCCCTACCAGTATTCCGCCGAAAAGCAACCACTTCACTATGTAATACGTCGGTCGATGCCATGCCTTCAACTGCTTGCCGATCTTGCGAATCGCGTACACGTATTTAAAATTGCGATTGAGAAAACCAGTCCTGTCTCCAGCCTCGTTGGGCGATGCAGCGGCGCGCAACAGAATACGGGCTATGAGCCGATTAATTGCCGTCGCCCAAACAAAGTACATTGGTCGTTCGATATCGCAGAACAATACAATTCGCGCTTTATCGGTGTCGTTCTTTGCATAGTGAATGAAAGTCTCGTCAAACAGAACCTCCTCTCCGTCACGCCAGTAGTACTGCTTGCCATCCACCTCGATGAAACAGCTCGGGTCTTCTGGTGTAGCTAGGCCCAGATGATAACGAATCGAGCCGGCATACGGGTCCCGATGCCGCACCAGGTGCGCACCGGGCGGCAATTGAGCGAACATCGCAGCCTTGATGGCGGGAATGGACTCAAGCAATCGCGTGGTAACCGGACATAACTCGCGAGCAGACGGATGCGGCGCGTCGTACCATTTTAGGTAGAAGCGGCGCCACCCAGTCTTAAAGAACGAATTAAATCCTATGTCATTGAGATTGGCGCCCGCGGCTATCTTCCCGGTCGCGTCAACTGCGAGCGCTTCCTGCCGGATAACTTCCCAGTTTTCGCGCAGCGGTGCGAGCTCAGGAAACGACGCCGCATCGAAGAAAGCCGTAGCCTTCAGCGGTGAAAAAAGATAGCACCAGATGTTGATTGGCGCCATAAAAGTGGAATGGTCCGATAACTGCCGCCAGAAGTTGAACCGGACCGTTCCGCGACGAAAGACATAAATGACACTACCGATAAACCAAATCAATACGACCCAACGCATTCCGGGACTCCCTACCAAGCTGGACTAAAAAAACAACAGCCGACTCGATAAGCCTTCGCTGTTTTCATGCGGCGGCTCCGCAGAGCTATCACGATATGTCGTGCTGACACGAGCGACTCGACACTTGTGCCCGTTCCGTATTCCAAATCCAGCGATTTGCTCTTTCGATGTAAGAAGGAGCGTAGACCAGAGCTGCTTTAAAGTCGTTCTGCAAGGCTGAAACTTTCTTAAGCCGGCGATGGGCGAAAGCGTACCTGTCCGGGTTTCAGGATACGCGCGGAATCGATGATGGTATAACGCACGCCCAATATCCTCTCCAATCGGCACCGCTGAAGCTCGTATCAATTGCGCGATACCGAGGAAACAGCCGGTGTCGACGCCTGGCGCAGTTTCGCCACCTGGCGCTCGGTCGCGCGGCCGCCCCGATTGCCCCAACTCGTTTGTACGAAAGTCACTACGTCCGCTATCTGGCGATCGTCGAGGATCGCCGCGTAGGGACCCATCGTGATGGCAGACGGCGCAGTGCGGGTCGGCGGCATCGAACCGCCCGAAAGCACTATGTGAATTGCAGAGGTCGGGGCGTCGGTCTGCAGCACCGGATTGCCCGCCAACGCCGGGAACGCCTTGCCGCTGCCTTTACCGTCCGAGCGATGGCAGCCTGCGCAACGGTCCAGATAGATCTGCGCGCCACCATTGGGTACCTGCCCGTGATAAAGCGCCGTTGCAATCGCCGGATCGTAGCGATAGGGCTGCTGGTCCCCTTTACGCGGCGACAGCGACTTCAAATACGCCGCGATGCCCGCCAAGTCGGCGTCGTCCATGTGCTGCATCGAATTCACGACCACGTCGTTCATCGCGCCGAACGACGCGGTGTGCGCGTTGCGCCCGCTTTTCAGGAACGCCACGATATCCTCCCTCGACATCCCAGCAAGACCGTCGCCGTGTTCGTTGCGCAGCGACGGCGCGATCCAGCCGTCGATCGATGCGCCGCCCGCCAGGAAGACGGGATTGGCATCGTCACCCAACGACAGTTCCTGGAGCGCAAACCCGCGCGGTGTATGACAGCTTCCACAGTGGCCGAGACCCTGCACGAGATAGGCGCCGCGCGCGACTTCCACCGGCGCGCCTGCCGGTGCGACGTACGGTTTCGGCGCGGGTCCGAAGACCCAACTCCAGACCGTCAGCGGCCAGCGCATCGACAGCGGCCAGGGGATGTCGCTGTCACGGTTCACCTGGCTGACAGGCGCCACACCATGCATGAAGTAAGCGTAGAGCGCGTGCATGTCCGCATCGTCGACATGCGCATATGAGGGATACGGCATTGCCGGATAGACCGCATGCCCGCTTTTCGTTTTGCCGTGGCGCATCAGCGTCGCGAAGTCGTCGTAGGTCCAGGTGCCGATGCCACTCGCCCTGTCTGGCGTGATATTCGTGGAGTACACTTTGCCGAGCGGCGTACTCAGCGGCAGCCCACCCGCGAACGGCTTGCCGTTCTTCGCGGTGTGGCATGCCACGCAGTCGCCGGCACGGGCAAGATAGGCACCGTGCTCGACCTGCACCTGGTCCACCGCCGGTGCCCCATCGGCACCCCATGAAAACGACAGCATGCAGAGGGCGGTCACCGCGCTGCAACGCAGACGATCACGATAGTTCATCATGCGTCCACCAATGGCCGCGGATCTTTAAGATATTGCGTGCGGATCGCTTTCGCCGACCAGTAGGCCAACGCGGCGACCGCGCCGGTCGGGTTATAGCCAAGCCCCACCGGGAACACGTTGGAGCCGATCGCAAAGACGTTGTGCACATCCCAGCTTTGCAGATAACGGTTCAACGCACTCGTCTCTGGATGCTCGCCCATGATCAGACCACCGGCCCAATGCGTGGTTTGATATGGCCGCACGTCGAAGTGGTCGCCGAAGTTCTTTTGTGTGACCGTATAGTCCTTCGGCCCCATCGCCTTCGCGACCTGTATCAGCTTGTCCGTCACGAAATGGGTCATGCGGATATCGTTGTCCTTCCAGTCGAACGTAAAACGCAGCAGCGGCTGGCCGTATTTGTTGCGATACGTCGGGTCGAGGTCGAGGTAGCAATCGCGATAGACCATGTTGCTGCCGTTCGAGTCGATCGACACGGTGTTCACGTAGTGATCCTTGACCGCTTTCTTCCATGCACCACCCCACTTTGGCGTGCCCGTCGGCACCGCAATGCCCGAAATCGGCTTGGCGCCGGCCGGGTTGCACCATAGAGCCGCGCCCCCGACGAAGCCGTGCGGACCATGGTCAAAATTATCGGCGTTGAAATCGTCGAACGCGACGCTATTGCCACCGGCTCCGATGAACGGATTGCTGTTCGTGCCCGGGTCGAAGAAGAGCTGGATGTTCGAGAGCATCTGATACGACACGTTCTTGCCGACGGTGCCCTCGCCGCTCACCGGGTCGTATTGCCGCCCGATACCCGAGAGCATGAACAAATGCGCGTTGTTATAGGCAAAGGTGCTCGCGATGACGATCCGCGCGGGTTGCGCGACGACCTTGCCGTCGGCGTCGACATACTCGACGCCTGTTGCGACTTTCCGCGCGCTGTCGAGCGTGATACGCAACACCGTGCAATTCGGCCGCAACTCGAAGTTAGGCAAACCGCGCAATGCCGGCAGGACGTTCACATTGGGCGACGCTTTCGAATAGTTGTAGCAGGCATACCCCGAGCAATATCCGCAGAAGTTGCACGGCCCCATCTGGCAGCCATACGGATTCGTATACGCTCCCGACACTGTGGCCGATGGCGCGCGAAACGGATGAAAACCGAGTTCCTTCGCCGCCTTCATGAAAATATACGGACCATAAGGCACTTTCTGCGCCGGCAACGGGAACTCGGCCGAACGGTCCGCTTCAAACGGATTGCCGTCGCCTACGACTTTGCCGTTCACACGGTAGGCTTGTCCCGAGGTGCCGAATACTTTTTCCGCGAAGTCGAAATACGGTTCGAGCTCTTCGTACGACACGCCAAAGTCCTGCAATGTCATGTCTTTCGGAATGAACTTCGCGCCGTAACGCTCAACGTAGTGCGAGCGCAGCTTCAATTCCTCCGGATAGATTCGCCAGTGTTGCCCGGCCCAATGCAGCCCGGCGCCGCCAACGCCTTCACCCGGCTTGAATGCACCGATCTGCCGATAAGGCAACGCCGTATCGTTGACGTTGTGACGAAAGGTGAAGGTGCTTCGCGACATAGTCTGGAACAGCTTGAATCGCTGCAGATACGTGAGTTCGTCCAGCGTGGTCGGATACGCACCGTCCGGATAGGTGTCGCGGTACTGGCCACGTTCCAGTGCCAACACCTGCAAGCCTGCTTCCGTCAGCTCCTTCGCCATGATGGCGCCGGCCCAGCCAAAGCCGACGATGACCACGTCGACCTCTTTCATCGTTTGGTCTGTCATTGAATTGTCTTGGTGGGAGCGCGCCGACTCCCTCGCGCGTCTACCTTGTCGGCACAGCGGCTCGCCGTGGGAGAAACCACGCTCAGGCGCTGGATACGGGCGCTAGCGGGTAGCGCTTTCCGTACCGCTCGACCCAATCGATATAGTCGGCTCTCGCCCCCGGAAAATTGATCATTTTCCAAGCCGCCATATCGCGATTGCCACCATGTTTCGGATCGCAGAAATAGCCTTCACGCGTGTTCTGCAGCAGTTGCGCGAAGAACTCCGTCGCGGGCACAGTGCCGATGTCGAGCTTACCCTGCTCCAGTTCACCAATCACGCTGTCGCGAACATTGGAGTCCAGCTCGTCGAAGGGCCTGGAAAAGCGCTGACGGATCTGCTCGTCCAATCCGCGCAAAGCAATGCGATACATCGCACGGGGGCTAAATTCGAGCTGGTACCCGAGCGTCGCAGGACCTGGCATGAACGGCCCGTGCATGTACCAAAGTCCGCCGTATCCGTACGGCGTATTCATCTGCCTGTCGATGAATTCAGGCACACCCGCCTCTATTGCGCCTGGGCCTTCGCTATCAGCCGGGATAAGACGATCGACCAACGCGACAAGCAGGCGCCACTCGGCTGGGGTGAAGTACCTCGGCTGCCAGTCGGTCGAGTTGGCAGCACTCGAACTCGTCGCTACATCGGCGACGCCCGCACCAATCGCGACGGCAGCCGGTGCTGCGCTCGCGACGCTGCGTAAAAACGCACGCCGGCCCGGACAAATTCCCACCAGTTTCATGCAAATGCTCCGATTTGGATTGCGCGACGGCCAATGCCGGAAGTTTGAAATACAGATCCCGATCTTCCTCGGAATCTGCCTCTCATGACCGGGTCAAGTCAACGTATCGCATTGGATCGTGGTTTCCGTCATCCTACGCGTGAACTCCATTGAACAAATTAGGAAAAACTGAAGAGTTCTTAACGTCGCGCGGGTTCGTTCATAGAGCGAGGCGGCACCTGTTGCGATACACGTTCCTCGCAGGTTCTACGTAGAATGAATTCCCGTCCTAATCCGACTGTTTTCCATGAAGGTATCTTCTGCCCCCGCGGAACCATCGCTTAAGAACATTTCACGTCTAACCAACGACTTAATGCGTCTCGCCCAATAAACTTCCCTGTCGCGATAGAGGTGACGTCAATCGGATGCAACCTTCAAAGGCATTAGCCAAGCGACCTCATCAGGCGAGCATCTATCCATGACTATCGAGATCACATACGCGCTTGTGCCTTTCTTCTTTTCGATGGCGACGGGCTACCTCGCGGGCAAGCTCGCACATGGCGCCATGCCGTTGTCGTCTATCAACACAATGTTGGTCGACTATGCGCTACCATTCGCATTGTTCCTCTACACGGCCAGAATGCAGCGCGCGAGTATCGGAAGTCACCTATTGCTGATTCTTATTCTTGTGTTGGTCATGCTAGCGCCGTACTTCGTGTCGCTGGCACTATCGCGCTTTGTCTTCCATGCGCGGCCTTCGAATGCAGCTGTCCGCGCGGTCACGATTGGCATGCCGAACTTTGCCGCAGTCGGACTTCCGCTCCTGCATAGTGTATATGGCGAACAAAGCGATTTGACTGTCGCGCTCGCGATCACGACGGCTTCCATAGTGATGTCGCCTGCAGCACTGATCCTGCTGGAGCGCGCGAAGGGCAGCAGTAGCGACGGACCTAACACAAACCTGCTGGGGAAGGCGTTGGCCACCACGTTTGTGAAGCCGATTGTGATCGCGCCGATCCTTGGCGTGCTGGTTTCGCTGGCAGGCTGGCAACTACCTCAGTTAATGGTACAGTCGCTCAATATCATAGGTAGCACGACGGCCGGCCTGGCATTGTTTTCGACCGGATTGATATTAGCATCGCAGCCATTCCGACTAGACATGGAAGTATGGCTCGGGGTTGCGTTGAGTAACGTTATTCAACCGCTGATCGCGCTGGTGCTCGTCGTGGCGCTCGCTCTGCCGAAGGCAATCGCAGGTCAGGCGATATTATTATCGGCCATTCCGTGCGGCTCATTCGGCATTCTATTTGGATTGTCGTACGGCGTTCAGGATACGACTGCTGGTACGACGCTGGTCGTATCGAGCGTATTGTCAATCGCCTCGCTGACGGCGGCGATCTTCCTGCTCCGCCATCTTTGAGGCGCATCGCGAGCAGAAGTTAAGTCAATCGCTTGATATATGGTCGATTACTTTCGCTCTCCGGCGATAGTTTGAGTAACCCCGACGAGTCGTTGTATATAAAGCGGGACAAAGACGCGAACCGCGAAAACGACATGTCGTCGCCGCTGAAAGGGAGAACTACGGTCCGTGTGTCTCCCCTCGTTTGCGCGGGCCACCGGTATGCTCCGTCAGTCGGATCGAGCTGCCGAAGCATTCGGCGGCCTGCCACTTACTCGCCGCCGCCTTCTACGGCGACGGTCAGACGATTGTCGACAACCTTCACATGCGGTACACGTTTGACGGCATCACCCGCCATCGAAATTTGCGACTCAACGGGCACCGTCCCCAACAGGGAGACGGTCCCGCCTTTGGCGAGCACCTCGATGTTGCTGGCAGTCAGGCCTTTGGTCGCGTATAGCGCGCGACGCACGGCCTTCGACAACTGACGGTTCTGCGCACGCAATGCCGACTTAGTCACAGCTACTGCGGGTTGCGATGCGGTCGCGTCATTACCCGTTTGGGCGATTGCCGCGTTCGAAATGAGCGCGGCGACGGCGCCGCACGCCACGATCAGTGTGGAAATTCGCATGATTTGATTCCTGATGATATGGTTGGTTGCAAGTTGGCCGAGAGGGCTGGGGCAGCGAGGCTAAGCATGCTCCCCTTGGTATGCTCCCTTGGCAACCGCTCTATCCTAATCACCTTTGCGATCAAAAATCACTGAAACCTTATTAATTATCGTTAAATTAGTTTATTGGAAAATTTCCTTGCACGTCCATTTACTCCTTCTCACGCCATTCATTTCTAGTGCAAAATTCACAGATTCAATCTTCTTTAGCCCAACATATCTCTCGATTCCATCTTTAATTTCGTTAAAAATATTCAGCCGTTACGAATTAAAACTACCGAATCAATCGAGGCTAAGTTCGTTGCATTGCACCGAACGGTGTTGTGCGTCATTCTACGCGGACGTATTGTTGACCAACGAGGCGCCTGAAGCGTTCATAAGGTCACGCTCCCCCACTCAATCACGCTGCTTTCCATGAACCTATCCTTTGACGTCTTGCAGGTCCTCGATGCAATCGATCGAACCGGCACCTTTGCCAGTGCGGCAGAAACGCTACGCAAGGTCCCGTCGTCGTTGACCTATCTCGTTCAGAAACTGGAACTCGATCTCGGCGTCAAGTTGTTCGACCGCACCGGCCGCCGAGCAACACTCACGCGTGTGGGGCGTGTAGTCGTCGAGGAAGGGCGCCGTTTACTGGAGGCCGCTGAGGACCTAGAATTCAAAGCGAAAAGAATCCAGCATGGCTGGGAATCCGATCTTCACATTGTGATAGACGAGATCATCCCGTTTGAGTTTCTCTGGGAACATGTCGATACGTTTTATCAGTTGAAGCTGGACACGAGGTTGCATCTGTCGAAGGAAGTGCTGGGCGGTTCGTGGGATGCGCTGTTGACGCGCCGCGCGGATCTGATCGTCGGGGCCGCTGGTGACCCGCCAGCGATTCCCAAACTGGTGACTAAGCCGATTGGCTCCCTCCAGCATGTGTTCGTGGTGGCGCCGCATCATCCCCTCGCTTCCACGCCAGAGCCACTCACGCTAGACATCGTCGCACGCCATCGAGCGGTCGCGATCGGCGATACGTCCCGTAAGCCCCGTAAGCTCGCACCGCGCACCATCGCAATTGCGGCCAATCAGGAGATCCTGACGGTTCCTACGCTCGAAGCCAAATTAGCCGCACAGATCAAGGGGCTAGCAGCCGGTACAATTCCGGAATGTCTTGCGGTCGAGGCGCTGGCTCGAGGTGAGCTTGTGAAAAAAGAAGTGATCGGCATGCAGGACATCACGCATTTCTATCTGGCGTGGCGCGACGATGAGACCGGCGGACCCCTGCGCTGGTGGGTCGAGCAGTTGGACCGGCCAGATTTAATCGACGAGGTCGCACGGCAAAGGATTTTGCACGGATAACAGCAGTCTAGCCACGCTCGTCGATGTTGCACGACGACGGTTCGTCAAACGAACCCTCCGCTGCATCTGCGGCGGCACAAACATCGTCAGACTCACTGGCTATCGCTGCGATCCGCAGCAAATGGGTTGCAGCTTTGAAATCATCCCAATCGCGGCCCTCCGTAAGCTTTGCGCATACGGATTTCAACAGCTGCACAGCTTCCGTGCTTCGGCCTTGCGCGTGCCAGAGGCTGGCCAGACTCGTTGCCACGCGCAATTGCAGTGAACGGCAGCCGTGCACCAACGAGTCCTCGAGCGCCGCGATCAGGCACGCCTCCGCGTCCCTCGTCACGTCGTCGGATGGCTCGCCGCCCGCCGGGCCCATCAAGAGCAGTTGGCCATGAACGTGCCTAAGTTCGCTGGCGTACCAATGGTCACCTGTGTCGTCGCACTGTTCCAGAGCACACACGACGGCAGCAATACTCTCCTCCCGCCGTCCAGCGCGGCCTAGCGCGAGACTGTATTGCGCGGCGAGCAAGGCACGCGGCGCGCTGTACTCGATCGATTCGAGTCCGTCCAACGCCGAGCGGAAAGCAAGCAACCGTTCAGGCGCGGTTCCATCAAGGGAGCGCAGGTATTCATCGAAACAACGGCAGCACGCTTGATACACAGTCAGACCGGCACGCGCCGAGACTTCCTGCAACAACGCAATCGCTTGCGCGGCGCTATCCCGCTTGCCTGATAGCAGCGTCAGCGGAACGAGCGCCTCAACCAGCACATAACAGGTGACAATGGCCTGTTCCTGATTGCATGCTTCGACCGCGCAATCTTCCGCAAGCCTAAGCGCCTGGTCCCGAAAACCTTGCAGCCATAGCACGCGTGCGAGCGTCGCGCGGCCGGCGATGCGCTGATCGACGGACTTTCCCAGCGGCAGAGGATGCTGCAGGTCATCACTCTGCAGCAGCAGTTGTTCAAGTGCCGGACGGGCCTGCTGTTGATCGCCCGCATAATGCGAAACGACACCGAGCAACCGGCAAGCGAGGATCGCGCAGTTCGCATCGCCCGTTTCGGAGGCGCGCGATGCAAACCGCCTCGCGAACGCCAACGCATTGCGTACCGCTCCGGACGACTGACTCGCGCTACACATGCCCCACAACGCACGGGCTTCGAACCGGTGGTCGCCGAGCGCGATCGCCGATGCGAGAACTTCGGCCCAGATGCTTAAGGTTTCACGGTTTGGTCCGTTCACATAGACCAGTGCCGCGCCGAGTGCCGCCAACAGTTTCATACGTAGGCGCAGATACCTGTTCGAACGTGAACCTTGATGGGTTGCAGCTACGGTATCGAGCGCTCGGCGTGCCCACGCGCTGCATTCGTCGACAAGCGATAGCTCATAGAACAGAAAAACGACCTTCACCGCTAGCGCTTCGCCCAGCTTCTCGTCGCCTTTCGGTGATAAAGCCCATGCCAGCGCCGCTCTCAGATCGTCGAGCAATTCGCACATCCCGTGATGCCAACTATCAGAAAAAGCGCTCGTGGGGTTCGCTCGGTTCGACGAATCGCGCTCCAGCAAGCTCATGAAGTAGCGCGCATGATTGAGCGTGATACCACGTTGCTCACCATTATCCTCGAGCTTCTGTACAGCGTATGCACGTGTGGTTTCCAGCAGGCGATAGCTTGCTTTTCCACGCTTCACCTCCGCCAGCAGCAGCGACTTTTCAACGAGACCGGATACGGCCGCGATTAAGTCGAGCTCGCGCAATGCATGGTCCCCGGCAACGGCGATAGCTGCTTCCATCGTGAAGCCGTTGACAAAGATGCCAAGCCTACGCAGCGTCGCGCGCTCAGCCTCATTGAGCAATCCATAACTCCAGTCGAGGGTCGCTTTCAGCGTCTGATGTCGCGGCAACGCGGTGCGATGGCCGCCAGTCAGCATGTTGAAGCGGTCATCGAGATGGTCAGAGAGCATCTCAATGCCGAGTATTGTCGCACGCGCCGCCGCCAGCTCGATCGCCAACGGAATGCCGTCGAGCCGGCGGCATACCTCGCCGGTCAGATGGATACTTCTCTCATCGGACGAAAATCGCGCGTCGATCGCACGTGCGCGCGACAGGAACAGCTTCACGGCACTGCATTGCAGGACATCCTGACTCTGAGCGTCCTGGGCGGGCACCTCCAGCGAAGCCACCCAATACAGGCATTCGTTCACGACACGCAGCGGTTCCCGGCTGGTCGCAAGAACGCGCACGGCCGGACTCACGCTCAGCAGCGTCTCGGCGAGTTCGGCGGCAGGGCCGAGCACATGTTCGCAATTGTCGAGAACGAACAACACGCGCCGCTCAGCGAGTTCCTTGCTGACACGCGCGAGCGTGAGCGAGCCTGTCGTCGGATTCATGCCGATGCTGGTCGCGAACATCGCGAGGACGCTGCCCGAGTCGCACGTGGACGCGAGCGATACTAGGTAGACACCGTCAGGGAAGCGCTCGAACAAACCGCGTGAGACCTCGATGGCCAAACGGGTCTTGCCGATGCCACCCGAGCCGACAAGCGTTACGTGGCGTGCCGAAGCCAGTGCGAGCGCGACGTCATGGACTGCTTTGTCCCGCCCGATCAACATCGACGAATTGGAAGGCAGATTGTTGGGAGTAGTCCGGTGTTGAATACCGTCCTCGGCGTCATCCACTTCATCGCCGCTGTCAGTCTGGGCGGAAGCAGTTGTCGAGGCCGCCCTGCGGACCAGCCGGTACCCCCGCCCAGACACGGTCTGGATCAGTCCGCGATTATTGCCCAGCGCCTTGCGCAAAGCGGACATATGTACTTGAAGATTGTTTTCTTCAACGATCGTGTCCGGCCATACCTGTGCAAGTAATTCGCTCTTCGACACCAGCGCGCCATTCGCTGCAATTAGTACGGCCAGCATGTCAAACGCACGGCTCCCAAGACGCACAGCTTTACCGTCGAGAAACAGTTCTCGGGTGGCAACGTCCACTTGAAGCTGGCCAATTCGAATCATTGCCTGAATATCCAAGACACCGCGGGTCGAGGAGTGACTGCGCGATATGTCCCCGAAGTCTAGAGCAACGGGGAAAGGGCATGCGCGAAAAAAACTGAACGTAAAGTTCAAAAATTTTGTACTTATGGTTCAGCGCTCGGGGTCTACATACTGCCCTTCGCACTAATTTCGTAACGTAGCCTGCAAGCACGTCTGCCAGCTCGCATGCAAGTCGCTGCCTAGTCAGACAGGGGCAATCTTTGTATGATGCGTCCGAACATACTGGGTACCGGACAACAATGACGAGAAAAGTACGGGCGGTCAAAGCAACCTCAACTGGTGAGGCGCAAGGCAACCAGAAAGGCGCAACGCGCCGCCTTGCACCCGAAGTGCGGGAACGCCAGATCGTGCTGAAAGCCGTAGACCATTTCGCGACCCACGGCTTTTCCGGCAGCACCCGCGAGCTCGCGCGCCAACTAGGCGTGACGCCGCCGCTTCTCTCCCAGTATTCTCCAAGCAAGCATTAATCGATCGTGTGTACGGCGAGGTGTATCAGTGGGACAGAGGTGGCGCCCGGATGCTTGCGCGTATGCTCAGGCGTGAAGGCTTCGCAGTCGGACACAAGCACGTCGGCACGCTGATGAAGCGCATGGGCATCGAGGCGATGTATCGCAGGCCAAACACGAGCCGCAAACATGCGCCCCACAGGATCTGGCCATACCTGCTGCGCAACCGGAAGATCGATCGCAGCAACCAGGTCTGGGCGCTCGACACGACGTACCTGCCGATGGCGCGCGGCTTTGTTTATCTGACGGCAGTGGTCGACTGGGCGAGCCGTCGGGTGCGGTCGCATCGGGGGGCGATCACGCTCGAGGCCGAACATGCCGTCGCGGTGATTGAAGAAGCAATCGTGAAATACCGCCAGCCGGAAATCGTGAACACCGATCAAGGCAGCAGCCAGTTCACCAGCGACGCGTTCACCGGGGCGGTACTCGGTAAAGGCATCCAGCTGTCAATGGATGGCAAGGGCAGCTGGGGTGACAAGGCTTGCGTTTCACACTACACCTCCTTGCGGCGATCAGAGACGACGTCGGGATGGCGACGCCGGCAGGACAGCTTGACGCCCATCGCCTTTCTGGGCGAGTCAGTGCCCGGAGGGTCGTACAGGCACTCGTTCTTGTCGCTGTAGGCGTGACCGCGGATGAGTCCGCGACGGTTCCATATCTTCACGCTCGTCGGCGTGACGTGCAGCGCGTCGGCCATCTCCTCCAGCGTCAGCAGACCCGCTTCGCGCAACCGGTCATAGCGTGGCTTTAGACAGTAGTTGCGCTGCAGGCGTGCGACCATTTTTGCATTGAAGGGCCTGCCCGTGCCCGACGGGGCGCCACGTTCGTTCAGGATATTCGCGATCTGCAGGACAGTATGGTGATTGAGCAGTTCGTCAATTTCCTCGATCACCGTGGCGGGGGTGACCCATCGCTGCCACGATTTCAGCGGCAACGGCAGGCTGAGGGTCCGGTGAGCGCCGCCCTTGAAGCGGATCTGTGCGGTAACCTGCTGGTCCCGGTTCAGGGTGACGTCTTCCAGAAGCAGCCTGATCATGCGTTTGCGTTCCCGGTCAGGGGTGGCGGGGTCCCGCCATAGCCGGGGGAAGTTGGACGCCAGCGAGACGATGACGGCGCGCTGCTCGTCCGTCAGAATACGCGCGTCCTGTTCACGCCGACGCTGATATTCCTCGTTAGCCTCAGTCAGCGCTCGCAGCTTATGGTTCCAGTCAGCCTCAAGTGAGTCGGCGACCAGGCGGTTCTCCGGATCGCAGCGCATGTAGCGGCGCTGCGCCAGATCAGCTTCATACTGGGCGCGCTCCACCTGCTTGTGACGCAGACAGTCGGCTTCTTCGATGCGGGACTGGAGTTCGCGCTGAACCGCCAGACTTACCTCAATGGCAAGCGGATTAAGCGCTTCGACGAGCAGTTCGCCGATGGCCTCGTCGATGCCAGCCCCGTGGATGCGCTGGCAGATGGGTTCGGCCTGCTCGATGCCTTCGCGCTGACAGATGTACTCGGGACACAGGCAGCCCTGGCGGCTGTGGTAACGAACCGTCATGCGGTTCCCGCATCGACCACAGACCACGACTCCCTGAAGAAGTGCTGGACCCTCACGCGGCGCGCCACGGCGCCGGTCTGCTCCGATCGCCTGTGCGCTCTCATGCAGACGCTTCTGATTCTGCTCGTACTCTTCCCAGGCGAGATAACCGGCATGGGCGCCCGGAATCAGCGTATCCCACTGGTCCCGCGGGGCGCGAATCACACGCGTTCGTCCATCGACTGTCTTGCGTGTATGGGTGCGACCATAGACGAAAGCGCCTGCATACCTTGGGTTGTGCAGAATGCGCACTACCTGGCTGTGTCCGAGGCTGCCCCACAGCAATTCGCCCTTGTGCGGACCTTTGCAACACCGTCGCGGAAACGCCAGCTCGAGATGATGCGCGGCGCGCGCGGTAGCCATCGCCGATCCCGTACCTCGGAAGGTGTCGAACAACCACCTCAGGCAGTGCTGGACCTGCTGGTCCGGATCGAGAACGACCGCGCCCGCGGCGTTGTACTCGAAGCCAACGGGCAGGCGCATCTGCAGTTCACCGCGCCTCGCTTTGCTTAGGATTCCTCCTTGAAGGCGCGCCCGCAGCACGTGCAATTCGGCCTCACTCATGGTGCCCTTGAGCCCCAATAACAGCCGGTCGTTGAAGTGAGCAGGATCGTATACGCCATCCTCGTCAAGGATCAATGTGTCGGTGATTGCGCAGATCTCGAGCAGCCGATGCCAGTCGGTGGAGTTGCGCGCCAGGCGCGACACCTCCAGGCCGAGCACGATACCGGCATGGCCCACGCCAACTTCGGCGACCAGACGCTGGAATCCTTCGCGGTCCGCCGATGACGCGCCGGACTGGCCGAGGTCGCTATCGATCACAATAATGCGGTCCTCGGACCACCCCAGGGCGACCGCCCGTTGGCGCAGTGCATATTGGCGCTTGGTGCTCTCGGTATTCTCGAACACCTGACGCAATGTGGATTGCCGGATATACAGATAGGCGTTGCGCTTCAGATGGCTCGCCTGGACCTTCTGATGAGGATCGCTCTTCATGCTGTTGCCTCCTGACGCCGGTGTAAAAGCATTGAAGCCAGAATCAACGTCGCCTCCTGATGCAGCGTGAAGGGAACGATCTCTGCCTCACCAGGCGGCGGCTGCCGCCGTACAACCGTGGTCGCGCACTGGGCCCATGCCTGCATCCATGCTCTCATGCCGCTGCGCATCAACAGCACGAGGCCCTGGCCGCGAGGAATCTCGCACGGCAATCCAAGTGCCTGTTGCCTCAGATCTTCATAACGGGAGATCAGTCCGTCATTGCACAGCGCACGGTCCGGAGTGGACACGGACGGTTTCGTTACGGTTTTTTTTGGCGCAGAAACTGTCGTTCGATACTGCGCGGATGAACCTGTACGCCGAAGGTCTGGTGCACCAGACTGGCCAGTCGCTCCGCTCGCACAGTCGGCTCTGCAACCCGCGCCCGGTTCAGAAACTCCATCACCGCCGGGGTCAACTTGTGGCCGCTGCGCGGCCCAGTCTTCTGCGGAATCAAAGCGGCCAGTCCGCCCTGTTCGAAAGCCGTCTGAGCCTGATAGAACGACGGGCGGGAGAAACCGAATGCCTTGGCCGCTTCGCTGATCGGCCGCTTGTCCACGCGCACCGCGCGCAGCATCTCGTACTTGACCTGCAGCAGATCGTAGGAATCGAAGAACTCGCCCTCCCGAAACAGCGGATGCGTCACGGCATCGGGGCGCGGATTGAGGCTCGCCTGCTGCCGCAGCGTGCGGTGCTTGTCCTCTTTGCGTCGGTCTGTCGCCATGCACAAACTCCAGGGAAAGCGGCCAAATCAGTGTAAATACAATTATATACAATATTTCTGAATATGCAAGTCCAATGTCTGGGATACCTGCGGAAATATGGCCGCAAAAATCCAATTCTATCGACGACCAAGGTGGCCGTGGAGGGTGATGCCCGGCATAGTTAACTTTACATACGCGGCGTATTTGGCTTTACACATGGTCGCGCTGTTCATGGCTCCAACGTGGCGATCAAACGCCCCAGTGCAAGCAGCTCCTCTACGCGAAACAAGGCGCGCCCGGCAGCGACGACGTTGAATGGGTCCTCGCCGACGACGCTCGTCCAGCTGGCGGGGAGCGCCCGCAGTCGGCCATTCGCGTCGTGAAACCAAACCCTGTCCTCATGCCAGTTCTTGGCGTGAAGGACCAGTTCGAATTCTTGCAAATGAAGGGGATGGTACGGATGAGTTACCTGAAAACGTCGGCTTCCAGCGTCACTCACGGGCGCAGTTGTCTGCGGACTCCAACGTGTTCGTTGAGCGGTTATGGCGCAACGTCGAGTACGAAGAGGTGTATCTGAAGGCCGACGAATCGGTCGGTCAGGCACGCCAATCGACTGCTGCTTACATGGTGGTACAACCGGCAACGGCCCCGTTCCAGTCTGGCAGACCGGACGCCGGATGAAGCTTACTTCGCGATGCTGCCTGCGATAGAAACGGCAGCGTAACGACCAGCGCTTTCCACTTTAAATCGCGGAACTACTGTCTGAACGAACAGGGCCACCTCTGCTGCCCATGCTCAAGCCACGCGACGCAATCGACGAACTCGACCGCGCGGCCGAGTTGCCGGGTGTCCGCGGTGTCTACATGGGGACCAACATCGACAATCGTGATCTCGACGATCCACTGTTCGAACCGGTCTTTGCTCGCATCGAACAACTCGATCTGCCAGTGTTTTTGCATCCGCAGCAAACCGTCGGCGGCGCGAGACTCGGCGACTTCTACTTGAGCAACCTGCTAGGCAACCCGTTCGACACCGCTATAGCCGGTTCGCATCTGATACTCGGCGGCGTGCTGGACCGGCATCCCCGTTTGCAAATTACATTGCCGCACGCGGGCGGTGCATTGCCGATACTGATGGGTCGCCTCGACGCAGGCTGGGTGGTCCGCCCCGAAACACGGCGGCTGGCGCAAAAGCCGAGCGACTATCTGCTCCACTTCAGCTACGACACGGTCTCTCATTCCGGACCCGTGCTTAACTTTCTGATCCAGAACATCGGCATTGAGAGGCTGGTGCTTGGCGGTGACTACTGTTTTGATATGGGCTATGACCAGGCTATCGACTTTCTGGATCGTCTCGCACTTTCACTGGAGCCAAGAAATCAGATCCTCGGCGGCAATGCGGCAAAACTGCTGACGATCTAGCGCTAACCGCCCTTGGCAGCCTTGGCGAGTATTTGCGCGATCACGGAAGCCAGAATCATCGCATTGGCATTGGCCGGAAGCGCACTGCGCACCTTCGGTTTGAAGATTAGATCGCCACGGCGGATCGTCGCGTCGCTCAATGCGCAGCGCCCCTGCATGCGGGCGCGACAACCGATCCACACCTGATCGACATAGCGGCAGCGGGTTGCATCCTGCCAGAGAACCGCTATTGATGATTCAGACAGGCGCTCGATTATTTCGACTTGGATATGCGGCGACGGGACATACGCAGCGAGACGACAAGATGACCGCGCGATGTGCGCCTCGTTCGCTCCTTCATAGCTATCACCGGAGTGGAGCATACTGATCACATGATCCCACACCGGAGCGCGACTGCCGTCTGGCACGACCACCGGTTTCTCGCGCAACGAGCCACATCCCTCTCGCCGGATTCGCGATTCCTCCAGCATCACCTCTTTGCGTTGATTCAGGTGGATTGCGCTCTGCGTCATGCCTCTCCCATCCTCCGGCCGTGGATCATGTTGAACGGACAATCAGTCACCCGTCCAGCCGCGTAGAAAGTCCACCAGCAGTTCGTTGACCCGCTCCGGCTGCTCTTCCTGGGGCAAATGTCCACAACGCGCAATCGGCTCAGCGCGTAGGGTCGTGGCCATCCCTTCCCAGACCGCCTTCATATCGAACATGCCGCCGACCGCGTAGAAGTCCTCGCCCCACAGCGCCATCGTCGGGCACGCGATCTTGACATCCGCATCGACGAGATCCTGCGCAACATCCTCGGCATTCGCACGATAATCCGCCATCGCGCCGCGCACGGCGCCGGGCCGCTTGTAGGCCTTCACATACGTCTCGAAGTCCGCGCCCTCGATGGTGTGCGGGTTGTAGCACCAATCCGCGAAAAAGTGGTGCAGCCACTCCGCCTCCTTGCCGGCGATCAGCGTTTCCGGCAGGTCCGCCACCAGATGGAACAGGAAGAACCAGTAGGCGCGCGCGGTCTGCGGATTCATATTTTGCGCGACCACCCGCGTCGGCACGTTGTCCATCACAACGAGCCGATCGACCCGTTCAGGATGATCCTTGGTCAGCCGCGTCGCCACACGTGCGCCACGATCGTGACCGACAAGCGCGACCTTCCCGATCCCCAGTTCGTCGAGCAGCCGGATAATATCCAACGCCATGTTCCGCTTGTCATAGCCCGAGCTGGGTTTGTCAGTTTCGCCATAACCGCGCAGGTCCGGCGCGATGACGCGGTAGTGCCGAGCAAGCACAGGGATCTGGTAGCGCCACGCAAAGCTCGTCTCGGGAAAACCGTGCAGCAGCACGACGACCGGGCCGCTGCCGGTATCCAGGTAATGTTGCCGAATGCCGTTTGCACGACGCGTGTGATGCGTGAGCGCGATCGTTGATGTTTCCATATGCCACTCCTTGAAGGGCTGAACAGAAAGCCGACGCCGATGTCATTGACGGGGCGAGGCTTCGTAATTGACGGGCACCCAGTCATAGGTGTTGCCGGTGCTCCTGATGTGACCCAAACCCGGGAAGGATATATGCGCGGCGCCGATCAGATACCCTCTGTCTGCGGCCAGCTTGAGCGCGTAGCGGCGCGAGCGCTGTGCCGCAACCGCGTCGGTGTCGTACTCGACTGAAGCCATCGGATTCTGCAACTGGATCGCCGCAACATGGATGATGTCACCCCAGACAAGCAGATGTTTCGACTCGCTCTCCACGAGATACGCGCTGTGCCCCGGCGTATGCCCGGGAACCGCAATCGAGCGGATCCCGGGATCGAGCTCGACGTCCCCACTGAAGGGCTTGAAGCGCCCGGCCGCGACATAGGGGGCAACGGATGCGATCGCAGCGTCGAAGAACGTGCTGAGGAACGCAGGCGCCCGGGACTTGTTGGCAGGGTTCAGCCAGTAGTCGGCTTCGGCCTGACTGGTCCGCACGACCGCGTTCGGAAACGTCATCGCACCGTTTGAAACGATGCCACCGACATGGTCCTTGTGCAGATGGGTCAGCAACACTTCGTCGATCTGTCCGGGTTGATAGCCCGCCGCGCGCAAATTGTCGAGCAGCTTGCCGCAGCAGTCTCCGTAGAGCACGCCCGCGCCGGAATCGATGAGGATCAGCTTCGAACCGGTATTGACCAGAAACGCGTTGATCGAGCCTTGAACTGGCTCCTCGAGAAAATCACGCTCCAGGTCGCGCGCAATTTCCGCTTTCGGCACGCCTTCCATCACGGTATCGATCGGAAACGCATGGGTGCCGTCGAGCAGAGCCGTCACTTCGAAACCGCCCAGCATGATCCGGTAAAAACCCGGCCCCTGTGTTTTAACCCGGGGCGCGGCGGCGAGTGTCGCGTCGGACCAGGCGCCCGCTACTACGCTTAACATAACGACACACCATGCACCGACCCGTATCGCCCATTTGCTCGGAATCTGAGTCATCACTTTCTTCCCTGATACTTGCACCGATCATGCAAAAAAGCATAACGACAACGCCTTCGACGGCATGACTAATTTTTTATTAAACCTCCTGAACCAACTTTGCTGTCAGCTGACTCAGATAAGCGTGGATCTGACTGACCACCGCCGCGCCATCGCCCACCGCCGCAGCCACCCGTTTCGCAGATTCCGAGCGCACGTCGCCGACCGCGAACATGCCAGGCACGCTGGTCTCGAGGGGGTATTGCGTGCTTGCTCCGGACAGTCCGTGCTCGCTGCGCGCGAACCCCGTCACGACGAACCCCCGGTTGTCGCGGTCGACGCCACTCGAGCCCAACCAGTCTGTCTTTGGGTCCGCGCCGATAAAGAGGAACAGGTGACGCGACTCGATCATCTCGTCTTCGTTATCATCTTCGTGCCGGACATGGACGTGCGTCAGTCCAGCTTCGTCGCCATCGAGCGATCGTAGCGTGCAACCCGTGCACAGCGTGACGTTGGGCAATGAACCGATTCGGTCGATCAGATACCTCGACATGCTCGCATTCAGGTCCTTGCCGCGAATCAGCACGCGGATGCTGCGCGCAAAATTGGCGAGAAACACGACTGCCTGGCCGGCGGAATTGCCCCCACCTACCAGCACGACGTCCTGGCCCTTCACGAGCTTCGCTTCAATGGTCGACGCCCAGTAATATGTACCGCGCCCTTCAAAACGCTCGAGGCCTGGCACCGCCGGCTTTCGATAGGCTGCTCCGCTGGCGACCACGATGGTGCGAGCGCTGATACGCTGCCCATCGAGCAGTGTCAGCAAAAAGATACCGTCACTACGGTTCACGTCCGTGACCCTACCGGGAATCGCGAGGTGCGCGCCGAATTTCAGCGCCTGCTGGAATGCACGGGCGGCGAGCGCATGACCCGAAATGCCGGTGGGAAAACCAAGGTAGTTTTCGATCCGTGAACTGGCGCCAGCCTGCCCGCCCGGCGCCCGCTGGTCAAACACGGCGACCGACAAACCTTCGGTCGCCGCGTAGACTGACGCAGCGAGCCCGGCCGGACCCGCGCCGACGATAGCCACGTCATAGACATGCGATGGTTCGAATGTCGGCACGAGTCCGAGACACGACGCAAGCTGCGCCTCGTCCGGTGCACGCAGCACGTAACCGTTCGGGCAAAAGACGAGCGGAAAGTCGTCTGGACCCGTCGTCATGCCGCCCAGCAGCGTGATCGCCTCGGGATCGCTGCGCGCGTCGATCACCATCGCCGGGTAGGCATTGCGACGCAGGAAGCCCTGGAGGGCGACCAAACGCGCATCATCACCGTTGCCCACGATGATTGGTCCGAGCCCTTGCTCGATCAATCCAAGCCGCCGCAGGATCAGGGCGCGCATGATGTGCTCGCCCAGTTGAGCATCGGCGACGATCAATGCGCGCAGCCTGTCCGGCTCGATCACGAGCGTCTCGATATCCGTCAACGCAACGCCGTCGATTAACGCGGGCTTGCCGGATAACTGCGCCATCTCCGCCATGAAGTGCCCGTCTTCATGCTCCGTGACGAGCGTCGACCGCCCGAAACTATCGCGCGAATAGATGCGTACACGCCCATGCAACAGCACAAAAAGGCCTAGCGCGACATGGCCTGTTTCGAAGATCAGTTCGCCGGCCTTGAACGACATCGGCTTGGCAAAGCGCTGCAGGCTTTTAATCTCCGCAGGCGAAAGACGCGGAAACATCTGATGCTGGCGATATTCCAGCGAAGAATACGGAATTTCGAGCTCCGACGGCGTCGCCGCGTCGGCGGATATATCGTGGGTACTCATAAAATCGACCTCATCTAACACGTCAACGTGATGGCCACTTGCAAATACTGTGTCTACCAGCTGAATTTCATTTCAGCGCCGACATAGTCGGCATTGCGGGCACCCAACTCGCGCAGCGACTGCCCAACCTGGAAATGCACCGCTTCGAGCGCCGCGGCGAGATTCGCGCTGACCGCCCAGTCGGCGCGAAGCTGTGTATAGAAGCCGGTCCAGCGCCCACCACGGCCCGCGGTGCCCGGGACGACCGCGGATCCTTGCTGGTAAACCGCGTCCGCAGTGGTCTCCCGCCATTGAAGGCCTACGCCGGCCAGCAGCGTCAGCTTGCTGTTCGGTTTCACGATGAGCGACGGCTTGACGTGAATCAGGTTCGAGTAGCCGGTATAGCCCGCCAGCGCGAAGTAGTAGCCGTTCGGAAAGAGTGGATTGAATGTGCCGACGCGGCCGTCTCCCGGATGGCTGTCGCCCGACGCGGCATCCACCTGGATGCCGAGCCGCGGCGTCCATGGCACTGTCGCCAGCGTGTAGCCGGCGAGCGACCCCACTGCCCACGCACCGATCGTCTTGCTGCCGACATGTCCGGACTGATACATCGCTTCGACGTCCCAGTCGAGATGGTTGACGTTGCCGGAATAGCGCGCATCGAATACGTCACGGTGTTCGTCGCCGGTCGCGTCGAGAAAGTGCGCATTGCTGCGGTTGTAGCGGGAGTAGTACGCGGACAGATCGCCTGGCCCGACATCCTTGCGCTCCACGCGTACGCCGCTGAAGGTCAGATCGCGATTTGAAACGTCATCGAAATCAGAATTGTCACGATACTGCACCGGCTGCGTCGCATAGGCGATCCAGCGCCACGGACCGGTTTCATAGTCAGCCCAGATCGCATCGAACGCCTGACGCACGTTCGGGCCGTCACGAACAGAGACGAATCGTTGCAAGTCAAACGCCATTTCTTGCCGCCCCACCCGAAACTTGACGGTGCCTGGCCCAAGCGGCTCAGTAATGGCGACGAACGCCTGCCGCAGATCCAGCGGGTTTTTGTCGACGGGTGTGACGATGTCCTTGCCGTATGGGCGCGCGTCCTCAAATTGCGTGAAGATCTGCACATGAGGGCCGAGGCGGACGTCCGCGTGAACTTCCAGGCGTTGCAGCAGGTACGTGTCGTCGTGCGCCGTACCGAGTCCGAACAACGGCGCATCGTTCACCTCCAACCGTTCGCGCAGCACCATCCCCAACGAGATATACGCGTCGGGATTGCCGAACAGCGGGATGTACTTCAACGAATCGAAGGGCCGTTTCGGCACGCACGGATTGGCTAAAGCCGACCAGTTTTCCTGCCATCTGTTGAACATGACCACGGGGCGCGCACACGATGCGCTCCCGGAGGTTGACGTCGCGGCACTGGTGCCCGCAGACGTATCGTCAGCGCCGCCAAGCGCGGTATCCGCCGCCGAAACAGGCAACGCGGCCGAGAGCCCCGTGCTGATCAGCAGAGCACGCAAGGCACGTAGAGCAGAGCTACGCCTCGGACGCACGCTCGCCTTTAGCGGCTTCATTGCATGCGCCTCATTGACGATCATGAACTTCGGCGATGTAGCCGCCCGGGAATTCGACGACGGCAGTCCTGTCCGCCCCGTGGCCGTACGCCGGATACAGTACTTTCGCGCCGGCCCCTTGCGCACGTTCGAGCGTCTGCTCGAGATTATCGACCGCATAGCCCGTCGTTTCACGCCCGAACGGGAATGGCAGCTTGCCGTCAGTGACGAATATCACCATGCGACCGAAGCCCGAGTTGATCCGGATTTCGCGAATCGTCTCGCCCGGCCGGCCGATCACACCGGCGTCCGCGCGCGGATTGTCCGACACCACCTTACCGTGCGAGAATCGCAGCCAGCGGCGAACGAAGTTGTTCGCTGCATCCCGCGACACGTACACGCGGTTGTCCGGTACACTTTGCAACGGCCCATAGTTGGGGGCTTGGGTGTGCCAATACAATTGCATCGTCAAGCCACCCGGCCATTGAATGACCGCGTCCTTGCCAATCGGATCATCGAACGTGTCGACAAGTACATCGGCGCCCGCCGCACGTGCCGCCTTCACCGCCTGATCGATATCGGTGACCAGGTAACCGGTTCGCTCATCACCAAACGGATATGGAATCGGCGTTTCGAACCCGAACACTGAGAGCATGCCGACCGGTGTCTGCACATACTGCGATGCCGTCCTGCTCGGTGTGGGCGTCACCGTGAACACTGCGCGCGGCGAAGCCTTTCCACCGAACGTCGCAAGGAAACTGTTCACGAATGCATCAAGATCGGCCGAAGCGACATATACGTGAGTGGTGTCGTACTGCGCGCCCACCGATACGTCGGGGTGTTTCCCAGTGAGCGCAGGTTTGCCGTTCGACACTTCCGTTGGCCCGGCGTCAGCGAATGCGGATGATACAGGCGTCAGCCCAATCAGTACCGCAGCGGACAGCAGGCCAATCTGGCGGAATCGATGAATCGACTTGAGCATTTCGTTACCTGATAGTGTTAACAAAGTCTTAATCGGTCAGCCTCTGATCAAGGCCGCATGCTGTTGATCAAACGATTGTGAGGCGATGTCTTCCGCGGTGGCTATCGGCTCTCTTCGACAGTCCATTGTTTCCAGGCGAGAAACATCAACATGGTCACCGGGAGCGCGATCGCGAGGAACGAGAAACTGACATAGGCCATTGCGCCGCAAATCGCACCGATGGCAAAGCTACTCATCGCCGTCAAGGTTGATCCAAGACGATCTCGCACCTTTTGCCCATGCTCTCCCGCCGTACCCCTGTGGGTGAGTTCAATTGCATCGAGCACAATCTGTGTTACGTTTCCGGTCATCACCGTATTCGGCAAGCCGCTCACCTGCAGCAACCTGCTGCGCGCGTTTTGCACGCCCATCGCCATGGTTCCCAGTACGCCGCATATCAGCACCATCGATGCGTTTGAATTCGTTATCGGTGTCGCAATCAAGCCGGTTATAAGGAACAACACGAGCAGCGTCCCCTGAAACAGATACAACGCACTCGCAGCATGGGCCGAGAGGGTACGTTCGAGGAACTTGAAAATCACGCTACTCAATGCGATGCCGATGATAAAAGACGGAAACGCCAGTAGTTTCAGCAGCATGCCCTGTCCCACACCGGCAAGTCCCGCGCCGATCAACACGAAGTTGCCGGTCACATGGGCGGTGAACAGGCCAAATAACGCGACGAACCCAACGGTGTCGACGTAACCCGCAATCAGCGCAAGAATCGTGTCTTCGTGTTTTTTCACGAACGCGTTCCAAGTAAGCGAAAGCCACGCGCCAGCAATATCAACCGCCCTCTTTCGTTGCGCCTGGCACAGGTTTTTGCACCGGTGCACCCTTCGTCTGCTCCACGACCTGGACGGTCGGGGTCTGCGCAAAGAGCTGTGCCTTGACGACCGGTATTGCGTGCTCGCCCAACACCATGCCCAGCAGGCCAGCCAGCGCGATCAACGGCGGTGCGGGTGATTGCACCTTGAGAAGCCAATAGAGGAGTCCGACCGCGAAGCCGACTCCTAATGAAATTACGTAGCCCATTCCGATTTTCCTTTCGCTTTCGCTTTCGATATCCGCCACCCCACCGCTCACCTCCGATACCAACAAGCGGTAGTACTTCACGTAATGCCGTGTTAATTTGGCCAGTCCGATCCGAGTATCAGTCCACAGAAATTCAACCGGCGATAGTTCGGATCCCACCGATCCAGAACGTCGGCGTTCACCGTACCGAACGTCGTCTCAGGCCGATGCTCCATACCACGTGCATACGCCTCAATGATCTTCTTCTTGAAGCTGGACTCACGCGGATAGGCCTGCACAATTTCGTCGCGCTGCTGCGCCGTAAATTCGTCGTAGCGGGCGCCTCGAACATCCATCTGCACCCCGGCGCTGACCAGAGCGACGAGTGGAGACATATGCTCGGGGATGCCCGGCGTCGTATGTAATGCAATTGCCTCCCACACCTCTTGGATCGAGCTCTCTGCAGCGCCGTGCTGCCGCAGAAATGCACATGCCGCGTTGGCGCCATCGACTTCAAACCGACATGGAGAATGCTGGCTCTTCACGTTCAGGCCGACGTTGTGAAACATCGCGCCGACATAAAGCAGCTCCGCATCAAACGTCAGCCTCTTGCGGTAGCCGGTCAGCGCAGCAAATAGAAATGCTCTTTGGGCGTGATGGAACATCAATTGAGACTCTATGTCCCGGATTTGATCGGTCGCCTCCCGGGCCATCGCACTGTCAGGAATATTGACACCCGCAATGGTTTTCCTCATGCCAACTCCTCCGTGTCAGACACCCTCCCGGTATGCGTCAATCGGCGTGCCAGACGGCCGCCGCAGCCGGACGATACTTAGGACCGCGCGAAGTCCAGCAGATCCTGGTTGAGCTGATCTTTGTGCGAGATGTAAAGCGCATGCGGCGCACCTGCATAGACCAGTAGCTTCGAATCCTTGATCAGCGCGGCAGCGGCCTTACCAGTCACGTCGAAGCTCACTACTGCGTCGGCGTCGCCGTGGACCACCAGCGTGGGCACATCGCATTTCGCCAGATCCGGTCTGAAGTCTGTTTCGGAGAAAGCTGCCACGCAATCCCAGGTGCCTTTCAGGCCACCTTGAAGCCCAAGCGACAACGTCCAATCGAGCATCTGGCTAGTCACTTTCGATCCTTCCTGATCGCTGCCCATAAAGAGCGGGCCAAACTCGTCGAGAAACTTGGGCCGGTCGTTCAGCAGTCCCGCACGGATGCCGTCAAAAATTGCTGGATCCATGCCCTCGGGATGGTCGTCACGGCGGATCATCAAAGGTGTCACAGCACTGACGAGCACCGCCTTGGCGATGCGCCGCGTGCCGAAGCGACCGATGTATCGCGCCACTTCACCGCCGCCCATCGAAAACCCACCGAGAATCACGTCTCTTAGATCCAGCGCCTCGATCAACTCGCTGACATCGCGCGCGAAGGTGTCGTAGTCGTATCCCGACCACGGCTGAGCCGACCGTCCGAAACCACGACGATCATGGGCGATAACACGAAAGCCGTTGTCGGCGAGAAACTTCATCTGGTATTCCCACATGTCGGCGTTCAGCGGCCATCCATGACTCAGGACAATCGGCTGGCCCGTACCCCAATCTTTGTAGTAGAGCTGGGTGCCATCGGACGTGGTGAAAGTACTCACATGAACTCCATGGTTGATTGCGCCGGATCTGTTCGGTGAAAGCTGGCCGACTGCCCATTGCAGCGTAGCGAATAAATAAAATAAAGACCTTAGCAAATTCTGAAAAATACTTAACGAATGCAGAATTCAGGCCATCGACTCAGAGTGTCAGTGCATGGAATCGCCGCACACCATCGCGAATCCATTGCAGCAACCCTCCTGAACTTCCATCGACATTGGCCGGTGATGCGAGCAGTAACTTTTCGGTTTGATGATGCTCGGAAAGCAAACGGCACATTTCCTTTTCCACCTCGGGGCGCCGTGCGAGGATCGGTGTCAATGCTGTCTTGTCGAGCCGGAAGACAGTGACGCGGGTAAGTGCCCGTACAACCACGTCGGTTCTAAGGCCAGCAAGGATGCCCGACTGACCGACCGAGTCGCCGGGAGCGAGCCTCCGAAGTTCAATCTCGACGCCGTCTTTCGGTACGATCACTTTCGCTACGCCTCGCGCCAGAATATGAAGCTCGTGACCGCTCTCATCCGCCGCCGTGTAGATGGTGTCCCCGGCATCGATCTTGTGCATGGTCAACTTCGTCTCGAGTTCCAATATTTCGTCATCGTCGAGGTTCTGAAAAATCGTCACACTACGCAGCAAGCGATGTTTTTCATCCGCCCGCTCAACAGCAGGCTCCGGCACCGAAAGCGGTCGAAGCACGACTCCATGTGAAAGCAGGTGGCGGTGCGCAAGATCGAACAGATCGTTGCGCACGTCGATTTTTTTTCGTAATGCATCGACGTAGCAAACTATTTCGTACTCGATCGCGTCGTTGGTCGCATGGCGTACGCTTACGAGCGGCTTGGGCTCGCTCAGGACATCTTCGGAACTGGCGGCAGCATTGGCGAGCGCTTCCAATACGATCGACGGCCGGATTGACGGCTTGACAGGCAGCACGACGCTGATGCCATGCGTATGCGACGGTTCATTTGCGTTGACAATATTGGTACGTGCCGCCACGCTGTTGGGAATCATGACAATATTGCCCTGCCCGTTGAGCAGACTCGTCGCGCGCCAGTTGCTCTCCACAACTTTCCCTTCTACTTCGCCGATCGTGATCCAGTCGCCTAATCGGAACGGCTGCGTCGCATTCAGCACGACACCGGAAAACACGTCGTTAAGCGTGCTCTGAATCGCTAGACCGAGCACGACGGCGAGCGCGCCTGACGTCGCGAGCAACCCGCGCACTGGCAATTGCAAGACGAAGGCAATCGCACCGACACCGGCCGCCAGAAACACCAGCGCGCCCAGCACGTCCTGAAACAGGCGCTCCTTGTGCCAGGTCGCCGGCAGCACCGTGCGATCCAGCACGATCGTCGCGAGACGTGCGCCTTGCAGCCACCACACAACTTCCAGCAATTGCGCGAGCAGATGGCGCGGCGGCTCGTCCTGCCAAGGCGCCGCGCGCAGTGGATTCATGCCGTAGCTGAACAGCACGTAGCTCGACAGACCAAACATTAGCGCGCGAAAAGCGAGCCGGGTCTGGTCACTCTTGTGGCTCGTGAAACGCCATGCGAGAAAATCGAGGACCAGAATGACCAGCCCGAACAGCACACCGTCGGTCAAGGTCGGCATAGAGATCCTCGTTCGCGTGGTGGCATGAGCCCGGACGGATCAGAACGCGAAACAGCTACATCCCAGTGCGCCCCAGAAACCGTTCGAATCGCTGACCGGCACGTTCTTGCGCCACGCCCAGCCGTGCGCGTGCGCATGCACGCCACACAGGTTCACGCAGCCGTCCACACAGGCCACCGCAGTCGGTTTATAGCGGCTATAACCGCCGAACTCCGCCACCGGCGACCACGACGGACTGACCGGCAGATCCGGCGGCGCAAGCGGCGCGAATTCGTCGTCCGCGTACACCACCTTGCCACCCACCACGGTCATGTTCGAAGTGAGAAACTTGATGCGGCTTTCGTCGATAGTGAAGTAATCTTCGCTCAACACCGCGAAGTCCGCGAACTGACCGGGAACCAGCGCGCCCTTGCGCTCCTCTTCGTTCGAGAACCACGCGCTTCCCACGGTGTAGCGGCGCAGTGCTTCCATGCGATCGAGCTTGTTCTCGCTCGCGTACATCGCGGTGCCACCGACCGTCTTGCCCGACACCATCCAGTACAGCGACACAAACGGGTTGAAACTCGCAACGCGTGTTGCATCCGTACCCGCGCCGACCGGCAGGCCGGCATCGAGCATGTGGCGGATCGGCGGCGTGCGCTTCACCGCCTCATCGCCGTATTGATGAATGAAGTATTCGCCCTGATACGCCATACGATGCTGGATCGCAATGCCGCCGCCGAGCGCACGCACGCGCTCGATGTTTTTCTGCGTGATGGTCTCGCAGTGGTCGAAAAACCAGCGGAGCCCGTTGAACGGAATCTCGGCGTTCACGCGTTCGAACACGTTCAGGAAGCGTTCGATCGATTCGTTGTAGGTCGCATGCAGACGGAACGGCCAGCGGTTCGCCACCAGCAGCTTGACGACGGCTTCCAGTTCGGTTTCCAGCGAGTCGGGAAGGTCGGGGCGTGGCTCAAGAAAATCTTCGAAATCCGCAGCAGAGAACACCAGCATTTCGCCGGCGCCGTTCACGCGCAGAAAATCGTCGCCTTCGCCCGGCTTGGTCATCTTGACCCACTTCGCGAAGTCTTCAATTTCGTTCTTCGCGTTCTGGGTGAAGAGGTTATACGCGATACGTACAGTCAGCTCACTGCGCTTGGCCATGTCCATGATCACGGCGTAGTCGTCGGGATAAGCCTGGTAGCCGCCGCCAGCGTCGATCGCGCTCGTCACGCCGAGACGGTTCAGCTCGCGCATGAAGTGACGGGTGGAATTGCGCTGATCTTCCAGCCCGAGCTTCGGACCCTTCGCGAGCGTCGCGTACAGGAGACCGGCATTCGGTCGGGCGATCAGCATGCCCGTCGGATTGCCGCGCTTGTCGCGCTGGATCTCGCCGCCGGGAGGGTTGGGGGTGTCTTTGGTGTAGCCCACCGCGCGCAAGGCTGCAGCGTTCAGCAACGCGCTGTCGTACAGATGCAAGATGAACACCGGCGTATCCGGTGCGATCGCATTGATCTCTTCGAGCGTCGGGCCGCGCCGCTCTGCGAACTGGAATTCGTTCCAGCCGCCCACCACGCGCACCCATTGGGGCGCCGGCGTGCGGGCCACCTGCTTGCGCAACATCTCGAGCGCGTCCGCCAGCGACGGCACGCCGTCCCAGCGCAACTCCATATTGAAGTTCAGACCGCCGCGAATGATGTGCAGATGCGAGTCGTTCAGACCGGGAATGACCGTGCGGCCTTTGAGGTCGACCTGCCGGGTGCCATCGCTCACGTGACGCATCACGGCATCGCGCGAACCCGCGGCGACGATGCGACCGTTCGCAACGGCGACCGAGTCGGCGAAGGAACGCTTGTCGTCCTGCGTGGCAATCTTGCCGTTGAAAAAGACAACTTCGGCCGGCGTCGGCGCGGAAGTGTTGGAAGTCATGGCGATCCTCATTAGGAGCGCTCCGGTTGGCACGCGCGGAGCTTAGTCATGGACAGCGGCCGCTCGTCGCGTTTCGCATCCATGAGGTATTCAGAAGCAGAGTGACACCCACATGCGGAATTCGGGACTCGATGTTGCGTCCTCGAATTCCGCGCGACGTGTTTAACGCGCTGCTTACTTCACCTTAGCCGGCACCGGCGCCAGGATTTCGTGCTGCTGAGCCGTACGCTGAGCAGCCTTGTGCACCATCGTGTACGCGTAGTCCACGCCCATCCCGTACGCGCCCGAGTGTTCTTTGGCGATCTTCATGACCGCGTCATACGTCTCTTTGTGCGCCCAGTCGCGTTGCCATTCGAGCAGCACCTGTTGCCACGTGACCGGCACCACGCCGGCCTGAATCATGCGTTGCATCGCGTAGTCGTGGGCTTCCTTCGAGGTGCCGCCCGAGGCGTCGGCGACCATGTAGATCTCGTAGTCGCCTTCGTCCATCGCACACAGCGCGAACGTGTTGTTGCAGACCTCGGTCCACAGGCCGGCCACAACGACCTTCTTGCGGCCAGCGGCAGCCAGCGAGTCACGGACCTTCTGGTCGTCCCACGAATTCATCGAGGTGCGTTCGAGCACCTTGTGATCCGGGAACACGTCCAGTAGTTCGGGGTACGTATAGCCCGAGAAGCTTTCTGATTCCACCGACGTGATCGTGGTCGGAATGTTGAACACCTTCGCAGCCTTCGCGAGACCGACCACGTTGTTCTTCAGTGCCTGGCGGTCGATCGACTGGACACCGAAGGCCATTTGCGGCTGCTGGTCGATAAAGATGATCTGCGAGTTTGCAGGCGTCAGGACTTCGAGTTTCGGATTTGCCATGGCTTTGTACATCCTAAGAGTTTGGTGAACATGGGAAGACATGCCGCACTCGCTTGAAGTGCGAGAAAAACTTCGACTAAGTCTATCCACCGTCTTTCACCGAGTCCTTTTAAAAACTCTTAATAGTTCTTAAAGATATTTTTCGAAGAGAATCACGGCCGATCGCGTAGCGCCTCAGCGTTTGTCGATTAAGAACATTTCAGAATTTTGCAGAACTTTATGTGTCGTGGGTTCCTACAATGCAGGCTACGGGATTCAAGACCTCACGTCGTTCGACCGACACACCAAGGACTCGCCATGAAACACGCACTTGAAGCAGCAGCCCGTCGAGCAGCCCCACTTAAAACGCCGACCCGGCTCACAGAAGAGGCGACCCGCGATATCGCCGCCGCCTTGACTACCTTGCTTGCCGACGTGTTCGCGGTGTATCTGAAGACGAAGAACTTCCACTGGCATATGTCGGGGCCGTACTTCCGTGACTATCACCTGCTCCTCGACGATCAGTCTGACCAGATATTCGCAACGACGGACCCAATCGCGGAACGCGCACGCAAATTAGGCGGCAAGACGCTGCACTCCACAGGCCAGATCACGAGGCTGCAACGAATTCTCGACAATGACGCGGTCTTCGTTACGCCTAGCGACATGCTGGCCGAATTGCGCGAGGACAACTTGGCGCTCGCCAGTTACATGCGTGAGACGCATTCTCTGTGCGGTGAATACGGCGATGTCGCGACGGCGAGTCTGCTCGAAAACTGGATCGACGAAGCAGAACAACGCGTGTGGTTCCTGTTCGAATCGGGACGTCACGCATAACAGGGCGTGATGTGAAGATGCCTGCAACGCGTGAGCACGCCATGGTTCAGCCTCCCAGCGAAACGTAAAACCGCGCTTTCAGAAACTTAACGGTCGCGCACTTTGCTTGAGTAGGGGCAGTTGAACAAAAAGGCTGCATAGACGACTGCATCGACGTTGTGTGGACTCGCCTCGAAGGTCTCGAGCACGCGCATGAGGCGCACCGCGCAAATCGCAGCCCGACCTGCCACTCCGGCAGCAGCGCCATGCCACGTCCAGCCATGACTACTGCTCGCAGCAGGATGTCGAGGTTGTTGAAAAACCGATGACCCTGCACTTCGACCCGCTCCTCTGCGGCCTCCTGAAAGGTCCCGACCTGCCGTGTGCGATGGCCGCTGCCGCGCGAAGCACTGGCACTGCTGCGCTTCGGGCGCCTGAGGCGTTCGCGACATGCCGCTGTGTTCGATGCAGTCACGACTCGCCACCATGCATGCCCCCATCAACGGTTTGGTTGCGCTGAACGCAACGCGAGATTGCATGTTAGACCAATTCAACAATTTTTCCGCAACGGATAAGCTGCATGCGTCACCTATTGAGAGGGCAACATGCGAGCCATTCAGGTTGAGATCCACTACGACTTTATTTGCCCGTGGTGCTGGATCGGCCAACGGAATCTCGCGGTAGCACTCGCCGCACCAGGCATCGGCGAGACTGTACCGGTCCACTACGTGCCGTTCGAGTTGAATCCGTCGATGCCTGTCGAAGGCATGGACAGGCGCGGCTATCGAACTCGCAAATTCGGCAGTTGGGCTCGTTCGCAAAGCATGGACGCGCAGGTCACGGCCGCCGGTCTGACAGCCGGTGTGGAGTTCCACTACGACAAGGTACTCCGTACACCGAATACGCGTCTTGCGCATCGTCTGATGCAGTTCGCGCAGAGCCTTGACGAACCGAAAAAGACCACGGCGCTTTATCACGGCATCTGCGCCGCCTATTTCTCGGAAGGCCGCGATATAGGTGCGCTCGACACGCTGATCGCTATCGCCACCGAGCACGCTTTCGATGCAGACGGAGTTCGCTCCTATCTGCTCTCCGCCTCCGGCAATGCGGAAATCGAAGTGCAGGGTGGTGGTGCGAACCGGCTCGGCATCCACTCGGTTCCCACCATTGTGATTGCCGGCGATATCATCAGCGGCGCTCAGCCGCCCAGCGTCTTTATCAATGCGCTGCGCTCAGCCGTGGAGCGGAGGGCGGCATGAGATCACTTCAAAAACAGCGTGCCGTCGTGATCGGCGGCTCTCTCGGCGGACTGTTCTCTGCCACAACCCTGCGGGCGGCCGGTTGGAACGTCGACATGTTCGAAACCTCATCGAATCAGCTCGAGAGCCGCGGCGGCGGCATCGTCCTTCAACCAGACGTTCTGGATGCACTTCGGTTTGCCGACGTCGCATTGCCCGATCCTCCAGGCGTTATGTCGGGCGAACGCATCTATCTGGACCGCGAAGACAACCACGTCGAACAGTTGTTCATGCCGCAGATGCAGACCTCGTGGAGCCTGCTGTACCGGGCCATGAAAAATGCGCTGCCTGCGGAGGCCGTACATGCGGGTGAAACCTTTGTCGATTTCCGGATCGAGGGTGAACAAGTCGTCGCGCAGTTCGAAAGCGGGTGCGAGGAGCAGGCCGATCTGCTGATCGGCGCCGACGGCATGCGGTCGACACTCAGGCGGAGGTTATTGCCCGAGATCGTGCCGGCCTACGCAGGCTATGTAGCGTGGCGCGGACTCGTTTCCGAACCCGATCTGCCGCTGCATGCAGCGGACACGCTGCGTGACCGTTTTACTTTTCAGCAGGGCCATGAGCACTCGGCGCTCGCCTATCTGATTCCGGGTGAAGGCGACTCGACCACGGTCGGCGACCGCCGCTGGAACTGGGTGTGGTACCGCAAGTACGGCAGCGAAAAACTCGAGCAGCTTCTAGTCGATCGTCACGGCGTTGAGCGCTCATTCTCGCTACCACCGGGCGCAACCAAGAGTGACGATGTCAAACAGCTTCGACAAGACGCGAAAATGCTGCTTGGGCCGACGTTTCGCTCTCTGGTCGATGCGACCGAAGAACCGTTCATGCAGCCGATTGTCGATCTGCGTGCGCCGAAGATGGTGTTCGGCAGAGTCGTGCTGATCGGCGACGCAGCATCGGTTCCGCGTCCGCACACGGCGGGCAGTACCGCGAAGGCCGCAGCCAATGCACATGCCCTCGCACTTGCGTTGTCTTCGACTTGGCAGGCCGGTTCGACAATCGATCCCATACTCAAGCGTTGGCAAAACCAGCAGTTGCAACGCGGCAAGCTAATGACCGATTTGGGCATTTCGCTCGGCGACCGATTGATGAACATCGCCCGTTGAGTCCGCGTTTGAGTCTCATTTTCCTTTCTTCTTTTCAGGGAGTTGCTCATGTCAACCCAGGCATCCGTCACGGCCGGCAGCACGAGTCAGGTCAAACTGACACGCAGCCTGATCGCGCTGTTCGCATTCTGCTGCGGCGCGATCGTCGCCAATCTCTACTATGCGCAACCAATCACCGAACTGATTGCACCGGACATTGATATGTCCGCTGGGATGGCCAGCTTGATTGTATCGCTCACCCAAATAGGCTATGCATTCGGTCTGTTCTTTCTCGTGCCGCTCGGCGACCTGCTGGAAAACCGCAAACTGATGATAACGACCGCGTTGGTGTCGATCGTCAGCCTCGGCGCCGCGGCGTTTGCCCACCAACCGGGCTGGTTCCTCACAATCTCGCTGCTGGTCGGATTCAGTTCCGTGGCCGTGCAGATTCTGATCCCTCTCGCCGCTCACCTCGCGCCGGATGAATCGCGCGGTAAGGTGGTCGGTACCATCATGAGCGGGCTGCTGCTCGGCATCCTGTTGTCCCGTCCCATTTCCAGCGTCGTTGCCGGGCACTTCGGCTGGCGCGCCGTGTTCGGCTCTGCGGCCGTATTAATGGCCATCGTCACCAGCGTGCTCGCGCTGACCATTCCGCGCAGGCAACCAGATCATAAGGCCACCTACTTCCAACTGATCAGTTCGCTCGGCCATCTGGTTCGCACTATGCCGATCCTGCGTCACCGGTCGCTGTATCAGGCACTGATGTTCGCTTCGTTCAGTCTCTTCTGGACCGCGATCCCCGTCGAGTTGAGCCGCCAGTTCGGGCTCTCGCAAACGGCTATCGGCATCTTCGCGCTGGTCGGGGCAATCGGAGCGACCTCCGCGCCGGTGGCAGGGCGTCTCGCCGATGCGGGCTATACGATGCGCGCGACGCTGATCGCACTGGTGGTGGGCGCGCTCGCCTTTACGCCAGCGCTGATCCATCCGGCGTGGGGCGTGCTCGGCCTCGTCGTGACCGGCATCGTGCTCGACTTCGCCGTGCAGATGAACATGGTGCTGGGGCAACGCGAGATCTACGCGCTGCACGCGGCGAGCCGCAACCGTCTAAACGCGCTGTATATGACGAGCATCTTCGTCGGCGGTGCATTCGGGTCGGCGCTCGCGAGTCCCCTTTACGAACATGGCGGCTGGCCGCTCGTCGCAGCGGTTGCCACGGCCTTCCCGCTCGTCGCGCTGGCTCACTACCTCGTAATCGGTCGGCCACACGCCGCTAGCCAGGCCTGATACGCGTATCCCCGGGGCCGGACGCCTCGCAATCCGATTAACAACGTTTCAGCGTGGCTTCAGGAATTCTTGTCGGCTTAGCGATAAGCTGCCGAGCGTAGTCATTCACCTAGGCGACGCAAGATAGCCTTAAAGGAACAACCATGTCCTCACATTCGCCCCTGCTCGACGGCTACGACCTGTCGGGATTGAGCTTGCCGAATCGCGTCGCGATGGCTCCCATGACCCGCTCGCGCGCGCCCTTGCGCGGCCGTCCGACCGAGATGATGGCCGAATACTACGTGCAACGCGCGTCGGCCGGATTGATGGTCAGCGAGGCGACCAATATCAACGCCGCCTCGCTCGCGTTCGATCTCACGCCTGGCATCTTCACAGCCGAGCAGATCGACGGCTGGCGTCACATCACGACCCAGGTGCATGCCGCGGGCGGGCGCATATTCATGCAGTTGTGGCATAGCGGGCGCGTCAGTTCGTTCGCGTTACTCGGCGGAGCGGCGCCGCTCTCGCCGTCAGGTGTGAACGACGACCTCGAACAGTTGCAGGTGTGGGCGCAATTGCAGAACGGCCAGTACACCAAGATTCACGCGACGCCGTCGCGCGCCATGTCGCTCGACGAAGTAAAGCTCACTATCACCGACTTCAGGCAAGGCGCGGTCAACGCGATCGCCGCCGGGTTCGATGGTGTGGAAGTTCACGCCGCGAACGGCTATTTGCCGCATCAGTTCCTCTCCTCGACCACCAACACTCGCGACGACCGCTACGGCGGCTCGGTGGCGAACCGCGCCAACTTTCTGCGCGACGTTCTCGCGGAGATCGGCTCGGTGGTACCGCTCAATCAGATCGGCGTGCGCATCTCGCCGTACGCGAACTACAACAACGTGCGCGACGCGGACCCGGACGGCACGTACGACTACGTCGGCAAGATGCTCGGCGAATTCGGCGTGGCATACGTGCACGCTGCAGACACCAACGGCTGGAGCGGCCACCCGGATTTGCCGCGTATCACCGAACGTCTGCGACGCGTCTACTCCGGCACCTTGATGGTCAACGGCGGCATTTCCGTCGATCACGCCGAGGCCCTGATCCGCGACGGCCAAGCCGATCTGGTAGCGTTCGCCCGCGCCTACATCTCGAACCCCGATCTCGTCGGACGCATTGCGGCCCATGCGTCAATCGCGCCACCGAAGCCGGACGGCTGGTACGGCGGCGATACGGCCGGCTATACCGACTATCCGTTCGACAGCAGCGCGGGCAAAAACACGGAACGAGGCGCTCACCTTGGTCCGGCGCAAGCATGATGCAGACCGCCGCTCGAACGCATGGCGCGCCGCGAGCCGTCTCCTCCACTCGACTCACCCCTGACAGGTGCGCGCATGACTCGCAAGTCTAGATTGCTGGTGGGAGGCGGCGTGGTGGTCGTGGCCGTGGCGATCGCCGCCTTTCTGCTAATGTGGCGACCCGCCATCGCGCCGGTCAGTCCGCCGGCGCCGACGTCGCTCGACGCGCAGACGCGGCTCGCGGGCGCACGCGTCGTCGCGCTCGGCGACTGCATCGTGTGTCATACGGCGAAAGGCGGCAAGCCGTTCGCGGGCGGCCTGCCGCTCGCCACGCCGTTCGGCACGATCTACGCAACGAACATAACCCCGGACGTGGAGACGGGCATCGGCAGCTGGTCGCTCGAAGCCTTCACACGCGCGGTGCGGTACGGTGTGGCGCGCGACGGACATCTGCTCTATCCGGCGTTTCCGTATATCCACTTCACACGCATGTCGGATGGCGATATCGCCGCGGCTTATGCGTATCTGATGACACGTGATCCTGTCGAAGCGACCGCGCCCGCCAACAAGCTGATTTTCCCGCTGAATTTCCGCCCCTTGCTGGCGTTCTGGAATGTGCTGTTTCTGCATCCCGGCGCACAACAGCCGGAAGCGTCGAAAGATGCCGAATGGAACCGCGGCAAACTGCTGGCGGATGGGCTCGGTCACTGCGCGTCGTGCCATTCGCCGCTCAATCTGATCGGCGGCGAAAAGTCGGGGCATGCTTTCGACGGCGGCATCGTCGACGGTTGGGAAGCGCCTGCTCTCAACGCGCTCGGCGCCGCGCCGAAACCGTGGACCAAAGAGCAGCTCGTCACGTATCTGCGCACCGGCCGAACCAGTGAGCATGGCGCGGCCGCCGGCCCAATGCTGCCGGTCACGCGCGATCTCGCGACCGTGCCCGAAGAGGACGTGCAGGCGATCGCCACTTACCTGCTGTCGATCCAGAAGCCGCGACCAGTGGCCGCTACGAATGTCTCCGCTGAGAGCAACACTTCGACCGAAGCGCAACGCGGCGCGATTCTGTTCGCCGCGTCCTGTGCGCAATGCCACGGCCCAAAGGCGCCGATGCAATCGATCGGCGAACGCCCGACGCTCGCCTTCAGCACGGCGGTGAACGCCGCTTCGCCACGCAACGCGATCCAGATGATGTTGAGCGGCAACGGCTGGCATGGCGAAGACAGCATGAACTATATGCCCGCCTTCAGCCAGATCTACAACGACCAACAGATCGCCGATCTCGCGTCCTACATTCGCGCGACTTATTCGCAGCGAGGCCCGTGGACCGACGTCGAAGCGATGGCTGACAAGGTCAGAAAGGAGAACAACGCGCGATGATCACTCTAACCGTTAATGGCGTGCAACACGCGCTCGACATCGATCCGTCGACCCCGCTGCTCTACGCGCTGCGAAATGACTTGCATCTCCATGGCGCAAAATTCGGATGCGGGCTTGGACAATGCGGGGCGTGCACGGTGATCTTAGGCGACCAGGCCGCCTTCTCGTGCCTGATTCCCGTATCCTCGATTGGCATTCGCCCTGTGCGTACGATCGAGAGCCTCGGCACGGCTGAGCATCCGGGGGCGCTGCAGAAGTCCTTCATCAAGCACCAGGCTGCGCAGTGCGGTTATTGCATCGCAGGCATGATCATGCGCGCGCAAGCGCTGCTCGATCGCAGTCCTCGGCCCAGTGAGCGTGAATTGCGCGAGCACATGGAACCGAATCTGTGCCGTTGCGGCACCCACATGCGCATTCTCGCCGCGATCCGCGAAGTCGCTCACATGCCGGCGAACGACACTGCGCCAGCGCAACCTCACGGTGCTGAGAGCCATGGAGGCACGCTATGAGCGACGAATCTGAGAATATCAATGAGGGACGCCGCCGCTTGCTGGCGTCTGGCGCACTTGTAGTCAGCTTTAGCATGTTCCCCGGTGCCAAGGCGATGGCTCAGATGGTAATCGCAGACGAAGGTGCCGCCGTACACGTGTCCAAAGCGACCGAGGCACTCGCGGGCAGCCTGAAAACCAATCCGTTCCTAGACGCATGGATCAAAATCGATCCAGCGGGAAAGGTCACCGTCTACACCGGGAAAGTCGAATTGGGTACCGGCGTGCGCACCGCGCTGCTACAGATCGCGGCAGAAGAACTTGCCATGACGCCCGCGCTGATCACCTTTCTCAGCGCCGATACCGGTGCGTCGCCAGACGAAGGACTCACTGCGGGCAGCCACACGATTGCCGACAGCGGCAGCGCGTTGCTAAACGCAGCCGCCCAGGTCCGGGAGCTTCTCGTCGACGCAGCGGCAAGACATTTCGGCGTCGCTAGCGGCGCGCTGAGCGTGCACGACGGGATCATCAAGGCGCCTGACGGACGCACGATGACATACGGCCAAGCGATCGACGCCGTCGATCTACATCGCATTGCCAAGCCAGTATCGCCGCTGAAAGACCCTGCGACCTTTGTGACGATCGGCACGTCTTTGCCGCGATTGGACATCCCGGCTAAAGTGACCGGTGGCGCGAGCTATGTCCAGGACATGTTCATGCCCGACATGCTGCACGCGCGTGTGGTGATGCCCCCAGTCTTCGAGGCGAAGTTAATGCAAACCAATACGCCCGATATTCTAAGGATGCCGGGCGTCGTCAAGGTGGTCAGGAACGGCAGCATGCTGGCTGTGGTCGCCAAAAGCGAATGGCAGGCGGTGCAGGCGCAACGCGCGCTGGCTGCCGGAAGCCGGTGGAGCGCCGGACGTGCGCTGCCCGACCCCGCTACCGTGCACCGCGACCTGAAGCAGATCGCTACCGAACACATCGAGATTGCGAACACGCGCAATGCAGCGGGCACGGTGCTGAAGACACTAAGTGCAAAGTACACCAAGCGTTATATGCTGCACGGCTCGATCGGCCCCTCCTGTTCGGTCGCACAGTTCAAGGACGGCACGATGACCGTCTGGACTCACTCGCAAGGCGTCTATCCGCTACGCGACGGGCTCGCCGAAATGCTGTCGCTGCAGAAGGAGAAAGTGCGCTGCATTCACGTAGAGGGATCGGGATGCTACGGGCACAATGGTGCGGATGACGCCGCCGCGCATGCCGCGTTGATCGCGCACGAAATGGCGGGCCGGCCGGTTCGCGTCCAATGGATGCGCGAACAGGAGAATACGTGGGACCACTACACGCCCGCGATGGTCACCGAGGTGGAGGCTTCACTCGACGCCACCAACAGCATCGTCGACTGGGATTACGCGCTGTGGAGCAGTTCGCACAACGAGCGGATCGTGAACGCTGGCCGGCTTATTCCAGCGCAAATGCTGGAGATACCGTTCGTGCCCGCGAAGTCGGTGCCAATGGTTCAGCCCGAAGGAGGCGGCGACCGCAACGCGATCCCGTTGTACGCGTTGCCAAACGTGCACGTGATGAACAATTTCTCACCGACCATGCCATTGCCGACATCGGCGATGCGCTCACTCGGCGCGCATATGAACGTCTTCTCGATCGAATCTTTTATGGACGAGTTGAGTGCTGCTGCTGGCGCCGACCCGGTCGCCTTCCGGCTCAAGCACATGCAGGATCCGCGTGCCCGTGACGTCATCCTTCTCGCCGCCGAGAAGTTCGGATGGCCGCGTACGCCTCGCAAGAAGAATCATGGCGTCGGCTTCGCGTTCGGCAAGTACAAGAACCTGATGGCCTACGTCGCGATCGCCGTTGAAATCTCTGTGGTACGCGAGACCGGCCAGGTCATTCTCGAACACGCCGAGGTCGCGGTGGACTCAGGCCAGATCGTCAACCCGGACGGCATCCGCAACCAGATCGAAGGCGGCGTTATTCAATCCGCAAGCTGGACACTTTACGAAGAGTTAATGTTCGACACATCGAGAATCCGAAGCTTCGATTGGAGCAGTTACCCGATCCTGCGGTTCTCCGCGGTTCCGCACAGCCTGAACGTACATCTGATTAATCGCCCGGGAGCGCCATTCCTTGGAGCCGCCGAAGCTTCGATGGGACCGACCGCCGGCGCGATAGGCAATGCTCTGTTTAATGCGACCGGCAAGCGCCTGCGCGACATGCCATTGGGCGGCGACAATCTGCGTCGGCAGATCGACGCATAGAGAATCACGATGAGGTTACCAGTACTATGAAAATTGCGATCGCGGGCGGATCGATAGCAGGTCTTGCATGTGCATTGACGCTGACGTGCACGGGTCACGATGTGCATGTCTACGAGCGCTCCGCCACTCCGCTTCGGGGCCGCGGCGGCGGTGTTGTGGTTCTTCGACAGATGCTGCACTTTCTCGAAGAGCACGGCCAACGTACCCGCGCAATGCTTGCGGTACCCACACACCGACGACGCTGGATTGACATCGATGGCCATGTGATTCGCGACGACCCCGAACTGCTGCCATTTTCATCGTGGGACGCTGTCTACCGGTCGCTGTGCAGCATGCTGTCACCCAACGCGATTCACTATGGGCACCACGTCGCGCGCGTGACCGAAGATGAGGACGGCTTCGATATCCACTTCGACCACAGTTCATCAGCGGTTCGCGCCGACGTGTTGATCGTCGCCGACGGGACCGGCTCGTGGCTTCGCTCGATGCTGTTCCCCGGTAGCTTTCCCTCGTATGCGGGGTACCTCGCATGGCGCGGCGTGGTCAGCGAAAACATTTTTGGGCGTAATCAGGTCGCGGATCTGATCGAGAACATGACGCTCTATCGTTCGAAAGCCGAACTATTCATGACGTTTCTGATTCCCGCGCTGGACGGCTCGCTAGAAACCGGCACGCGCCGGTTCAATTGGCTCTGGTACAGGAACGAACCGGACGAATCGTCGATCAGAATGTTTCTGACCGGCCGCGACGGCCGGCGGCGGCACGCATCGGTTGCTCCGGGCGAGCTGTCTGAGCCGTCGATTGCGTACTTGCATCGAGCGGCGCTCGAGCGACTCCCACGCACTTTGTCGCAGCTCGTCACCGCGACAAATGCTCCCTTTCTGCAAGCCATCTCCGACGCCCTAAGCCCGTCTTTTGCCAAAGGGCGTGTCGCGCTGGTAGGCGACGCCGCCTGCACGCTGCGCCCTCACACAGGTTCCGGCACCTCCAAAGCAGCCGACGATGCCGTGAGCCTCGCACAAGCACTATCTACCGTTACGACAGACGTCGTACAGGTGCTCGCCGACTGGGCGGTCAGGCGTCGTAGCGCAGTTGAACCGCTGCTTCTGAAGGGGCCGCGGCTTGCCCAATCGTTCGGGCTTGGTTACCCGTCGCATTGACGTTTCGGGTCGCTAGTGCATCCGGCGAGGCGCATGATACTCTAGCCCGGATTGAATTCACATTTCAGATAATCTCAGCATTATTAAGTCCAACACAGAGATCGGCGTCGTACGATTCAATCCTCTGACGTGACGTCGCACGCCGCTACGCGGAGAGGCCTGAAGATAAAATTTACTAACACCTACGGAATTCGCTCTGGGAATCGCACGGAAGCTACTCATCGTTGCAGCATCGGCGCTGCGAGTGGGGCCATGATCGCATCGACCGTCGCGATGGCCGCCGCCCCAGCGCCATCCGCACGCTGCCGACTCCCCTCGTCCACGGTATGGAGAAGGTCATATGGTGAACTAGGTAAGAACCAGAGACTAAGCGCCTATATTTTCAACGACTGGGATAACGGCAAGCCGATCACCTGTTTGTCAGGGCGGCAGTTCGAAGTCGACGCGCGGGATGCGCAAGCTGCTGGCACGCGATACACAGGTCCACATAACGCAAGGTACTAGTCTCCATCCGTTGACGACGCATTCACGTGGTCCTGCGACCTTGAGCAACATGTGCTTTCCCACACCTGGTAACGATACAGTTCTGCGATAGCCGATGACAGGAAGCGTCAGAACAAACATCCACCTGATCGCTCTACCTAACGAACAGGCTATCTGGATGAACGTATCGAGGCGCTTGTCGGGGCAGCGGCGATCTCTGCGTCGACCGTATCGCTCCCTCATCGGGCGCGAACTGACTCCGGCTCATTCGAACGAGATCGAAGTGATCGTGGACGGGACTTTCGCCACACATGCGTTTCCCGGTCATTCACAGCGAGCGGCGAGTGCCCCTTAATCACGGTTGCACTGAGAATGCCCGCCATTCTCAATAACGGGGACGCCAAAGCGAGCGCCACCGCACGCTATCGCACACAAATCGAGAGAATTGCTTATGGTTCCCGTAAAGAAAAAATCGCGCCGTGTGCAGACCACCTGGCGGAAAGTCCCTATGCACACGACCAAGTCGCTCGTCTAGTTCTCAGTGGTCGCCACATCAGCACAAAAAACACCATATATTTCCGCGTTACTGAAGCACTTACCCCTACGCGTTCGAATTTTCATACCAGTTACACCAAAGTGATTGATATTTAAATCTCTTAATTTTCGGCTAGATTATCTGGCAACGGAACCGCAGCGCGACGAACCCAGGTGATAAATCATGTTCAACGATAACCAAGCTTCCTCCGCGATAGCAGTACGGCCGAAAGACTCACTAGGATGCTTGTCGAGCCAGCTATACAAAGATCTCGAACTCGACGCGGGTGAGTTCAAGTTCTATCGCAAGTGCACACGAGACGGCATGACGAGTGCGGTTAATATGCCCGCCTCCGATCGCGGCCTCCTTGTCGGCGTATCGCTGAGAAGCGGCCACAGCCGACGCATTTTGTCTGGACACAGATGGACATCGCATGACTTCGAAAAAGACTCGATCTACATACGTGACTTCGCTGACGACTACCGAGCCGAGCTGCGCCGCGGTTTCGATTTCGTGCTGATGGAGTTGCCGCAGGCTTTCATGACGACAGCCTGCTACGAACGAAGCGGATCGAGTACCCCGCGCGTTTCATCACTTGCCGGCCGAAAAGACCCGATCCTTGGTCACCTTGCGCAGATATTGTCGCTTACGCTGGAACGCCAGAGCGAGGCCAGCCCACTCTTTGTCGAGCAGTTGGGCGTGATGATAGGGACACATCTGATAGATCGGTATGGTAATGCATCGTCTGAGTCCAAAAGCAAAAGCCGGCGGCTGTCCAGTTTGCAAGAGACGCGGGCCAAAGACATGTTGCTCGCGAAGGCACGAGGCAATGTCTCCATCGAGGAGATCGCGAACGCATGCAATCTGTCGCGCAGTTATTTCATCCGTGCGTTTTCTGAAACTACGCATCGCACACCTCATCAATGGCTACTAGAGCAGCGTATAGATCGCGCACGCGATCTTCTAAAACACTCGGACTCTTCCCTGACAGAAATCGCCATGACATGCGGTTTTTCCGATCAAAGCCACTTCACGCGTACATTTTCGCAGTTGGTCGGGATGCCGCCCGGCATGTGGCGTCGACAGACAACCGGCTGAGCGTTGCTCGTTTCGAGATTTGTTCATACGTTAGCGGCGCGATCGAACAGCGCCGCACTGTTGACGAATGGACTTTCATACAAAGGATCGCACTAACTGACAAGACACGCAGTATTGGCTGAGGTAGTTTCGAAGACGTCGACGATGACCGCTCGGAGGCCCCACCTTTTGGCCATACCGGTGGTTGCGTAATGGTTTGCGGATATATAGATATCTCCGCATGACGGAATCAAAGTAACGACGCACTCTTCCGCGAGGTCCACTTCAGTGCCAAATGCGCGCACTCGGCTCGTCATACCAATCCCCTATCACGCTCATTGCTCCCGAAACGGAAAACGACATGATCGAACTAGGCCGCTTCAAAATCGATCTGGAAATGCGCACCCTGTGGCGAGACGGGGAGGTCGTGCATCTCGGCTCCCGCGCCTTTGACATTCTTGCCGTCGTCGCGTCGGCAGGGGGGCGTCTCGTTTCGAAGGACGAGTTGATGAGCGAGGTCTGGCCAGAAACTATCGTCGAAGAAAACAACATCCAGGTCCACCTTTCGGCACTGCGCAAAATACTCGGCCCGGACCGAAACCTAATCCTTACGGTGCCCGGCCGCGGGTATCAGCTAGTCGGAAGACCACAGAAAAAATCGCTGCCGAAGGGACCTAGCTCGCATGCCCGCTCCGGACGCCCTCTACCCTCCCCCAAGACGCCCCTCGTTGGGCGCGATCACGCGGTGACGCAAATCCGCGCGACGCTAGAAGAGACGCGTGTGCTGACGCTGGTCGGCGCTGGCGGTATCGGTAAGACTAGTCTCGCGGTAGAAGCGGCCCGCCACCTAGCCTTAGATTTTCCCGGCGTTGTATGTTTCGTGGAGTTGGCGGCAATAAGCTCGCACAAAGCCGTACTCACCGCAATTCTCGAAGGTTGCGGGCAATCTGCCGACGGCGCCGGGTTCGACGTCTCACATGTCGCGTCCGCACTTGCCGGAACACGCCGGCTGCTATTGCTCGACAACGCCGAACACGTCGTGGGCCACGTTGCGGAAATTGTCGAGTCACTGACTGGAGCGAACGCCGCGCTGCATGTGCTCGTCACGAGCAGAGAGCCACTGCGTATTCTGCCCGAAGCGGTATTCCGGGTCGATGCACTGGATGTGCCTCCGCCCCATTCTACGGATGCCGAGATTTTGAAGTGTTCGGCGGTGAATCTCTTTCTGACGCGAGCAAATTTGTTGCAGGAAGAAGTGGACGACGAAAACCTTCCAATCCAACTCGTCGGCGAAATCTGCCGCCGCCTAGACGGCATTCCGCTGGCAATCGAGTTGGCGGCCACGCGCGTCGCCGCGATTGGCGTAGACGGCGTCTATCGGCGACTGGATGACCGGATGGCGATCCTAGGGGGCGGTTATCGAACTGCGTTGCCACGTCATCAAACCTTACGCGCGACCTTCGACTGGAGCTTCGCGCTACTCAACGCCAACAGCAAGTCGTTATTCCGTCGTATCGCAATATTCGGCGGCGAATTCAATCTCGACGCAATATGCGCAGTCGTGTGTGACAAGGAACTGACGGTGGAAAATGCGATTAGTGGTGTCAGCGAGCTCGTAGCCAAATCGCTCATCAACGTTGAGTTCAACGGTCCGGCAGCAAAATATCGCTTGTCTGAATCGACCCGTGCATATGCTTTTGAGAAGCTTCAGGCTGAAGGCGAAGAGCAGGAAATCACTGCGCGCCATGCCCGTTATCTCTCGAAACGCTTTCAAACTCACTCTGGCGAGACGGTTAGCAATGGGGCGGACCACTCGTCGAAACTTGGACAGGCACTCGACGATGCGCGTTACGCTTTCAAATCGGCGTTTTCCCCTGATGGCAATCCGCGACTCAGCGTCGAACCCGCGTCGAATCTGGTGCGCACGGTGCGCGCTTGCGGGATCATCGAGGATTGCTATACGCGCGACGTACAGGCAGCCGAGGCGCTGGAGAACCTTTCCGCCGGATCGGTCGCCGCAAGCGAAATGAGCGTGCGCACCGCCTTGGCGTCGGCTCCACCTCATGTTCGGGGACTGGCTTCGGAGTTTGGCGAACAAGTCGAAGAATCGATGAATTTTGCGCGGTCCTTCCAGCAGAACTCGAAGGAGAATGACATCGAAGGGCGCCAGATTCTGGCGCAACAGCTTGTCGCAACTTTGCCACATTGCCACTGTTTGCACGCGGAGGCCAAGCAAAAGTTGCTTGTAGCGAGACGGCTCTTCGCACACTATCCGGATGGGGTGCGGCAAAGAAAATGCCTTCCCGTTGAGTCACTCGCGCTCCGCAACGAACTGCTCTCCCAAATCGCATGCATCACGGGAAACACCGACAAGGCGATAGCACTGATCGATGCGTTGGTAAAGGTTATCGGACCCGAAATGACGGCGCCGACGCTTCAGCAGATGCTGGGTGCTGCTACCTCTCCGTCCGCGCTGATGTTGAGAGGTCCACTATGTGCGATCGACGAAGAGTCGTCCAATGAAGACGTTCACGGTGTGACCGAGCCCAGACGATGAAAATCGGACGGATCGCCCGCGACGCCGTGCAACGTCGTCTGGCGCATATCCAGCAATGTGTTTCCCTGAGAGAGCTGCGCCCTGTTCATCATCTCGAGCTGCAGCGTTGATGAAGTCGGGACGAAGTATGGCAATGGTATCCTCCGGTGGGGTGCTCAACGTGGGCGCCGCTCCTCCCGTTCTTGCCACTTCATTACAGTCGTGCACTCAAACCGCCGGAGGCCATCTCGAATTACGCAGCTTACCTGATGGCAAATCCGCCGACTCGCGCAGACACTCAATTCACCGCGTGGGCCGCGCAGCGGGTGAGGTCCGAGACACACTTCCAGGTTCGGGGTTCAAGTAACCTCCATATGCCCGCCGCGGGAGGCAAACGGCTAGGCGTTCGTGTCGAACGCTGATTGCCTCTAGTTCGTCTTCGTCGCGTAGCTTTTGCAGCGCATATGCACGTGTAGATTCGTAAAGCCAGTACAAAACGCGCGGCCCTTCCATCTGCACATTCAATAGAGACTTAGCGACTAGCGCGTCAGTTCCCGCGATTGCATTGCTCAAAGAAAGCGTCGTGTCACATGCCACGGCGCCAACCCAGTCCAGCGTAAAGAGACCATCGAATATCGCGATGCGTCTGAAGAGAGTCCGCTCGCTATGACTGAGCAATGCGTGGCTCCAGTCAAAGGTCGCGCGCAGGCTCTGGTGCCGCAGCCGTGCAGTACGATATCCGCCGGTTAGAAACGCCATGCGATCATCAAGGCAACGCCGTGCGCCGTCGAGGCCGAGGTCAGCGACGCGGGCAACGGCTAGTTCAATCGCGAGCGGAATGCCATCCAGCCGTCGGCAAAGTTCGCCGACAAGCTGTAGCTGCCGGCCGTCAGCGTCCACGGTTACCTGCATCGCGCTTGCACGCTGCAGGAACAGCCTGACTGCGGAGTGCGCAAGGATGTCAGTTTGCGAGGCATCCGCCGGCGGAGTTTCGAGCGGATCGACCCTGAATGTCTGCTCGGGCGATATCCGCAAACGTTCCCTACTGGTGACGACGATACGTACGTGGTTGTTTGTAGCGAACAAGGCCTCGACTATCTCCGCCACATGCGCGATCAGATGTTCAGCATTATCGACAAGCATTAGCCCGCGCAGATCCGACAGCGCGCAGGCGACGCCGCCTTCAGGGACTCCAGCGCATCCTGTCGGCTGACCACAGGCTTCCATAATGGCATCGACCATTGAATCCCGCGTGGTCAAGCCTGATAGCTCGACGACGTAAGTGGGTTCCGCCGCGTCTTGTTCCGCTCGACGAGCGACCTCGAGCGCGAGCCGCGTTTTGCCGACCCCACCAGTGCCCACGAGCGTTACAAGGCGCGAGCTATCCAGCATCGCCAGGACCCGCTGAATCGCCATCTCCCGCCCGACCAACGCGACGTTCGATGGCGCAACTCGCATCGGCACGCCAAGCGAGGATGGGACGGCCAGTTCCGATCTTCGCACACAGATCTGATACCCGCGCCCTGGTATGGTGAGAACAAGATTCCGGTCGGAACCGAGAATTTTCCGCAAGGCCGACAGGTGGACATGGATGTTGTTTTCTTCGACGATTGTTTGCGGCCACACCACGCTTAACAACTCATCCTTGGTGACAAGGCGACCACTAGCCGAAGCGAGCACCGCCAGAATATCGAAGGCCCGCGCCCCGACTGGTATAGCGACGCCGTCCCGGCGCAGTTCCCGCGTTCCAAGATCAACCTGAAACCGACCCAGTTCCATCACGCCGCTGCCAAAGTTCAAAGGACGATCCAACGCTGCCATGCGAACGCTCCTGTTGGTCAAAATGGAACAGAGTTCCTCGATCACAATCGCGCTTGAGGCAGCCAACGGCTAGCTTATGGCGCATATCGCACCTGCCCCACCATTGCTGTCCCCGAAGACCAATATCGCCTCTTTTCCGTCGCTGCCCGCTCTCCTCGCGAGGATCACCCGATCACGTGCACTTGCAATATTGATTGGAGTGTGCCCGCTTCACCTTTTTCAATAAACTGTTCAGTTGGGGAAAGTGTTTTGAAAAAAAATCAACAATCGTCGCGCATTTTTGATGGGGGAGATACGGACCTCGTCGGTCGCGATGCATGTGACGTCGCCACACCAGGCCTGATCGGATATGTCGGCGAGAAGTCCTGCTTCAACAAATTCTTACTTCACCATATCAGGCGGTGTGTCACCCGAATCGGGAGGCGAGCGTGACAATCTTCATGGTGTTATCCGACCAGCAACAGGCAACGAGACGGATATGGATTGGCATCGAAGTCCATGCGTCAACCGGAGTGAAGATGCATCGACGTGTTTTCGATCCATTAATCTGCAGTCCATATCTACTCGGAACTCTCTCGTGTCCAGCAAATTCGACGTCACGCTTCCATCGATTGCTTAGCGTCCGAACCGAATCATCTGTCGAGCGTCCCTCTTGAGAGAGATCGCTGGTTTTCTTCTAAAGATACAAATGGTTATAAGTGTTCCTGGTAAAACCGTTTGGATTTCGGTAACCTGGATTTTTCCCTGCTACCGAGGTGTCGATGAAATGCCGTGTCAACCTTGTGAAGGCCGAGGAAATCACATTGCAGAAGATGGCGATCAATCACCGGTTCAAGAACACGCGCAGACGCGCCACCGGTCTTTTGATGCTCGCTCGCGGGGATAAGCCAAAGGTCGTTTGTGAAGCCCTCGGTGTGAGCGACCAAGCTGTCTACAACTGGGCTCACGCGTGGCGTATTGGAGGCGTTTGCGCGCTCATGGGCGGTCACAACGGCGGTCGGCCGCGTGCGCTTCCCGATGACGTGGTCGCTGTCACGCTGGAGATTGCGCGGGCAGAGCCGCTTACCCTCGCCCAGATAGCTCGACGCGTTGAGCAGGCACAAGCCCAGGCGCTGCCCTGCAAGATAGAAACGCTGGGTGAAGCCCTCAAGCGTGCGGGCTTCACTTTCAAGCGCAATCGCTTCTCGCTGAAAAAAAGCGCAATGAACAGGAGTTCGAGATGAAACAGGCCACGCTTGAGAAGCTTCAAGTCGCCGCGCGCGATGGCCAGTGTCGCCTGTTCTATTTCGACGAGGCCGGCTTTTACGCATCACCGCCTGTGCAGCGTAGCTGGTCACCACGTGGACTGCCCCATGCCATTGAGCCCAACCACCATTGTCGACGCAATGTGATGGGCGCACTGAACTTCGCTGAAAACAGTTTCGTCCATGCAGCAACCAGCCATACGGTCAAAGGGCCTCACGTTGAAGGTTTTCTCAATGACCTGATTTGTCACGGCGATGGTAGACCGACCGTGATCGTACTCGACAATGCGAGCATTCATTCCGGAATCGATCAGGTCACACTGGACCGCAGGTTCATCGAACACAAAGCACTCCTGTTTTATCTGCCACCGTACAGTCCCGAACTGAATCTCATTGAGATCGTATGGAAGCACTTCAAGTACCACTGGCGGCGATTCGCGACGTGGACGAAAGGAACCATCGATGCGGAGCTGGAAATTCTGCTCAACGGATATGGTTCGAAATTCCGAGTTAATTTTTCGTGAACACTTACTCTGCTCAATCAAATTTCCTTAATATTTTTTAAGTTGAGCACCAGCCCCGACACTGTGCATAGTCGAGACTTGTCATACGCGAGCAATTCCGTCTCTTACCTCATCACCGCGCCTAATCGCACGTGCAATCAGGAGACACAGGACCAGCTATCGCCAAAACGGATCCGTTTGGATCTCACGTTCGCATTTCAAAAGCGAGGTTAAAACCATGAAAGTCACTGGCGAAATGCTTATCGGCCAATCGACTGCATACGGCTCGGCTGGATGCTTCCGTGCATTCAACCCAACCTTGGGCGCAGAAATCGAACCGATGTTCGGGGTCGCAACATCGGCCGAGGTGGACCGCGCCTGCGAACTTGCGAAAGAAGGCTTTCAGTCTTACCGCAACACTTCGCCCGAAATCCGGGGTCGGTTCCTCGAAACCATCGCTGATTATCTGCTCGGCCTCGGAGAACCGCTCTATGCAAGAGCAGCACTCGAAACGGGCTTGACGACGGCTCGAATCAAAGGTGAAACGCAGCGTACGGCGGCGCAAATGAAGATGTTTGCCGATGTCGTCCGGCACGGACGATGGCGGCACGCGACGATCGACTCCAGCGATCAATCACGCCAACCTTTGCCGCGCGCCGATTTGCGAATGCAAAAGATCCCTCTTGGTCCAGTAGGTGTGTTCGGCTCAAGCAATTTCCCAATCCTCTATTCGGTCGCGGGTGGAGATACGGCTTCGGCTCTCGCGGCAGGCTGCAGCGTAGTCGTCAAGGCCCACGGCTCACATCCCGGCACATCGGAACTTGTCGGCCGTGCCATCCAGCGTGCGGTCAGGGATTGCGGCCTCCACCAGGGCGTGTTCTCACTTCTCTTTGGAAACGGCAATGAAGTCGGTGAATCGCTGGTTGACCACCCCGCGATCCAAGCCGTCGGTTTCACTGGTTCAGAAGGGGGCGGGATGACACTGGTGCGTCGGGGAGCACAGCGAAAAATTCCCATTCCAGTGTTTGCCGAAATGACGAGCGTCAATCCCAACTTCGTCCTTCCCGGCGCGATGAAGCTTCGTGCAAAAGAGTTCGCGAGCCAATTCGTTGAACGGATGACAGTTGGCGTCGGCCAGATGTGCCTTAAACCCGGCCTGATCCTAGCCGTCAACGACGAACACTTTAACACCTTGCGAATTGCACTGGCCACCGCGCTTTCAGCCAAGGAATCCGAGACCATGCTGAATCCGGCAATCTATAAAAGCTTTAATTCTGCGGTCGCGCGCAGCCGTTCGGGTACGGGAAGCACCGTCGTTGCCAAGGGGCAGGCGCCCAAAGGCGCATTCGAAGGCCAGTCGGAGATATTCGAGATCGATGCGATGAATGTCATGATTGCGCCTGAACTCACGAATGAAATGTTCGGTCCGGCGGCCATCCTTATCCGTTGTGCCCATAAGGAGGAGCTGCTTGAAGTCGCGAAGATTTTGCGCGGACAATTGACCATGGCGGTGCACATGGAACCTGGCGATACCGAACTCGCCCTGCAGCTAATGCCAATTCTTGAAAGCAAGACTAACCGCATCCTTGCCAACAAATTTTCGAATATGGTGGAGATCGGCTATGCAACAGTGCACGGAGGCCCTTTTCCTGCCACATCGGATAGTCGCTTCACATCAGTCGGAGCCACGGCAATAGAACGGTTCCTACGTCCAGTCTGCTACGAAAACCTCCCACCGGAACTTCTGCCGCCAGCACTTCAAGACGACAATCCACTGTCGCTCTGGCGCGTGATCGATGGCGAACTCAAGCACCAATAGCGCGTGCGCCGGGTCGCGCGGATTACCGGCTTGCGAACAATCCGATGCAAATTGAAACCAGGCAATCATGCGGCGAGGCGTGGGGCGCGTCGTTGCGTTAACAACACGCAGCAGTTGTGGAATCGTCCTGAGAGCAATTGCTTACGAATTCCTGCGTGACTGGATTTGTTGCGACGCGCCCGCGACATTGTGAAACTTAAGGAGAAGAGGTATGGCTTTCAGCTTTGACCCCACCGACTGGCCAATCGTGCCTGCGCGGACATTTTCCGAGCTGCAGCTTGGCGAGATCTTTCGCGCTCCGAGTCGGACGCTAACGGACGCTCATGCTTCCGCGTTTCAAGCCGTCTCTTGCGACAATCATCCGATCCACTACGATGTCGGCTATGCCAAACGTTACGGTCATCCGGCCCCGGTGGTACATGGTCTCCAAGTTCTCGCTTTCACCGCGCCCGGCGCGACGCTGTTGCCACACAATTTCGGCGCAATTTTCGTGGCCTTCACCGAATTGTCGGTAAAGTTCCTTGCCGAGGTCCATGCCGGGGATACGCTTTACCCGGCACTCGAGATTGTAGATCTCCTGCCGATGGATGAGAAGGGTCAGGTGACGACTGCCGTCACCGTCCACAATCAGCGGGGAGAACTGGTGCTATCTGGTCAGCATAAGTACCTGCTGCGTACGATGTCCTGAATTCGGCAACCATCGAGGACAATATTGGCTGAAGCCGCAGAACGGAATCGTCGGTGTCACTAGCAAATGGTGATTGAGAAGCGGATCGCATCCGCTTTTACCCGACGCTCGTTCGTTTCCTGACCAACTTTGCATCGTCTGCAATATCTCTGTCCGCCAGTGACAGACCGCGATTCTAAGCCGTATGGGAAAAATCATGCCCGTTTCGTTACCCTCGCAGCCCGTTGTGACCCAAGAAGTACGCATCGTTGATCGGCATGGTCATCCCCGCATCGTACGAAGCCGTTAAAAAGGCTGGGAGACGAGCGCACCGCGGGGTATCGTATCCCTAACGACGAGACCCAGGAGCCACCATGCGATGCACGATCGTTCTTGAGTTCGATAACGGCGACGGGAGTGTGGTAAAGCGGGTTGAGGTCATGCGGTTGCACAGGCTCATCGACGACCAGACGCCAGGAGACGTGGGACTGTCACTCAGTGAAGGGAAGTCTTTGCTCAATTGTGTGCAGCAGGAGTTCGTTGTCGAGCAGATCGAACGTTTTTGCGCCTCGCATAGATCCTGTGTGGATTGCGGCGTCCAGCGTCGTCTGCATGATAATCATTGCTCGGAGCTGAAGACCGCGCTAGGAAAGGTTTACTATTGCCGCGAACGATGGAAGGCCTGCAATTGCGGCGCAGACGGCGCAAGATATGTTTCTCCGCTCAAGAACTACCTGACGGAGGCAAGTACCGGCGAACTGAGATGGCTGCACGCGGAGCTTGGCGCCACGATGCCGTACCGGCAGGCCAAGGCAGTCATGGACCTTCTGCTACCCACCTCGGGTCGCGACAATCATGTAACCATCCGCAACCACACGGTGGCCATCGGAAAATCAATACAGCACGCACCGCCGGTGCGTCGGTGGTGCGAGACGGAAAAGCCGATTGCGGAGCTTGGCATTGACGTCGGCTATGTCCGTCGCGCACGTTGCAATCGCAAGGGTTCCGGCAAGGAAAATCGCGCAGAAGCCGGGAACCGGCCGTCGTCGATCGCAGTCGTCGTTGCTGCTTTGGGCCAAGCCGGTAAGCAGCCACGAGTGTGGGCTTCCGCCATGCCGCGCACCAGGCGACTGAATCAAGAAATGACACGATTCCTCGAGGACAGCGGATACGGGGATCCTAATGAAGTCGTTGTCCTGACTGATGGAGCTCGGGACCTGGCCGGCGTCGCTAATGATCTCCCATACGATAACGAGTGGATTCTCGATTGGGCACACATCGGGCGCATGTTGCGACGCGTTGAGCAGGCTATCGCGCCTCTGGCATATGGGCGACTCACGGACAGTGGATCAGCGTTTGAACTGTGGGATCTGTTTGTCCGCTTCCGCCACTACGTTTGGGTCGGACGTACTGCCGCCTGGCAGCAGTTTGCAGCTAGACTTGCTCACTTGCTTGATCTACGCGAGACACGAGATCCAGCAGTGAGCAGCCAAGTAAGGAAAGCGAGCTATAGCCTCTCGAATGTGGTCACGTATCTCGACAGCAACGCCGAGTCGCTGATCGACTATCGCACATGGCAACGTGCGGGAGGACGAATCTCCACCGGCTTCGTCGAATCGTCAATTAATCGAATCGTTGGCCGTCGAATGTGCAAGAGCCAGCATATGCGCTGGAGTCGCGTGGGGGCACACAGTGTCGTGCAATTGCGCGTCGCGTTGTTGAACCAGGAATTCCACGAACTCGCGCGACGACAGTTTCCGTGGATTGGACAGCGACGTGTTACGTGGCCTTGGCAACGAACTTCCCAGTCTTTTTAACGGCTTCCTCGATTGGCAGGTGCGGCTTGCCCTTCAGCGCATCTCGAATTGACCGTCAGCGCAGGAAATTGCTTCTCGGCACTTCTATGTCTTGTTCTCGGCGCTAAGCGGTCGTACGAAAATACGTACTGAGTGACCGGGTTGGGTCGACACGCGCCCTCCACGACATCGCCCATCGAGCTTCCGAGAACGCTGGGCGCGCTGACCTTCTTTGCTGCGATCAACGCAGCGCGATCGCCACGGAGCCGTTAGTTCGTTAGCGTGGCACCGATCCCGGAACCGACTCCGTCCGCCAATCTCGACTATCGCGTGGCCATCGTTCACGAAGGCCGCAACGCGCGGTACAAAATCGCCTACTCACTCCGGACTTGGATATCGGAGTCGGCTCGAACTATCAAGGCGTCGATGGTCAGTTTGTTGCCCGCTGGGAAAACGCACGCCTGCAGGTCTGCGCCGCGACGCCGGCTGCCGCCATCGCCGGACTGCGTCGCTGCGCGACGACATGCCCGCATGTCGCTGGTAACGCGCTCCCCTACCCTGCTATGGCGCCGGTGGCCAAACCCAGCCCGATGGCCACGACCGTCGCAGCCGACTATCGGCTGTTTATCGACTGCGTGAAGGCCCGTCGCGGTTTCTGGAGCGAGGCAGAGAAACTGGCGAGAACGGCGGGCGGGTATCGTCACGCGCTCGCGGTAGCGGACCAGACACGGCGCAGCCATGGAACAGACTAAACCGGGCGATCACGTTGACCGGCGGGCCGCAGGGGGCGGTAGTAACCCGCTTGAAAACTAGTAACAAAATTAGTTGTGTGAGCGTTTTTCGCCCTCCCCGTGAAAATGTCCAGAAGTGAAGGGGTAGATAGCCTCAATTATGTGGAATTGAACGATTTTGGCCACTCAACGCTTTGACCGAATCGAACCATCTGGTGCCGGTGTCGCATCCAGGCGTCGAAGAAGGCGTTCGACAGCCTCCTGGTCACCGTCCACCGCATCGCGTTCCTCATCGGTGAGCGGGATTTCCTGCAGCATCCGAATCATCCCGGCCTTCGATGCAAGCAGCTCGGCGCGGGTCGATTCCTTCGGAACGTAGAAGTCGCACCGTGCACAAGCCATGCGGTGAGGACATTGATCAAAGAATTCATACGAACACAATCCGTGGCCCAGGTCGTAATAGCGCCACGGCTGATCGGTGCTCCGCTCATCTATAGCCTGCCGGTCGATCAGCACCTCCATCATCCTCAGGTTCCGCTGGAAATACTGCGCTTCCGAGTAAGCTTTTGCCAGCTTTGTGGGCGTGAATGCGACGTAGTGCTGCGTGGTCACCGGGGAGCGATGACCAAGCCACGCCTGCAGTTCGAACAGGGTCATCGGTTCCTTGGCATTGAAGAGCTGGCTCGCAATGGTCGAGCGTGCGCGGTGGCTGCTGATGTGCCCGCGTGCGTCTGAAGCTGGGATGGCCGCCTTCCGGCACAGCGTGGGAATCGGACGCCGGTTCAGGTAGTTATGCGGGATCATTTTCGCGCGATACGAGAACAGGAATTCAACCTGCTCGCCGGTCTTATTATCGACGGCGAGCGGCTGGACCGGGCGCACTCGTTCCCAAGCCTGGATTGCTTCCCCGACGACGACGTCGATTGGCTTGGCAAATGCGGTTCCAGTCTTGTGAACCGGAACATCGAGCATCCAGCAATGCTCAGCCAGATTTCCTGCCAACGGTTCCTTCCGCGCGCAGCCAGTGCGCAGTCGTACGATCTCGTCACTACGTAATCCGGCGAAGAGCCATACGATGCTCAACGCCTGCATCATCTCGAGTGGATAGTAGCCGCCAGTGCAGCGACGACTCCCATGCAGCTTGTCGCTGCCAGAAGCGGCGCTGCCGTGCAGGGGAAGATCATTCAACGTCAGATTCAGCCCCGCCCAGAGAAGCTTGGCCCATAGATCGTCGGCAATAGTGCGCGGCGAAGGCCCTATGAGTGATTTCACCGAACGGGGTGTAGCGAACGCGCGAGACGGATCAAAGCGACGTGGTATCCATTCCCACTCTTGAGCATCTGCGAAAAAGCACCGCATCGAATCGAGCAAGGATTTTTTGGAGCGCGCTGCGATCGGTTTGCCATATTTGTCGCTCAAAACGGCAGTGTTCCACACATAGTCTCCGACATGCATGCGGTCCACGGCGGCGACATATTCTACTGCCGTTTCCCGCGTCCACTGATCGGCGCGGGTGATCTCGGGATGCCGGTCTTTCATCCAGCGACCGGCCTTCAGAATCCTGCTTCGAAATTGCCGGCGGCTGAGTGCTGTCAGTGTGCTGGTCGCCGCCCATTGCTCCACCATCGCGACCCAATCCGAGGCAATATTTGCGATCCCCGCCGCATGTATGAATTCCCTGTCAACGGTATCGCGCACCTTGGGCTCATCTAAAACTATCCCTAGCCCCGTCAGGGCGCGTGTCAGCAGGAAAAACAGGCAACTGCGCGGAATCGAGTCGCACCAGCGGACACGAGCTTCCTCGATGAACTCGGCGGTCAGGGATTCAAGGTCCGGCTGTCTGTTCATGAGCAGGAGCTCGGCAACCATGCTCACCAGCAGTTTGTTGGAACTTCGATAACCCCACTTCGCCGCGATATCTGTCACCCGCTTCAACGTCGCAGTAACATGGTCCTTGCCGAAAACCTTTTCTGCCAAGGCAGCCCGTTTCACCCCCTTGAAACAGGAGGTGTCGTTAAGACATTGGAGTAGATAGGCGACGGCGATCAACGCCTCTCGCTCACCACCAGCGCAAGTTATTACGTGGTTGGCCAAGGCAAACGAACGTTGGCTTGTCCCTATCACCTCGCGCCAGACGGTGTTGTCCCATGCCCAGAATGTAGTCCTTTGCCGCGCACAGTGATAAAGAAGTATCACCTTGACGCGATCGCTACTGCGTATTTCGGACGAACGTGACCGGCCGTTTCGGGATGGTGACCGGCGATTTCGGCAACGTGACCGGGCATTTCGGGAACGTGACCGAGCGGACCGGAAGGCAGGATTGGCGTTGCGCATGACATCAACTACGCGGGCTATGCTCGCCGGCTTTTGCCGGAGAGAGCATGCCCGCGCACCGGATGAACATGCGCATGATCAACGACGTTTTACGACTTAAATTCGACGGCGGTTTCTCGCACGATCGGATCGCCGCGTCACTGGGCATATCCAAGGGCGTGGTCACGAAGTACATAGGACTGGCCGGTGCCGCCGGGCTGGACTGGGCAAGCGCCTGCGATATGGATGAAGGCGACCTCGAGCGGCGGCTCCTCGGCAAGCCCACGGGGCCAGCAGGCTACGCCCAGCCCGACTACGGACGCATCCACCAGGAGCTGCTTCGCAAGGGCATGACGCTTACGTTGCTGTGGGAGGAGTACCAGGCCGAGTTCGCGGACCGGCAGACCTACCGCTATACGCAGTTCTGCGAGCACTACAAGGCGTTCACGAAACGCCTGAAGCGCTCGATGCGTCAGATTCACCGCGCCGGCGAGAAACTGTTTGTCGACTTCGCCGGCCCCACGTTGCCGCTGACGACTGGACGCCGCGCGCACATCTTCGTGGCAGCCATGGGCGCATCGAGTTACACGTTCGCATGCGCGACGCCAGCCGAAACGATGGAGGACTGGCTGGGCGGCATCGCACGTGCGCTGACCTTCTATGGTGGCGTGCCGCAGCTGATCGTGCCGGATAACCCGCGCGCGATGATTGCCGATCCCGACCGCTATGAACCTCGCGCCAGCGACACCGTGCTGGACTTTGCGCGTCACTACGGCACGTCATTCCTTCCTGCACGCGTATATCGTCCGCAGGACAAGGCGTACGCTTCATATTGCACCTTGTGCGGTTGGTGGAACAGCGATAAACGTCGGTTGTGTCGAACTGTAGCGGCCGCCTTGGCCTTTGACCAGGACGACGTCGCCGACGGGTTCATAGAGACAGCGATGCAGATTTCCGTAGCGATGCTGACGCAACAGCCCGCGCCGGGCCCATAGGTGGATGCTGGTCGGACAGACCCCGAGTTGTGCGGCGAGTTCGTTGGCCGTCAACATGCCGCGTTCGCGCAGGCGCTCAAACCGGCTCTTGAGCCGGTACGCAGTGCGTACGAGGTAGACCTTCTTGTGCGTGAACGTTTCGCCTTTCCAGTTTGTATAGCCGAGTGCATTAAGCTGTTCGGCGACCTGTCGGTCCGAGCCGGTTTCGAGAAGTTTGTCGATCTTCGAAACGACTTCCGGCCGCGTCTTTCGAATCAGTGCGATAGGCTTGGGCTTATCGATCTCCAATGAGGTAGTTCGGCCGCCGCGAAAGCGTACATGGATTGCGACGCGTTCGGATTTGACCAGGGTGACGTCTTCGATGAGCAAAGCGACCATGCGCTTGCGCTCGAGCGGAACGACTCGTTGATCATTCCAAACACGAGGGAAGTCTTCGGCGAGCGACTGGATCTTGGTTCGCGCATCGCTGCTTAACAGCTTGTGATCGGCGTTCTGGAGTCGCTCGTTCTCCTGTTGCAATCCGTCGAGCACACGCAGACGTTCGTTCCAGTCCGCCTCGAGCGTGTCAGCGACAAGCCGGTTGGTGGGATCGACACTCATATACCGACGACGCGCGAGCTCGGCATCGTAGCGAGCTCGGGCCAGTTGGTTCTGACGTTGATCGGCGGCCTGTTTGACGCGCCCAGAGATCTCGTCTTCGACAGCTAGCGCGACCTCGAGAGCGGCCGGTGCGACACTCTCTAAAAGAAGCGAGCCTATCGCGTCGTCGATGGCACTTCCGCGAACCGATTGGCAGGGTTTGCTGGCACGGCGCACTGGGTTCTCCGTGCACATATAGTAGGGTTCGAGTTTATTACCGACGACCTGATACCGTACACGCATGCGTGCGCCACACACTCCGCACACGACGCGCCCCTGCAGGAGCCCAACGCCCTCACGTGGCATGCTGCCTCGTCGATCGCGCCCGAATCCCGTTAAATTCTGCTTAAGCGTCGCCTGGTTGCGTTCGAACTCGTCCCAATCAATAAAGCCGGGATGTGCATTCTGGATTAACACCTGCCAATTCTCTCGGTCAACCTTAAGCCCGAAGTATTTGCGTCCCTGACGATATACTCCGCGTGTGCGACCGTATACGAAGGCCCCGGCATAACGGGGGTTGTGCAATATCTGGATAACGCGACAGTGTTCCAGCGGTCCCCAAATCAGGTCTCCCTTGCCAATCCCCCGGTGGATGCGACGCGGAAACAGCCAGCCTTCCTGGCGAAATCGTTTGACCGTGGCTGTAGCTGACGCAGCCTGCCGAAACGTATCGAATAGCAACTGCAGCGCGCCTCGGACCTGTTGATCAGGATCGAGAACCACTGAGCCGTTCGGGTGGTAAACAAGCCCGATGGGTAACGGCACTTCCAGTTCGCCACGGCGTGCCTTGTTCTTGATACCACCTTGTAGCCGCCCTTTGAGAACATGAAGTTCGGCCTCGCTCATGGCGCCCTTCAAGCCCAATAAAAGACGGTCATTGAATTGGCCGGGATCGTAAATTCCATCTTCGTCGCAAATCAAAGTTTGTGTGAGCGATGCAAGTTCGATCAGGCGATGCCAGTCTGCGTTATTGCGCGCAAGGCGCGACGCCTCCAATCCCAGCACGATGCCGGCGTGACCATTGGCGACCTCTGCGACCAGATGCTGAAAGCCATCTCGCCCTTCGGCGCTGGAACCGGACATGCCGAGATCGTTATCGACAATGTGAATGCGTTCGATCGGCCACCCGAGCGTAACGGCACGATCGCGCAGTGCATATTGCCGCTTCGTACTCTCGGTATTCTCGAACACCTGACGAAGCGACGACTGTCGAACGTAGAGGAACGCATCACGCCGCAGATGTTCTGCGGTGACCTTCAGAGCGGAGTTAGTAGACATGGGCAAGCTCCTCGTGGGTGCGCAGTACGAGGTTGGCGAGCACGCGAACAAGCGCGCCGTTATCCCGCACTGAGTTGGAAGCAGGCACGGTTGAAGCGGGAGCTTCGATGCGCGAAGCATCCGGGCGTTGGATCGCCAGCCCGTGCAACAGGCCGTGAAAGCGTATGGCGGCGTGGCCTTCTGACTTAGGACCTGCGCCGAGCAGGTCGGCCCGTAGCACTTCGTAATGGGCAAGCGCGGACGATGGGAGAGGGAATTGAGGCGAATCCTCTACGGTTTTTTTTTGCGTGCTAACGCACGTTCGATACTGCGTGGGTGGACCGAAAGCTCCAGCCAGGTTTCGACTTCCTGCGCAAGCGCGCGAGCGCGAATGCTGCTGTCTTGCTGCAGACGTTCCTCGATGAACGCCATGACCACCGAGTTGAGTTTGTGTGCGCCTTTGGGTCCACGCTGTTTTGGCAGCAATCCTGGCAGTCCCTCGCGCGCAAAGGCGCTCTCTGCCTGATAGAACGTAGGTCTGGACATTCCGAACAGGGCGGCCGCCTCGGCCTTGGAAGCGCCATCGACCCGAACATGACGCAACATCTCGTACTTGACCTGAACAAGATCGTCGGGATCGAAGAAATCGCCCGATCGAAACCATGGCGCCCGTATTCGGTCGGGATGAGGATTGAGAATACCAAGTTCGCGTAGGCGATCGCGCTTTGACGGTGGCTTGGTCATTACATGATCTCTCGTTGACGTAATGGAAATTAAAGTACGCCGCGCCACTTGATGTGTCAAGTATCTTCGTGATCTGGCCTATTATATACGATGCGGTTATTTCCCCGTAAAAACCGAGATATCCTTGATGTGTCAGAACCAGCGTCATCTCCATATCGGCGTATTTATCCTTACGTGAACGGCGAAATTTATTTGACATCGCGCACTCCCAATAAATCGTCGACGAGCGCACGCAATCGAAGCAGATCGTCAGTTCTAAACCAGGAATGTCCAGCGGAGGCCTGCGCGAACAGATCTGGCTCCGGGACATCGGTCCAAGATGCCAGCACCGAGCACAGACGCTTGTGTGCGTCGTAATACATCACGCGATCTTCACCCCAGTTCTGCTTGCGACTCACCAGGACAAAGTGATTTCCACGCGCTGGATGAAATGGGTGGGTAATCTCGAAGGACGCGCCTTTGACTACGCGACGTTCCTCATGGCAGACAGTTGCTGACTTGCGAGAAACCGAAGGTAGAGGTTGCGGTCCAGGTCGTCGAACGCTGGATCATGGCGCGGCTGCGTCATCACCGGTTTGAGTCGGTCCACTCGGTCAATGAGGCGATCCGCCCGCTGCTCAAGAACCTGAATGAGAGGCCGTTCCAGAAGCTGCCGGGATGTCGCGCCAGCGCATTCGCCCAGCTGGACGCGCCGGCACTGCAGCCGCTGCCGGCACAGCCCTATGAGCTCGCGCGCTTCAAGACAGTGACGGTTCACATCTTGTGTGGCCAAGCGATTTCTGTAGCCTTGGCGCTGATGAGCTACTTCCGGCGGCGATCGTCGCAGTCTGAAGACCACAGAAGCAGGTCTCAATTTGAGGAGCAATATTACCTTTCCGCTTTCTTGCGGAAGGAGGACTCCTCATGTTCGATCAACTTTTCAAGGACCCGGCTGCAGTTGCCCGTCACACCACCGCGCCGCTCTATCGCGAGCGGGTTCGATACCTCGAGTACATCCAACGCCATCAGGCTTCCCGCAAGACCTTGATTCGCAATGCAACGTACATGATGCGGATAGGAGAGGCATTGAGATGGACGTTACCGGATTCCTTCACCGCTGCTCAACTTGGCAAGCTCGCAGATCGATGGCGTAACCGTCGAGCGACTAATCCTACCCGCACCGATGGGGAAGCATCCCGAACGGCGTATCTATCGACAGCGACGAACTGGATGCGTTTTCTTGGACGACCGCAAGCGTTGACCGGCGAGCAGCCTGGGTCGGAACAAATCGCGGCCTACGCTCGCTTCATGCGCGACGAGCGTAATCTCTCTGCACTAACAATTCGCACGCGTAGCGGTCGCGCCTCCGAGTTTCTCCGGCTCGTCAATGCCGAGGGCTATGACATCCGTCGACTTGACTGGAAAGCCATCGATCTCATTCTTGCCTCGAAGGGAAGCCGCGATGGTCTGACGCGCGCGTCGATGCAAACCTATGGCTACAACATCCGCAGTTTCATCCGCTACTTGGAAGAACACGGGCAATGCCGCCCCGGTTTATCGTCGTCGATACAACCGCCGCGGGTATATCAAGGCGAGGCACTACCTGCCGGTCCGTCCTGGCCGGAAGTCCTTCGTGTCCTTGAGAATCTCGAGGGGAACCGGCCCGGCGCGATTCGTGATCGCGCGATCTTGATGATGTTCGCGGTGTACGGATTGCGTGTGGCCGAAGTGCGCCGACTGTGTCTCGACGATTTTGACTGGCAGGAAGCGCTTTTTCGCGTGCATCGTTCCAAGCAAAGCCCACATGTTGCTGTGTTTCCATTGGCCGGCGACGTAGCGGATGCTCTTGCGAGGTATCTGCGCTTTGTTCGAGTGAAGTCTGATCGGCGGGAGCTGTTTCTCCAGTTGCGTAGTCCATATCAACCACTTGGCAGCAGCGCGATCTGGCAGGTTGTGAATCGTCAGCTGAGGCCAATGGATCGGTTGATCAAACACAATGGACCGCATTCCTTGCGGCACGCGTGTGCGACCCAGCTTCTCGGACGAGGTCTAACCATGAAGGAGATTGGAGATTTCCTCGGACACTGCCATCCCGCCACCACGGCGTTATACGCGAAGGTCGATATCAACGGCTTGCGCCAGGTGGCTGACGTTGATCTCGGGAGGTTTCTATGAAGCTCGCTGACGCAATCTCACTGTATGTGCAGGTTATCCACGCCAGTGGATGTAAGGGCGATAGTATTCATGGCGTGCTTGTCTTGTTTGCCAAGTACGTGGGAGGTGAGCGGGAACTCAGTTCGATTTCGCAGACGGAGGTTCGAGCATTCCTCGATGGGAATCTACCGCTCAGCCGCTATTGGCATCGCAAGCATTCTGCTCTCGTGGGCTTCTTCCGCTTTGCGCTCGCACGCGGCTTGGTATCTGCCATTCCTCTACCTGCCAGGACACCACGTTGCTATCAGGATTTCCAGCCCTATGTGTATTCCGAGGACGACGTCGACCGACTGATCGCTGCGCTTGAGTGTGCCCGCGCGACGCCGATTGAAGCACGCACCCTTCGGGTCCTCGTGCTGCTTTTATACGGGACCGGCCTACGACTGTGCGAAGCACTGCACCTATGCCTCGCAGATGTGGATTTGCCGCAGCAGATGCTCACGGTTCGCGACACGAAGTTTTACAAGACACGATGGGTTCCAATTGGAATGCAACTCGTCCACATCCTGCACGAATATATGGTGGCGGTTCACACATCCATCAGCATCGAAACTCGCGACGACACGCCACTGTTTGTCCGTCGTGACGGTGGTCGGCCAACCGGGAGCGGCATCCGACGCGCATTTGCAAGGCTCAGGTCAAAGGCTGGCGTTCGGCGCAACGACGGCGCCCGGTATCAGCCGCGTCTGCACGATATGCGGGCAACGTTTGCTGTACATCGCTTGACCACCTGGTATCAGCAAGGTGCCGACGTGCAGCGACTTCTTCCTCTGCTGTCGACCTATCTCGGACACGCGAGCATAGCGGCCACCCAGGTCTATTTGCCTATGTCGCCAGAACTTCTCGTGGAAGCGTCGAACCGTCTCGGACGATACGTCGCGCTGGAGAGCCAGTCATGAACGATCTGAACCTGTTGGCCCCATGGATTAAACGCTTCCTGGCCGATTACCTCGTCACGGTAAGATGTGTGGCGCGAAGCACGCAATTGAGCTACCGCGACACGCTGGCCAGGCTCATTCGCTACGCGGCGGGCGAACTACGAACGCGTCCTGACCTGCTGAAGCTCGACGACATCAGCAGAGACCTGATCAACCGATTTCTCCCAACAGCGACGACCGGTAAAGCTGTGGGCGCGAGAACCCTCAACCAACGTCTCGCGGCCATACATAGCTTCGCGCGATTCGTGGGCGAATACGGACCAGAGCACCTGGAATGGTCCGGGCGTGTCTTAGCGATCCCATTCCGTAAGTTCGCACGCCCCGAGATTCCCTACCTTGAGAAACCCGAGATGGATGCACTTCTTGCTGCGGCAGACTTACGAACGGCACAGGGAAGGCGTGACCATGCGCTGCTGATGTTCCTGTACAACACTGGTGCGCGAGCGACAGAAGTTGCACAGGTTAAGGTTGAGGATCTGCAATTGCAGTCGCGAGATGGCAACGGCAACGCGTTTGTCAGATTGCTGGGCAAAGGCAACAAAGTGCGATTATGTCCCCTCTGGCCGCAAACGGCAGCGGAGATCTCGGCACTGATTGTTGGTCGGCCAGCTGACCAGCATGCATTCTTGAACCGGCGTGGTACGTCGATTACTAGATTCGGAGTCCACTCAGTGGTGGAGCGCTGCGCGAAGCGCATCGAGGCGAGGTTCCCTGCGGTCGGTGCGAAGCGGGTCAGCCCGCACACGATTCGCCATACAACGGCCACCTACCTCCTGCGCTCGGGTGTCGACATCAACACCATCCGCGCGTGGCTCGGCCATGTGTCGCTCAACACCACCAACATTTACGCACAGATCGACCTGGAGATGAAGTCGCGTGCCTTGGCGCAACTGCAGCCATCCGGCGAGGCGCCGCGGCGCCGAATGGAATCCGACCTGCTGCGATTCCTGCGCTCACTTTAACTGGATTTCTGTGGTCTTTAGACTGCGAGGATCTCCGCCGGAAGCAGCTCATCAGCGCCAAGGCCACAGAAATCGCTTGGCCACACAAGATGTGTTCTGTGGTCGACCACAGAACACATCGACTATCACGTCGAGATCAACAAACACCGCTACAGCGTGCCGCACGCGCTGGTCGGTCTCAAGCTCGATGCGCGCATCACGGCGGGCGCTGTCGAACTGCTGCATCGAGGTCGCCGTGTCGCCAGCCACGCACGCAACGACCGCGCAGGCGGCTACACCACCGTCGTCGAGCACATGCCGGCGGCGCACCGCGCTCATCTGGAATGGACGCCGCAGCGGCTGATTCATTGGGGACAGCAGATCGGCGCGGCAACCGGCGCGCTTGTTACCCGGCTGCTGCAGGAGCAACGCCATCCGGAACACGGCTATCGGGCGTGCCTCGGATTGCTCTCGCTCTCACGTCGCTATGGCCGCGAACGTCTCGAAGCCGCCTGTGCGCTAGCACTGGAGCTGGGCGTGCACCGTTACCGCCACGTGCGCGACATCCTGATCAACAACCGCGACCGCGCTGCAGTGGCAACGCCTGCCGACTGGATCAGCCCGAGCCACGCGCATGTACGCGGTCCCGGCTACTACCAATAAAGAAGACCCACCATGATGATGCAACAGACACTGACGCAACTGCGCACCCTGAAGCTGGACGGTTTCGCTGACGGCCTGGAAGAACAATTGACGCAGCCCGGTGCGACCAGCCTGAGCTTCGAGGAACGCCTGTCACTGCTGGTCGACCGGGAAGCCAGCTGGCGTGATGATCGCCGTCGTACCCGACTGCTCAAGCAGGCGCGCCTCAAGTATCCGCAAGCCGCCATTGAAGATCTCGACACGCGCGCTGGCCGTGGCGTCGATCCGCGCTCACTCACGAGTCTCGCGCTCGGTGACTGGGTCGAAGCCGGCTACAGCCTGCTCATCAGCGGTCCAACCGGCGCTGGGAAATCGTGGCTCGCGTGCGCCCTGGCCCAATACGCTTGCCGGCGTGGGCATTCGGCCTTGTATCTGCGCGTGCCGCGACTTGGCGAGGAGCTTCGCGTTCTGCACGGCAATGGCGGCTTCACAAAATGGCTGCTGCAGGTCGCCCGCGTTGACGTGCTCCTGCTGGACGATTGGGGAATGGCTCCCCTCGACGCGATGGTCCGAAACGATCTGCTCGAGATGATCGATGACCGCTCGGCCGGAAAGGCGACCATCATCACCAGCCAGTTACCGATTGAGCACTGGCATGGATGGATCGGCGACGAGACCATCGCCGACGCAATGCTCGACCGTCTCATGCAGCGTCATCACCGGATCACGCTCACCGGTGAATCCCTCAGAAAGTCATCCCCAAAACCCAGCGTCCTGGAGCCCGAACTCGACCAGAACTAACAAGAAAATCTACAATCAACACCGCGCAACGCCCAACCCCGCCGAATCGGTCACGTTCCCGAAATCGGCGGTCACGTTCGCCGAAATACGCACTAATGCTACCAGCGGAAGGACAATCCCTATCCAGTAAAAGGCACCCTCAACATGACCTTTGAAAGGTACCGGCACCGCAAGCACCTTGGCGTCGGACACGGAGCCACGCGAAACGGCCGGCGCGAAAGTCGCCGAAATTGTCGTGACCCACCGCCGCTTCGGCGGGTACGCTCTCCCGGAAAACGTTGGGATGCGGGTCACTTGCCTCCACCAAGAAGAGCAAGGTAGAATCGCCCGAGCCGTTCGATCGGCATCAGGAATCCCCATCAGCGCCTCGGCGCAAGCGCCAACGGCGCCATCAAATCCCTTATAGCGCGCTCCGGCCAGTGCCAAGACTGACCTGAGTGTAGTTTCTTCTCCCCTCTTTTCATTGCCTCAACCCGAGGCACAAAGGGGAAAATTGATGAACAAGCAAAACGATCTCTCAACCCATCGCTTCGATCGGGCAAACGCAGAGTTCAACAAGTTCGACTTTCCAGGCGAGGTCGGCGAAAGGTTCGATTGGGTTCCCAGCGACGAAGGCAACGTATGGTCAAGGTGGGTGCAGATTGAGCGATTCACTGGAATCTTCCCTGACGGCGAAAACCCGATCCGCAACTTTACGTTCGTTGTCAGGTTCGGGGACGCGGCCGACGTTGTCGAGGTCGCACTCGCCGAACCGTTGGTCGCCGATCAGAAAAGCAACGAAGCTGGGAAACTGCAGGAAGTCCATGGCTTTCTCGCAGGCAACCCGAACTTCAGCTACTACGCTTTCTCGGCCGATGGCTATCTGATAGCCGCCTTCGATCGATCAGACGATGCCACGACCTACGTGGAACGCGACCCGCGCCTGCGTGTGCTTACCCGAGCTGAAGTGGCCCAGCAGTTCCCGCGCCAATATCAGGAAGCGCTGTACGAGCGAGAGTCGGCTGAAGGGAAAGTGCCGGAAGCAACAGCCCGACAGGAAAACCGCGAAAGCGGGAAATCTGCGCGGGCGATTTCGCGTGAAATACACAAGCGCCTGTTCGCCCGTTACCTTGGGAGCCTGACGCTCGGTGACGCCAAGCAGATTCTTGAGGCAATCGAACGCTGCTGGCGGGAGCAGATGAACGGCAACATGGGCTCTCAACTGAAAGCCGATGACAAGAAAGTCCAGGCGGTCAACGTCGCCGTGGAGCATATGCTCGCGCACGAGCTGAACTACATCGACGACATTCTGGCGGAGGCCGGATTCCGATCGGATTCTTTGGCAATCGCCGCGAATTCGTCGGCTCGGACGCTTGACATGTAGTCATCGACTCGCAACACCCAACCCGCCGCCTCTTCGGAGACCGGCGGGTTTTTTCTTTGGTGCGGCCGGTGCGCGAGATTCGAGATTTCGGACTTTCGCCCGTTTTCAATTCGCGCAACTTTCCGATGTCGAACTGGTACCCCGGAAACGCGTCAACCCGAGGGAAATCACGCCTATATTCTTTAAAGAACGTCGGAACGGCCGGTGTTCAATTTCAAATTGATTGTCGGAGGTGCGATGAGACTCAACCGTATTTCGGCAGCAGTCTGTGCGACTGTCCTAGTGCTGGCGGGGGCGACCTACTTGGTCGGTTCATATTCGCATGTGGCGAACGCACAGCCGGCTCCAGCTTGTGCATGTGCGTCTAGCAACGGCGGCGCGGGAGCGAACATCGCCAGTTGTCAGTGCGGAGCCATGCAGTGCGTTATCGCGACTGTCAATTTGAATACCAACACGACAAAGGTCGCACTTAGCTGCGTGAAGTAGAACGGGCGATCCGGAGTGCCGACGACACCCCCGAAACCGTCTAAGCGCGGTGGCTTGTCGAGCGCTGCCGCCTTGAGGCATACTGGCGGCTGCCGTTCGATCGGCAACGACTCCCTCAGTATGCCCCAGGCGCAGCACCCCTCTCGCACCCTTCGGTCAACGCTCGATGAGCGCTAACCCGAGTGTCGCTCGCTCTCTCGTTCAATCAAACGCCGCGACCACGGCAGAACTCGAGGAGCTAACAATCATGAATCAGAACACCAACGAAGCTGGGAAAATGCCGCAAACGATGTCTCAAGCTACAAAAGACGTGTCCAACAAAAACCCTTTTGACGTCCCAGCCATCAACAACGAAAAGCTTGCGTTGATGCGCCACTTGAATCTGAACGGGGACGATGATGCCGACTACGACAAAGTCAAAGAGCTCGGTGGATTCAAATTAGATAGCAACGGCGTGTCTAGTACGCGTGCCGTGTCAGTGTTCGAATATAACAATGAACGCTATCACGTTGCGCATGCGACGGCAGGACTCGAGGCTGATGTGCTACAAGCGTTCAATTCGAACCTGTGGAGCATCAGACGGGTTGAAGGGGCGGAGAGCGTTGGTCAACACGCATCCTCTCGGTCTCTGGGAATGTGATCTATCAACTCGCAACACGGCCCGTCGCGTCTCTTCGGAGAGCGGCGGGTTTTTCGTCAGTGCGGCCGGTCTCCGAGATCGCGCAATTTCGCCGGTTTGCGTTTTCACAACATTTTGATGTTCGAGCGGCAGGTAGGAAAACGTCTAACACGCGGTGGATTGTCCGCGCCGCCGCCTTGAGGCATACTGGCGGCTGCCGTTCGATCGGCACTACTCCCGCAATATGCCCAACGCGCGACGCGCCGCCGGCTATCTGGAATACCCTCTCGCACCCTTCGGTCAACGCTCGATGAGCGCTAACCCGAGTGTCGCTCGCTCTCTCGTTCTATCAACGCCGCATCGCGGCAGACCTTCGAGGAGCAACCAAATGAATCAGAACCAAAACCAAGCAGGGAAAGTGCCCAAGATTGTCGTTAAGGCAGTGAAGGTTGAAGCCGGCGACGCCAATTGCGAGTACCTGACCGTGCGTGGGGAAAATGCCGCAATTGCGGGCTACCGGGCGTCGACCCTGTGCAACAAAATCGACGTGACATTGGTGTTTCAGGACGACCGTTACGCCCGCATTACCTTATATCCTTCGGATCAACCCGATATCGAGGCAAAGTTCCTCTCAACGCAAAAGAGCGTGCGTGCGCGTCTGAGCGCAGGCTTCGGCGGCACTGACTTCGAAAAGCGTTGGGAAGAGGGTTGCAAGGTCCTTGAATCTGATCTGATCACGTTCTTCGAGAAGTATTCGCTCGACGAACCGGCCGCAGACGGCGACCTCTTCGGCTCAGGTGAGAATCCCGACCCTCGTGTCATCACGGAAGACGGGGTGATAAAGAGTGCGTCGCCGTTTTCCAGCGAGAAGGAGGCAGCGATCGCCGCGAAGGAGTTTCTCGGGCCGAAATCGAAGCAAGGTATTTGCTTCGTCATTCGTGAAACGGCGCCAGGAGCATTCGACTGGCTGAATATGGGCTCGCGTGCTGCGCGAGCGACGGCGATTTCTCAACGGAAACTGTCCACCGGGGTGGAAGCGTGAGACGCAAGCGAAAGCACCGGCAGCGCAAGCTAAACCTTTCAGGTGCGTGTGTAGAGCAGGTTAGCCGGATTGTCGGTCATGCAAAAGCCAAGGCGCGCGAGCGCGGTTATGGATTTTGCGACAACACGGTGCTGACAGACGTAGCCGAGTCGGCGACTGCCCTTGGTCTCATTCTAGGCTGGCGAGAGCGTGAGTCCGCGGCAAACCGCCTGCTTGGCTACAAACGCGTAGAGTCCGAATACGAACCCTGCCATTGGCGCAATATCTACTGACGCTTCACGAAACCCCGCTGATCAACAGGCAACCCCGTCCGCGTCACCCTCCTCACGGAGGTGTGTCGCGGGCTTTTTTTTGCCCCTGTGTTTTCCCAAGTTTCCGATGACCGTGCGCGACCCCGGAAAACGTCTAACACGGTGGCTTGTCACGCGCCGCCGGCTATCTGAATTACCCTCTCGTACCCTTCGGTCAACGCTCAATGAGCGCTTACCCGAGCGTCGCTCCCTCTCTCGTTCAATCAACGCCGCATTCGCGGCAGAACTTCGAGGAGCAATCACATGAATCAGAATCAAAACCAAGCTGGGAAAATGCCGGAACCCGCGAAGGTGCTTTTGCACCAGATCACGTCGGATGACCTGCTGGAAGTACTTCGCAAGCATTCTCTCCAGGTTGCGAATGCGGCGGGAAGGCCGTTCGATGCCATAGCGGAAGAACTGTTCGACGATCTGGACTTTTATCGGCTTGAGCGCGCCGCGTTGCTTGCCGGCGACCAGCCGTCGGCCCAGTCCACCGCTATCAGAGAGGACATCGCGGATCAACTTGTCGAGCACGGCGTCTTGAATCTGCCGCAAAAGACCCTCGAACAAGCTCGCGCGGCGCTAATCAGCGAGTGGAAGTGGGCGTCGGACAACAGCAGGGATCTCTGGCAGAGCGCGGCAAAGACTATCTTGGACCGGATCCTTAAAAATACGCCTACAGGTGCTTTGATCCTGCTGAAAGCTGATCTTGAGAAGGCCGGTACCCTCGGCGTCGGCATCTACTATGAACGAGCAGTCAAGAGCGTTCAGGTGTTGGTCGACATGCCTCGGGAATTGCCGCAAACGGTGGAAAACTGGCGCTCGACGCTCGCAGTTGGTGAACAGGTGTTCTGGACCGATCCGGATGACGGGATCTGTTCGGGCTACCGCACGATTGCCGAAATCGTATCCGATTCGGGCTCGATTGAAAGTGACGAGACGATCGTGCGTCTGACCGACAACGGCAGCATGACCGAGGCCTTAGCTGGAGATATCTCGCGTCTTAAGGCGGGCGAAGCCATAAAGCCGACGGTCGGTGTTACCGCTTCGAATGACAGTCCCGTCCACACCGACGTTGTAGCAGAGTTCATCAAGCGTTGCAGGGACAATCTCTGGGGCGAGTGCGAGCAGTTCCCGAAGGAAGACTGGCGCTACGCTGTGGCCAATGACGACACGATCCTTGGCTATTGGGAATGGGTCTATAACGAAGCTGCAGCGCACGATGTCGACGTCAGCTCACTGACTGGGAAGGTGACGACCTAGTCGACAGCGGCGTCGGAACCGCAGACAGATATCAACCAGCAACCGAGCCCGCGCACCCCCTCTTCCCGAGGGTGTGCCGCGGGCTTTTTTTTGCCCTCAGCGTTTCTCGCAACTTTCCTAGGTTGCGAGATTGACGGGGTGTTACTCGTGAAAAAGAGTCCCTCTCGAACTTCTCTCTGAACAAGTGCAATTTCCGACCCCTTCAGAGGCCCGCCCGGCTGCAGGTACAAAAATCGTCGCCCGCGCGCGGGACCTTTTCGTCGACGCAGTATCAAGCGAAGGGGTCGTCAAAAAAAGACAGTTGGCACTCAATCACAATGAAAAGCCTCGATGGTCGGCTGCTGCCCCGGCAACAGCGCCCAGCGGTACCGCAGATAGTACGTGCGCTTGTCTTGCAGCAGGCGAAACGCGGTGAAGCTCGACAGTCCAGGGCCGGCGTTCTTGTCGGTATACGCAATGTCAAGCCCCACACCGTCATTGCGAATGCGGAACATCCGCAGCATGCCGCTAATGCGCGAATGCGCCAGCAGGAACGGCGAGTCGTCGAATGGCTCGTCGATAACCTTCGGCTTCGCCAGCAAGGGTGACTTGACGTCGACCAGATGAAACGGTACGAGATCGGTCCAACCGCGACCGAACGTCGGCGTACTCCAGACATCCGCCACATCGTCTCCGTCGAATCGACGCAACGCGAGCGCGCCGCTCGCGAAGTCGTACGAGTAGAAATGGGTGCCTGGATCCCCATTCGCGAGCATGAACGGGGCGAGGCCCAGCCGCCCCTGTCCCAGCGGTAGCGTGCGAATCGTCTCGGGGTTTGGCGACGCCACGCTAATGCGCTTGACCGCCGCCTGCCCGGTGAAGATGTCGTATTCGAGGTAATGGAGGTCGCCCGCGAATGAAAAGGGCACGACCTGCAAGAGCGCGAACGGACGCGATAGGCCGAAGTCTGGCGTTTCCTTGCCGCGCACGAAGCTGAGCGAGGTGCCGTCTTCCGCAAAACGATAGAGCGCGAACGCACCGGTACCATACTGGATAGCGAGCACGTGCGGCGCCGCCTTGTAGTAGACGCTCGTGAGCGAGTTCCAGAACGGAGCGATGCGACCGCGCACCGGCTTTTGCGGCAGTGAACGTTGCACAAACTGCGCGCATGGGTAGATCGCGTACGCGCCGGTGAGTAAGTCGTACGTCATCAACATCGTGTCGGAGGGCACGGCTAGTGGAACGAATGTGATCAGACTCGTCGCGGCGTCAACGGGCAGCTTGCCTTGCGTGCTTGGATTGCCGAACAGACGTGCGCCCAGTTTCTCCGCTATCACCTGCTGGCATACCGCACAAAATTCCTGTGTGTTCTCACGCATCCTGCAATTGAGCGCCGGACGGTACACGCCGCATAGCCTGTACTTCGCTCCTTCGAACGCGCCGATGCTGTCCTTATCACCTTCCTTTTTCAAATCGAACGTTCCGTTTTTCAATTGCTCTTCCGTCAACATTGGACATTCTTCTGGGTCATGCTCAACGGTCGTCGGAAGCTCCACGTTGGGCGTCAGTAGATCCACCCAAGGTGAAACCTTCGGATGCGCCGACGTAGAGACGTTCGGCTCATCCAGGCGCCCCCCCTTAAAAGAAACATTTTCCTCCACCTTGAATCTGAAATGGTATTCGTCCGCCAGCCCGAACCCCACGTGTCCCAGTTCGTGAAGCGCGACGGGAACGAAACTCTGACGCGCGGCATATGCCACCTTCCCGATTCTTCCGCCACCGTAACTCTTGTTCGTGTTCACGATGACGAGGATGGCATCCGGCGTGACTCTCGAGCTTGAAGATGCGACTCGGAACGCTAGGTCTTCATTGCCGATCAGAAGGCGCTCCATGTTCTGATGGCAGAAGCGTGCGCGCAGAGCCGTATTCGTCGCCGGCATGTTGCACATCATGTCGTGCATGATCTGACTGCGCTTGTCCTTGTCTGGCTCCGCATCCAGCGCGTCGATGTGGTCCGTTTGCCAAGTCTGGATCTCCTCGGCGCTCCAGCTGCTTGTCGACGTAACATCGATGCGAAAAATGTTGATCGCGCTGCGCATCCGGTCGAACGGTGCGGTGGTTACGATCTTTGTCGCCAGATCTGCCGCGTGAAGCGCGAAGTCGACGAGCTCCCTGTGACCCTCAACGTCTATGTAACCGTCGCCAAGCAGCACGATGTTGAAGTGCCGGTCAACACTTGCCCAAGAGCCAAATAGGAGCACCGGTTCCCCGTGGATGGGTAGTGGCGTGGTGGCGGCCATGATGTATCACTCCTGTCATGCAAGATCTGCAATGTCGAATCGCGCCAGGACGCTGGCGGGTTCGTCCATGCGGTTTGCGTCGAGCGGGCTACCGATGAACACCACTTGCGCGGCACCTGGAAGCCGCGGCAGCGTGACTTCCACCGTTCCCGGTTCCGTCTCTGCGGGCACGCTCACGAGTTGGCCACTGGTCGGATCGTCCGTCTGCGCGAGGCCCTCCATGCGCAAGCCAAAGGGGTCCCATAGCGTGCGCCGGTAAATGGGTTGATCGTTCGCATCGTGCAACTCGACCACGTATCCGGCGCGGCCGATCGCCGACAGTTCGATGGGCTCGGTTTCGGGCGCTGGCGCGTCCGCATCTGTGCGGCCCGAGAACCGGATCGGGTCGGCGAGGGTCACGTCGTAGTCGAACGTGAGGATCATCGAGCCCGTTGCACCGCTCTCGTCGCGCACATCAGTCAGCGCCAGCCACGTCGCGAGGTCGGTGCCACCGCTCGGCACGAGCCCGCGCTGTTGCTGGAAGCGCGCGAGCGCGGCGTCCGTGGCCGAGTCGAACTCGCCGTTATCACCGAGCCGCGGGAACGCGCCAGCGAGGTTAAGCGCGCGTTGCAGCGCAGCGACCAGCGCGCCCTGCATCCCGGGCACACCGACGCCGGGCTCGAGCAGTGGGCACGGTGCGGCGAACGTCAGCGCATACCACGTGAGTCCATCGGCCGTGCCCGAGACGGGTAGCAGATGGCTGCCCTGGAAGTTCTGTACGGCACTCTCGGTCTCGCCGCCGAAATTGCCATCTACCCGTAACGGCTGCAGGCTCGTGGGCAATGCACCGGCAGCATTCAGCATCGCCTGTAGTAGCTTCACGTGGCCGTCGACCTCGTGCGGGTCTGCAGCACGCGAGAGCTCCGGCAGGCTGTCGGTCGAACCAGGCTGCCCGAACGTGGGGCCCACGTACGGGCCGTACGGAGGGTCGGAGGGCGGCGGCCATACGTCGGGCGGCGCCGGCATTCCTTCGCCGGTGGTCGGCTCAACGGCCGCTTCGGTGACGGCGCTGTCGACGAGAATAGTCTCTGCGTAGACAAGGCGGCGCGGCTGACGCCTCACTGGCGGCGGCCCCGGTTCACCGGGATGCTCGTCGATCACGACCGTGTAGTTCGCAGGTGGGTACTCGTACTCTTCGATCCGGACCCGGAAACGGTTGCGCGCGGGAACATCCCCAAACTGCACACTGCCCTGCCACAAAGTGATATCGCCGCGGTCTGGCGCCGGACCAGAACGTTCGACAACGACGTGGCCCACCTCGGTCGGCACGCTCGTCCAGCCGAGGTCCGTATCGATTGCGGGATCGCGCTGCTCGAGCGTGACCTCGATGTCCGTCGGCTTGCGGATCAACGGATCCGGCACCGGCTCATCGGAAAAAGCGGGCGCTGGTCCGCCCGGCGCGGGGCCAGACACCGTCACGCGCAACTCGCGCGCATGCGCCGGATTGGCGGTGACGACAGCAGTGCGATCCGGCGTGAGTTGTACGAAGTCAGCGAGTACAACGCTCGACAACTTCGCGTCGGGTAAAGCGTGCGGCTGGTAGCGCGCGAGTGCGAGCCGCAAGAACGGCATATACGTGGTGCTGAACGTATTGAGCGTTATGTCGCAATACCACTGATTGCGTTCGCCATCGAACGCGACGGGATACCCCGCCACGTTCACCACGCCTCGCGCGCCACCGGGCGATCCCGGCACATTCGCTTCGAGCGTCAGCGCGGACTCCGCAGCCACCGCGTCGCTGAAGTTGTCGATGGATGGCGCGAACCCAATGCTGCGCGTCGTTTCCCAGATCGGATCGATGCCCCACTGCGTGATGAACGGCTTCCACGACTCGCGATCCAGGACGCCGTTTCCGTAGTTCCACAGCACGACGCCAAGAAGCTCGCCTTGTCCGGACGAATACCAGCCCCGCTCGAGATAGACACGAATGCCGCCGCCGAACCGCACGCTGTGCTTCACGCTACTGGACGTGTGCCGCTGCCAGCCGAAGAGTGGCAGCGCGTAGACGATGCCTGGCGCGAGCGGCCGAGCCGATGCGGGCACAGAAACCTCCACCGGCTCGCTGCGCCGGGTGAAGTCCAACTCCGGGGCGAAATAGTCGCGGTAGCGCGACGTCGCCACCGCCGTGTACCGTACGATGTGATGTTGTACGTCGCCGATATGATGACGGGGCGCCGTATCCTGGAACAGCCGCACGCCCGGCACGAGGTGGCCGAGTGCGTCGCCGCCCGTCGCGAACGCCACGAGGTCGACAGAAGGCACGTAGTACCCCACCGCACGCACCTCGTTCGAACGCGCGAACAGGATATGTTCCCGTATGCTGTCAATCGGCAACTCGTCGACCGGCGCGCGATGCTGCCGGGTTCCCGGCGGACCGAGCGCTGGATCGTCAACAGGGTCTTCCCATTCCGCGACAATGTCTACCTTCTCAGTGCTCGCGCCATGTATGCGCAGTCCGCCAATCAGGTATGCATCGAGTGCGCCTGGTCGGCGCCATGCGGTGAGGGCCGCGAGTTCCGCGTCGGCGGTCGGGGCGGTTTCCGGTTGCGTCTGCAACGCGGGCAGCGCATTCGCATCGCCTTCGCGGCTCGCCGGATGCTGAAGCGCAATCCCCGTGAACCGCGGCGAGCCAACCGGCTGTTGAACGGCGTGCACGAACGTGAGCAGCCGCGGCGGCGTCAGCATCCAATGCCCACCCTCAAGCGCGCGTTGAAGCACCTGCCCGATCTGCGAGGTATCCAGCCGGTGTTCCAGCGGCTCGGGCTCCGCCGGTACTGACGCGCGTACTTCGACGTACTCGCGCAACCACTCCCATACCCCCATCAGCTTCAGATCGTTCACGGCGATCCAGCTGCTCAGCGGCACAACGCTCGTCGTGCCCTTCGGCAGAAAGACTGTCAGCACGCGGTCCATCGGGTCCCACGACGGCGGCATTGCACCGTCGGCTGGCGCTATGCGGAACGGCCGCATTTTTTGCCAGTCTCCGCCTCCGCCGAAGTCGACGACCAGCACCGAGCCGGCCCGCGGATTCGGATCGTCCAGCAACCGGTATGGCGCCGGGACGACGGGACCCACGCCCGGCGCCACCTGGGCGCTCGTGCCGTCCGGGGACCCCGGCAGGTCGCGCAACGCGGCACCGCTCGCGAGCGGATCAGGCAGGTAGGGGACCGCATCGAGGCGTGGCGCGGGCTCGAGCGGAAACGTCTTGTCCTGCCCAGCGACGCTCACCACCTCGGGTGTTTGCTGGAACTCACCCTTCTCACGCTGCGAGATGAGCGCGTGCATGTCAGCCGTCGCAATCAGCTTGCCGTTCGCATCGTCAAACATCCCAAGCCGCTCGCCGATTTCGACGCTGGTGCGTGGTGGGACGACATGCCGGTCGCTTCCCACGAGGTTTGCCGGCGCGGAATCAAGTGACGCATCGGAATTAAACGTGCGAATGACGAGGCGCTCGAGCTCCGAACCGGGCCGAGTGATCGCACTCGCGTCGCGCACCACGAGTTGAGGTGCCACAACCGGCTCGAAGCGCAGGTACGCCACGCCGTCCGCGTCACGCGGTAACGCGAAAAACCGCGACAGCCGCTCGGCCAGCAACGCGTCGAGCGCGAGCGAGTTGCCCGCCAGATCGACGACGCGCGCCCGCATCCGGTAGCGCACGCCGAACCTCATGCGGGGCAGCGTGCCCGGCACCACATGGAACTCCGAACGCATCTTGAAAGGCGTGGGCGCCTCGTTCTCGACGAACTGATCTTCCTCGCCGGGCTTTGGCAGCGCCCGCTCCGGATCTGCGAACCGCGAAAGATGCTTGCCCGGCATCGGCGCGCTGAGGCTCCAGCCGCTCCAGCGCGCGATCGCTTCGTGCAGATAGAAGTCGTCGGCGGGCTCGACACGGTCCGGATCGGGAGACGCCTGCGTGGCCCCGAGCTTGACGAAGCCCTCCTCGTCCGTCACATCGAACGCCTTGGCATCGGCGATCTCATAGCGCGCATTGCGACGATGCAGAGAATGCCAACCCGTTGTTTTTGAATCCCACACGTCAATCCGATGGCCTCGAACGAGATCCTCCGCACTGAACGGCCGCGGCTGCACCTTGTCGAGTGCCTCGTTGTATGCCTTGGACTCGGCAAAGCGCGTCAGAAGCGCTGCCGCGCGCTCGTCTGCAAACAGCGACAATCCGCCAGAACGCAGCGCGGGTAGCGTTGCCGACGGATCGAACACGTCAGGGTGAGGCGGCACAAGCGGCGGCGGCCCACTGTATCCGGACAGCGTCTCGGACAGCATGATGTTCTTGTGAAGCGCACCGTCCACGTCGATCTGCGCAAGACCGTAGTGCGCGGGCTCAAGCGGCAGCAGCCCGATCGCGGGCATCGCCGGTTTGCCGCCGCTGACCATCCACAGAGGTGCGGCGAAGAACACGCGATGGCCGCCGTCGACCTCGCTGTGCACGACAGCAGTTTCGAGACGCGGCACGTCGGGCTCAAGCGACCACTTCCAGCCGGGCGACACCTGCGTGACAGCGATCGTCACGAACGCATTGCCGGGCCCGACCGGCACCAGATCAAGTGGCACATCAAAGTCGAATACGAGTCCGAGGGCGCGTTGCAATTGTGGATAATTGTTGAGCGCGCTCAACGCCTGATGAAAGTCCAGATGCGTTTGCCAATCGGGCGGTGGCAGGCGTTCCAGCGCGGGGCCCGACGGCGGATGGCTGAATATGCTGAATGGTCCCACGACCATCCGGTTGAACGCCCTGGCCCCGGTGCTGCCGGGTTCCGGCATCCGTGCGGACAGAACCAGTCCGTCGCGCCCAAGGTCCTCTGGAGCCACAACCGGTGCGCGCGCCGCGCCCGCCGTCTGACCGCGCTTGAGCAAGTCTCGCTGGGCCTGCCTGCGCGCTGGCGCGCTCCGCTCGTTCCAACCAACCTGCAGGCCATCAAGTAGCGACCTCAGCGTTCCTTGATGGCTCTGACGATGCTCTTGCTGCGAGCCTTCGCGCTCGGGAAGCGCGAGGTCCAGCGAAGCCCGCTGATAGATGTTTTTCAGGCTCGAGAGCGCCAGGCGCACCGGGTACGAAAACACGGTTCGGCCGGTGTAATCGTCGAACACGTGCGGACGCACCAATGTGTCGGCGTTGAAAAGCGCCGCCCAAAGGTCGGGCCGCAAAACGGCGGTGTCGGCACTCAGGTTGGCAGTACGGCCGCCGCACCCCAGCGTCAGGCTTAAACCGTCGTTGGCAATATGCTCCGTCCAGCTAAGCCAGTCTCCGAAACTGTCAAGACGATCCGCATCGGTGAGGCGCGGGGACACAAGCACAGACAGCGGCAATACGTCAGGGTCAACGCTCGCGCCCCGTGGCATCGTCGTCAGCAGAATGCGTTGGCTAGCCATGATCGTGACGAGTCCTCTATGCGAATGCGCCGGCGTATTCACCCCACACCGCTGGCGTCTCGACCAACTGCTCGAACGTCGGATCGCCCCCGTCGCGGCCGAAGCTACGTTCGACTGTAAGTTCGATGGACTTGCTGAAGAACGCGATCTCCACCTCCACGCTCAGCGTCGCGCGGCCGCTCGCCTTCTTTGTGCCGTCGTCGTACGTGAAACTGAGATTGAACTCAACCGAAATGGAAATGATGCCGAGCACTGATAGTTCGCCGCCGCAGCGCAGGTACCCCGACAACATCGCCGCAAGATCACCGTGTGCATTGCGGTTCATCGCGAAATAAATGCCCGCCATGATGTGCACGCTGCCGCTAGCGACGAAGAGATCCAATGCGGCCACGGCGCCGAATTCAAGCGCCGCTTCGAGCTGCCGAATGCCCGCGGTGTCCACCTGCAGATGAAAGAAGCCACCTCCACCCAGCAGCGCCACGGCCAGCTGGAACGGATGATGGCGCTCCGAGAAGCCAAAGTCTAACGCGGGTTGCCCGCTTGAGAAGGGCAACTCCAGCGCGGTGTTGAGCGACACATTGCGCAATGCGAATACGGCCACCGACAGGGGCGGCAGCGCGATGCCAAAGCCCGCGCGAATGCGCGTCGCGTTGATATCGAGGCTTGGTCCGTCGCCGAACAGGCCGGGAGGAATATGTTTGCGCAGCTCGTCAATGAATGCGAGCGCCCCGAGAAATGCGATGGGATCATCGGGTTTCAGGCGAACGTCGATCGAAGGCTTGCGTCCGTTTTCCGAGGTGAAGTCGAACGCGGCGAAACCGATGTGCACGACCTCTGCAAATTCAATCGAGAAGTTCGTCAGCTCGCCGTGCATTCGCGTGGCTGGCGGCGTGGGTGACGTACCGACAATCTGCTCGATGCGTCCGGTGATTATGAGCGTCGAGTCCGGCTCGCGGTGGAATGTGAGCGGCCCTGCGGGGGGATCCGGGTTGCCCATCGCAGGCTGCCAGTCGATCGTCGTGACGATTTTCTTGCCGCCGTTCTCGCGCACCGTGACAAGCTTTGGCGCGTTGTCCGCGATTGTGCCGGCGGGAAGCAGATCCAACAAGTCGACGACGCCGAAAAGCTGCGCCGTCCCCTTAGGGAAGAACTCGCCCGGATCGAAGGCGCCGGCCGCAGCCTTGCCGATGTCGCCGGCTAGTGGCCCGTGATCGCGGGACAGGCATGACAGATTCAGGTTCGGCGTCGCTATGCCGCCCGCCTGGCTTGCATCGAATTTGATGCCGAGGCCCGAGCGGATGTCAGCGAACACACCGGTGCCGCCGACGAAGCCGGTATCGAGGAAACTCTGGTTCAGTGCGATGCTGGTAACCGTATTCACCCCGAGCAATTGCTCAACCGCTGGAATGCGCACGTCGGCCGTATCCAGCGCGGGCACGAAGCCGCACGACGTTTGCGCGGAGGGAGAGGCGGCGAGCAGGATCGCTTCGGTGGCGAATGTCGTGTTGTCCGCGGCAGAGGTGGGGTCCGGTGCAGCATAGGTGACCATCTGCCCCGAGACGGAGAACGCGCGCCGACGTCCGCCACCATCGTTGAAATACGCCGCGAGCGCGAGATCGAGGTGCTGCTCGCCGGAGGGCACGAACATCAACGGTCCCGTGAAGTTCCACCGATGCCCGGCAAGATCCGTCGCGACGCCATGGAACACGAAGTCTACGAGCTTGCCGGTGGCCGGGTCCGTCACCATCACCCAGAAAGAGGACGAGCCCCCACCGACGGCGCTCGCGCCCGCCGGGTCATCAATTGGAGGCGTCACGGTGGTCGTCAGCCGTATACGCGTGAACGGCAAGCTGCGTCCGTCGTGCGCAATAGGCCTCGTGCTGTAATCGACCTCGGGCTGGCGCACCACGACATACATGTATTGAACCAGGTACGCGACCGCCGTTCCGTTCACATCGCAAAAGCGTCGCTCAGTCACTTTCACGAGGGAGGCTGGATGGTCCGTGCCGCAAAGGCAGCCGTCATATACCACGCGTACGTAGTGGTCTCGTCCCTGCGACGCCACATGCACCCATTGGGACAGATTCAGCGGCGGCCCCGGCTCCCCGCCCAAGCCTGGAACGAACGGATGATCCTTCAGCGCCTGCGGATCGATCCGCATGGCGTGCTCGGCCTCAACAGGTTCCCGTCGGAACACCGTCTGCCAATCAAAGGGAGGGTCGGCCGCGCGCCCCAGCCGACGACATGGCGGGTCCCACTCGCCGTGCGACTTGAGCCAGCCGCCCAACGGCGACAACATAAGGCGCTCGCATTGGATAGGCGTCGGCTCGAACGTGCTCTGTTCGCTGCTGCGTTCGTCGACGCTGATGTAGTCGTGAAAAGCTGATGTAAGAGCAACGATCTGCTTGCGATCCACTGCCGCCATCGCCGCACGGCCGATCCCCGGCTCCCCGGCAAAAAGGTCGTTGGCGGTCAGCGTTTCCGCCGGGTCGAATCCCTCCGCCCAGAGCGCGCGCAGCGGCGCGGGCGCGTCAATGCTCGGCTCGACTGGTTCGCCATTTTCGATCGCGCGCGTGACGAGGCGCGCATGCCAGAGCTCGCTCCAGCCGCCGTGCGACACCGGCGTGCGCGCATGCCGCCATGCCGCGCCGACGCCCGGCGATAGCTGCAAATGGTACGGTAACTCGATAACCGTGTGCGTTGGTTCTGGCTGCGTGATCGCGGGCGCCGCGATCGCCTCTTCCGCCGTCGGCTTTGCGGGTACCGCCGCAAGCGGCGAAATACTCAACTCGAAGCCTGACCAGTCGAGCAGTGATTCAATCGCATACGGAATGCGCGTGCTCGCGTCCGAGGGAACACGAAAAACGAGACGGCTCGGGCCGCCGATGCGCGCATGCACCGCTACGCCCGGCACTGGCTTCACGTCGTCAACTTCCGGCGGATGCGGCGTGCGGGCCAGCGGAGGTTCTCCCGTGGGTGGCGGCACAGTCGACGATTCGAAGTAGGCTTGTTCAGCGATGGCCTGCGGTGGGAACGTATAGATAAGGAAGGCTGGATCGCCGACCGTCTCCGGTACTAACGCGGGGTTTGCGACGTTCGCCAAATCGAGACGCAGGTTGACGCACTCGATCTCGAGATTCAGCAAATCATCCGGCCGGACAATCCGAACCCGATGGCCCATGGCGAATCCTTGTCTTTACGGCGGCATTCGCTTCGGCGCGATTGCAACACGCCGGCAGGACACCACCCCTGCGCCAAGCGAACGAGGAGACCTACCGAGGCAGCCAAATTCGAGGTGCGTCGAGCTATGCGATGTGGCATTGCCAGATAGCAAAATTAACTAAGCTCTCGAGTTCAACAAGAACTTTGCGATCAAGCATGACCGCTACCTCCCGCAAGACCGCTCCCCTTAGCTTTGCTGGAGCATTTTTCATCCAAGCTGAAAGCAATTACTAGACGGACGTCCTCTGCGATGCTGCACATGTGACGACCGGCCGCACCCGAAATGCAGTTCTCAATGTATTGGAGCGAGAGTTCGAAGCGAGAGTGCTACGTGCGCATGATATGAACCGTGCGAAACAGTGCCCGTGACTGCGCCCTTTGGGTGCAGGGTGGTCAGCAACGATTTTGTAAAATTAAAGCTAGTTTAACGGTGCATGATTGTCAAGAAATCGCGTGTGACAGAAACTAAAATGGGCAATAGTTTGATCGATTGATGCGCTAGCTGAAATTAACTCAAATTCCTCAGCAGGTGACACATGTTCGATGGAGCAGAAGTCATGTGCACGCAATCCCTCGCTACCCGAGCAGCAACGGGAAGGACCCGGATGGCTGTATCGGAAGGACTTACGCGCAGGCGGCCCTTATATCTTAGGCATCACCGAAGAGACAGAATCGGATCAAACTAAAGACCTGTGAATATTTATCCATGCTCTTGTGCCATCTCATCGTCGGTCACTATTCATTGAGGCCGACACTGAAATCCATCCGATCGCTCAATGAAAACGGTACCCTTGAAAAGGCGACAAGGCTCATCCCCACACTGCCATTTCGTCGACCAGACCGCCTACGCTCGGCCCAACCGCTTGGGCCCCCTCGATCGTCCCTATCCATCGAGCGGTCAGCCCGAAACCTGACTGCCAGTATTGAATCCAAATCTCATCGCTAATCACTTCGACACGACTGGAGCGCATCCCAACACAGATCAATTGGCCCGGGTTAGGGCCACCGATCGACTGGGCGAACGCGCCGAATATAGATGCCGATGGTTGATAGCCGGGACTGCTCGGAATTGGTCCCCACGAGTTCCCACTCGACGTTAGAGCCTTCCAAACAGCGTGAATGATGTTGCTTTCGACGTTGTGGACGTCCTGCCCTTCCAGTTCTCTGATTTCCGCGACGACGAGGAGTCGATCTTATCTACGTCGCCTTGCCGTCCGTGATCCTTTCCATCGGCTTGAGCAACCTGAATTCGCGCAGAGTTGACATTTTGTGCCGCACGCAGAGCGCGCCAAACCCCGGGTGTCTTCCGTCAGAACTACTCGCGATAACTTTGGTTCGTCGCGGAGGCTTCCTTCGCTTTGGCGTTTGTTCGCGCGGCTCTAATCACGCTCTAACGCATTACGACGACCGTATTCGATGTGGCTTCCGCCGCGTCGGGCGAGTTGAGAACTGACGCGACGCAAAGATATTGCCCGGGAAAGGGCTTTTCTTTCGCTCCGACTTTCCTCGCAGCGCTGCCGTCCGGCGGTTGCGTGAGATCGAAACTGACGCGGAAAATCCCCGAGGCGTCCGTCTTCGCAAGCGCAACGCGTAAGCGATGTGCCGGATCCGTTAAATCGACGCGAATCCGCTGATCCGGTACGCTCGGCGCAATGTGACCGATGAAGCCGATTGTGTCGCCTGTGGATTGCTCACGATCCTCCTCCATCATCACTTCGACGCGCCGTTTCGGCGAAACGCGCGCCGTAATACCGCCGATCGGGCTGATGCGCGTCGGAGGTACTCCGCCGCTAAGCGGAATCTGATAGTTATAAGCGACGCCACCGCGAATGCGAACATCGGCGCGGCGTGGCACTTGACGTTCCTTACCGACGTACATCATGTAGTCGACGGTAGGAATGACGGCCAGGTTGAACGTCTTTTCCTCGAGCCCGTCGAGCCAGACCCATTGATGCGGGAACTGCACACGATAGCCACGAGGAACGCCGGCCAGTGAAATATGAATTTGGCGCCGGTCTTTCTTCGGATTGCGAACCGCGACTGGTAGTAGCACAGCATCGGGTACGCTGCTCGCCGGTGCTTCAAAATCGAGCACGTTCTCTTGTGCGAAATTGTTGCCGCCAGTGATTTCACCAAGCTGCTGCTCCGCATAGAGTTTCAGACACGTGTGCTGTCCGATTGCTGGAACCCAATTCACGAACGTATCCACAAACGCCCCGGCGCTAATATTCGGAATTACCGTCGTCTTCAGCGGCGTCCAATTGCCGTTATCGCCGACACCCGGTGGATCGACTGCGTAATACGTTACGCGAACGTTTGTCGCGCCTGCGGAGCCGTCGCAGTGAACGCGCCCGAAGAGATGATTGATTTCATGGGGACGCGGTTTATCACCGTTGCCTTGCGGCCGACCTTGTGAGTCGTTGGGCTGGTCAAAAGAACCGAACGGCATGCGATCGACCCAAATGTCCGGCGTCTGATAATTGCTGTCCCAAGGATCGACGCGCAGATCGAACGCGCCGCTCGGGTCGTCGCTGATCGCCTGCGCCCATTCAACCCGAACGCTGCACACACGCGGCGACGAAGCGACATTGTCGTCGAGTACCGTGATCGTCAGCGCGCGTGCCGGATCACTCGCGATCCCGCCGGTTGCAAGCACCTGATCGTCGTGAAGCAACGTTACGTATCGCCATTGCTGGTTGGTGTTATTAACGTCAGTGAGAATCTTGTAGACGACGACTCCGCCGTCGCGCGGCGAGCCGCCTAGCGGTATATTCGGATCGAACACCTGCCCACTTGCAGCCGGCGGACGCTGCCGCACTTCTACGTAGTAGAAGAGTCCGCTCGAGACACGGATACGCAGCATGTGATAGCGGCCGCCGGCCGCATTTTGCGTCAATCCGTGCGCAACCAATTGATAATTTTGTTGGAACGGATTGCGATCCCACTGCAAGTCCAGAATGTTCGTACCGTCGCACCAGCCGAGCTTATCGTGATGGTACGCGCAGAACCCCGGATGCTGATCGTGATTTCCCATGATCTCGAAGTCTTGCGCGCTCGCTGCGAGTGGATCTACGAGATCTGACGAATAGACATCTTCACCGAGCGTCGCGGTCTCGTCGTCGGATTGCGTGAACGAGGGCGCTGCAGAGATGTTGTGACCTGTTTCGTGCGCGAACCGGCCCCAGTTCGCCGATTCTTGAATCTCGATGTAGTTGATTTCGTTTGCGGTCGAGATGTCGATATGCGTCGAACCGTCGTTGTAAGAAAAAAGCTGCGTCGACAAATTGCCCCACGCGCGGATGAAATGTCCGTCCAGAAATATTACGCACGCCAGCATGCCATAGTCATCGAGCTTTAACCCGGCGTCGACGCACGCTTGTGCACATTCGGCTGCGAGACGAGCAACTTGCATGCCGTCGATGTTATCGCCGGCGCTGTTGAGGTAATCGGACGTGTTGCCCGTAATCGTCTTCCACTTCGGAGTGACGTCAACGGCGACGTTCAGTCGCGTGTAACTTTGTTGGTCGTAAAACGTATGTACGTTGTTCCAGGCGTTCACGACTGCCGTTCGCGCACCCACCGGATCGGCCGGCACTTTATCGGCCGGATTTACCAGTGCCACCGCGACACGAAGCTTTCCGGTCGACGGTTGATCGCCCGCTTGGCCTTGTCCGTGGCCTTCAAACTCGATCGGCGGTCCGTCGGTCTCGTCTCCCGCTTTCGGATAGGGGAGCAGCGTAAAAAGATATGGGCCACTTACGGTTTTGAGGCCGACCGTTAATCCTATCGGACCGGTCACGACGTCGAGCGGCGCAATTACGCGAAGTTGCGAATCCGTCGCACTGATGACGCGCGCCGGCTTGCCGCCAATGGTGACGGCATTGTCCTCGCGTTTTTCAGCGAAGCCGTATCCATTGATCTCGATTAAGCTTCCGCCGTATCCCGCGTATGGTGTGAAGCTCGTGATATCAGGCCCAGTCAGGAGCGGTACGTAGGTTTTGAGCCATTCGTAAAGCTTCGAAAGTTCGCCGCCGATCTTGATAATCTCGTCGCGAAGAGCTTCAGAACTAAGGTTATGACCCGCCATAATACGCCTCCCTTATATGGGGAATCCAACGCACGACGCTTCATTGCTGGTGACGTCCCTTTTAAGTCTTGTCGCCTCTCGGGAAACCTGACGATCTACTGTAACCTCGAGTTTCCAAGAGTGCGGAAACGTAATTCGGGCATGATGCTCGCCTAGGCAATAACTGAGAATGAATATCACCAGGTCGCGACGCCGCGCTCGTGATGTACTCTACGCGGACGCTATGACTATGACACGGCCCTTTGGGTGCAGGGCGGTCAGAAAAGTCGGGCGTGTGAGTGATTTTGTAAGAATAAAACTAGTTTAACGGTCCATGATTTTCAAGAAATCGAGTGTTACAGCGAATTAAAATAGGCAATAGTCTGGCCGATCGATACGCAAACTACAACTAACGCAAATTCCTCAGTAAGTGAAACATGTTTGCCAAACCAAACGTTTCTGTGTGGTGCATTGTGAAACTCGCGTGATTATTCCGTGACTACGTCAACTAATTCTATAAATAAATGCACTACATATTTTCCGGTAGTGACTCAAGTGCCTCAGCCGTTCCGTTCGAAGCGGATGCGCAGTCGTCGAAAGTTATGGAGCCATGAAATGGTGCGCTCAACAGGATGAACGCAAGACGCCATGAAGCCTTCATGAAAATAGCCTGCTGCATCATCTGCTGGCGAAAACTGAGGAACTCATTAGAGGGTAGCCGCGTTCCCTCTCGAAAACTCGGCCCCCGAGGAACCGTACGTGCGAGTTTCCCCGCATACGGCTCGAGCACGGCACGAAGCATCTCACTGATGCCGGTTGTGTCTGTATGAACACAACCTTCGCTAACGTCGCATCGTCAATTCGACCCGCAGGCGGGACAAGGGCGCTGAACCGTAGCCCTACCGGCCTCTCTCAAGCTTCCCTTTGGCGAACCCCTGATGCACGTCAACGACAGCCACACCACGCGCACGTCAGCACCCTTTCAGGTTGGGGCAAATCTTGAACCCCTATGTCACCCGTTACAGGCAACCCTTCGCTTCTTGCGCATTCTCAATCCCGCTTCCTCAACAGTGTTCCTCACGGTCCACCTGCCGCCGTTCCAGCGAACTGGAGCATCGGCGAGAAATCGGGGTTCCCGCGTTCCCATCCCTACCAACCCGAGTACTCCCGGGCCTATCCGTTTAACACCTGTCTATTCCCCGATGACGCCTTGACGACGTACATCCATAACAAAGGGGTGCGACACGTGTCGCCGTCAGCCGCGCGTCAAGCGGCATGTAGTTGGCGGTAAAGCTCGTTTTGTGTGCGACACGTGTCGCCGTCCGCCGGACGTAAATCGGCGATGTGGTTGACGGCAAAGCCCTATCTTGCCTTGTCACATTCGGGATCTGTCGAAATGTGACCTGTTGTACGACCAACAGTTGCCTATCTGGACGTGCGCGATTGGTAACGATCGGGTGCGAAGCTTCGGAGACAACGTACCCTTCAGTAGACGATTTACCGTGGCGACACGGCGGGAATCGACACTGCCAGCAGCCGTGCGGTGTGGGGGCAAGGCAAGTTCCGCAAGCGTAACGTATGTGAACCGCTGTACAACCCTCGTTAGAGCTGACGAGCCAAAGCTGCTGTTAGGCTCGAACCAAAAGGTAGGTAGCCGGTTGCCTCTTTGCAGAATAGGGGCACGTCGTCGTGAGCGCTACCGGGGGCGAGGCGGGCGCTAAACGGACAGGCGCACGTATTTTGTTGCGTCGGCAAGATTGGGAACGTGGTAAGCCCGATTCACCGCCAAGCTCGCGGAATATTGCGAGACGGCAGGCAAACCGCAAGGGGCGCTGTTGGTTGGAGCGGGTAAGAGAACGCGGAGAAAGCGAACGGCGGGCTGTAATGGTTCGCATAGGGGTTCAGACTTTGCCCTGACCCGAAAGGGTGCAAACTTCCGCGAGGTGTGGCTGTCGTGAGCCAGTATTTGAGGTCCGACGTAGGGAAGCTGGCTTTGTCGCGCTAAGGGGGCAGGAGTAAAATCGAAGTTGATATTTTCCCGAAGTGAAGCGTGAGATGAAGAAGGCGACTGCGAGACAAGCCCTGCCTGCCGGCGTAGCGAAGGTACTCAAGCGCCTGCACTATCCTCTGGACGTGATACTTCTGTGCGTGCGGTGGTATGTGGCCTACTCGCTGAGCTTGCGAAATCTCGAGGAAATGATGGCCGAACGGGGCTTCCAGGTCGACCATTCGAGCGTGCATCGCTGGGTGATCAAACTAGTACCGTTGTTCGAGAAGGCCTTTCGCAAGCACAAACGTCCGGTCGGCAGGAGCTGGAGGATGGATGAAACCTACGTCAAGGTGGGCGGCCAGTGGAAGTACTTGTATCGCGCGGTGGACAAGGCCGGCAATACGGTCGATTTCCTGTTGCGGGCGCATCGCGACAAGGCGGCAGCGCGCCGTTACTTCGAGAAAGCCATCGATCGGAACGGGACGCCCAAGACCGTGACCATGGATAAAAGTGGGGCAAATCTGGCCGCCCTCCAGGCCATCAACGCCGAGCGGGAAACGCCCATCAAGGTCCGGCAGGTCAAGTATCTGAACAACATCGTAGAGCAGGATCATCGGGCGATCAAACGCCGAACCAGGCCCATGATGGGCTTCAAGGATTTCCGGTGTGCCCGCATCATCCTGTCAGGCATTGAGACGATGCATATGATCAGGAAAGGCCAGATGAAGAACAGCGGCGTGACCCGAACCGTTGCCGATCAGTTCTATTCGTTGGTGGCGTAAGGACTCCTTGTCATCACGGAATTTTCTTGCCTTGCCGCCATTATCGCGACACAACCTCTGCCCGATGAGCTGTGAACCGATGAAGGGCCATGAGTCGCCAGCAACTGCGTCCAAAGTCGCGCGCCGGACAGGAGACACAGCGAACCTCGCGCGTCCTATGTCGCCCTTTGCACCCGACTCGCTGGCCGACGAATTGCTCATCGATAGCAAATCGTTTGAGCAGGTGCACGGCGCGGAGGCGGCCCATGTTTCTTTTCTATCTGATTGATCCCGTCAGCCGGTCTATCGAAAAAGTGAGCGACGGTTTCGACCGGGCGGCCGAACTGACGAACAGCGAGGCGCCCGAGCTCGACACGTTGTGGGCGGACGCGTCGGAGCCAGATTCATCGGTCGACGTCGCGTAATAAGCACAGAATGGAAGATCGCATAACCGCATCCGCGGTTGGCGAAATGGGAGAATGAAGATGGCCAAAAGTCAACTGCGCGGAATTAAAGAGGCAAAGAAGCCTACTCAAGAGTGCCGAGTTCTTACTCCTCCTTTTCACGGTCTCGGCTCGGCGATCGTGAGCGTCGGTCCACTTCTCAGTGATCTGATCCGGCTCGCCTAATTGCCTTCGTGCGCCGGTCTAATCTTCAGGCGACTGCGTCGATGCTCAAGTCGCGCCGTTCGTCGGTCAACGCTTTGAAGCGCTTGTAGTTGTCGATTTGGCAGCGCACGTCGCTCAATGCGTCGCGAGCATACTCAGTTCGGCTCTTCCTATCCCCGCGTATAGCTCAGCTGATGGTAAGCCCCGATCTGGTTGGCGGGGTCCTTGTATTGGCAGCTGAGTGAGCCTGGGCGCGTTTCATCGATCACGGCGAGCTTCGCCCTTAATCGTCTCAATGCGTCTTTCAATTTGAAGGAGGCGTTCTTGTGTCATGTATATAGGTTAGTAGTACTATGTTAGTTAATCAATACAACAAGCTTGAAGAAAAACGATGGCGCTTTGGATGGCTTGGTGGGATGCGATCTGGTTGCTGCGCCCAGCGTTCTCTCGTCTGCGCAGCTTCATGTGGTTCGCAACTGCCGTCGCAGGCTTGACGGTGCGCACCGAGTTGCTAGGCGTGACCAGCATCGTGCGTGCGCTCAAACTGCGACCGGCCCTGTACAACAAGCTGCGTGACAGCTTGCACAGCAACGCCGTGCAGCTCGATCAGCTCTCGGCGCCGTGGACTCAGGCGGTGCTGCGCCTGTTCCCCGACCCGCTACGCGTCAATGGCCGGCTCGTCCTGGTCGGAGACGGCATCAAGGTGGCCAAGAGCGGCAAGAAGATGCCCGGCGTCAAGCTGCTGCATCAACAGTCGGACTCCAACACCAAGCCCGAGTACATGATGGGACACTCCATGCAGGCGGTCAGCATACTCGTGCGGGCTGCCCAGAGCGTCTTCGCCGTCCCCCGCTGGCCGTGCGCATTCACGAAGGTCTGGTGTGGTCCAACCGGGATCGGCGTACCTTGCTCGACAAGATGATCTCGTTGCTGGAGATCGTCTCGGTGAAGGAGCCGTTCTACTTCGTCGCCGATGCCTACTACGCTGCGTCAAAGGCCTGCGCGACCAGGACAACCACCTGGTCACACGCGTGAAGTCCAATGCAGTCGCCTATGAACCGTACGAGCAGCAAGGACCGCGCAAACGGGGCCGTCCCAAGCTCTACGGCGACAAGATCAAACTGAAATCGCTGATGACCGATCCCCGGTCCGCACAATCAGCCCCCAGCCCGGTCTACGGCGAGCACAACGTCACCATCCATTATCGGGTCTGCGATCTACTGTGGCCGGCGTGCGGACGGCTCGTTCGCTTCGTGGCAGTGACTCACCCTGGCAGGGGTTCGTGCCTGTTGATGTGCACCGACCTCGGCCTGGATGCCATCGAGATCATTCGCCTGTATGGGTTGCGCTTCAAGATCGAACACAGCTTCAAACAGGCAGTACACCGGATCGGCACATTCGCGTACCACTTCTGGATGCAGGACATGAAGCCGCTTAGCCGCAGAAACGGCGATCAATACCTTCATCGCGAGTCGTCCGAGTACCGCAACGCCGTCAAGCACAAGACCCACGCCTATCACGTCTTCATTCAGGCTGGCATCGTCTGTCAGGGACTGCTTCACTACCTGGCAGCCGTGTTCCCTTCGCTCGTCTGGAGTTCCTTTGGATCCTGGCTGCGCACCATCCGCCCCCGCATCCCTCCATCCGAGTTGGTCGTCGCCAATGCACTACGCCAATGCCTGCCCGAATTTCTCTTGAATAGCGCCAAAACCAATTTCTTCGCGAAATTCATCGCCGAAAGGCAGGACCCTGACACCTTCGAGATGTTCCGCCTGGCCACATAGCCACAAAACTGTGCCCGAATTCGGCACTCTCGAGAAGCCTAAACAACCCAAAAAGCCGTCTCCCGTCCAGAGTGTTTCTACCCGGACAGCCGCTCCGAAGGTGACCGCATGGGGCGAGGCAGGTGAGAACAAGAAATAAGCGTTTGCGTCTGCCGCACTGACCGCGATTTCAGTTGCCGGTACGCGTTCACTTCCCGGCAATTCGTCGCACTGTTTATCCAATCCAGGCAACAAGTCCGTTGCGCACGACGACGCTTGCGATCGTGCGAGGACCTATCACCAGCGATCCGAGAAGCGGCGCCGCAAGCAGCGTAACGTTTGGTGCGGTCGACACCAACTCTGGCGCGCACCGTCAGTGAAGAGCCGTCCCTGCCAGACAGCGCGCGCGCTGTCTGGCGTGCAGCAACCAGGTTCGCGCGCGATAAGGCCACGCGCTCCAGCACGATGGATTCAGAGGCGGCAAGGGCCGCACGTCGCGATCTCATTTCAATGCCTCCTTGACCGCTTCTAGGTCGTGGTGGATCTCTTCATGAAGCACGCGGAAGGAGTTGGCCGGCTTTTGTGACCGGACGACGATGTAGGCGATGACGCACAACAAAAGCCACACTGCGGCGATCGCCCACGACACATGAAGGAAGTATGGCGTCGTCAATGCCGTCGCAATGATCGCGATGCAGAAGAACGACAGCGCAAACATTCCCGCCACCGCGAGCGCGACGAGCGCAATCACTTCGCGCGCAAGCTGCGCGCGCGCCTGCGCAAGTTTGATGGAGATGAGCTCGCCGTAGTCCGCCATCCGGTCGATGCAGAACCGGCTCACGGAACCCCACTGATTCACTTTCGATTGGATCGACATCTTTCTGCTTCCTGAAAGAAGCGCGGCGTGCGCCGTCAATCGTCCGGTGTCGTGTTATGCGTCAGTGTCGCGGTTCCGTGACCACAGCGCGCCTATCACGAAGCCTAACGCCGTCGCGCCCGCCAGCACGGCGAGCGGGCGAGATACCATGGCCTCGCGCGCAAGTTCGGTTGCATCCGCGCAGATCTGCTGCGCCTTCCCGCGCAACTCATCTGCCTTGCCTTCGAGTTGCGTCACGGTATCGCCTGTCACCGAGCCGACTGCTTCGTTCATATTTCCGGCAACTTCGCGAAGGGTGCCTTCAGTTTTGGTCGTTTCCATTTGCCACTCCAGGTTGTGATGCCATGACGGGGACGGTGATAGGTCTACGCGTCGCCTCTAACTTGTCATTATCAGCAAGCACCGCACCTGAAGCATGGGCTGCGGGTCCGCTGCCCCGGTACAGCGATTGCGCATGTGTCCATGTGGTCTATCGGCCATCTGCGCGGTCAACCAGGAGACGAAGATGGACACCGGAAGCGAAGGGACAAGGCTGGAACGTATTCGTGATCTTGCCTACCGCCTGTGGGAGCAGGATGGCTCTCCCGACGATCACACCGACCAGTATTGGTACGAGGCCGAAAGACAGATCAGAACGGAAGGCGGCGAGGAGAATGGGGAGGCGTCCTCCGAGCCGGCAGACGGGCAGGCGGAAACGTTGCGCGACGACCCAATGCGCCAATAGGCCGATGGCCCGCCTTCCGCCTAGGGCTTTCGCATGGCGGGAACACGACGGAACGGCGGCAGGTGCATTAAGCCATTAAGCGCGCCTTGTGGAACGCGTCATGCTGTACCGCGCTTGACCAGAGGGAGGTATATGTCGTGTGTTACAAGGATCCGGAGAAAGGCATTGCGCTGGTGCTCGAAGTGATTGGTGATTTAAGGAGCGCGCACGGCCACACGCCGCTTGAAGATTTTGATCATTTCTGCAGCTATTCGGGCCTATCCGAAGATGAAGTCGGCCGCCTGGCTTTTCTCTGGACAAAGTACGGGAATCTGTCGGCATGGCAGCCTGCCGACGCCGCTGAGCAGCGCTGGTGCGTTGACAGGCGAGGCCCGCTGGCGCAAGGATGACGCGGAGGTGGCCGTCACGGCGTTCAGGTTGCAACTCGGGATGCTGCTGCGTGACCTTCCGGTTGGAACAGTCGCGGAACTCGGCGATCTCTGCGTTGCCTGGTGGGGCGGCAAGGATCTGGTCTTCGCTCATCTGCGGGACGACGGCACCCGACCTGTGGAACGGGAATTTGATCTCGACGATTGCGAATGGCGAGCGCGGCGCGAGGCTTTTTTGGCGTGGCTGAAGGAGCCGAGGTACGGCTCGCGCGCGGAGGTTCGCGACTGGGTGTCGCGACAGCGGCAGCTGTAAACGCCCTATGCGCGGTCGTACGCTGCACGATCGGAATCTTTCGTATCAAGCGAAGTCCGCCACTAACGGTTGGGGGGAGGCACCATGGCAGACACTTTCAGACCCGGCGAAATTGTCACAGTGTCGGGTATCTATTCGGTCGTCCTTGAAGGGGGCGACAGCGAGGGCTGGACATTTGATGCCACGTGCGTCGAGGGCGACTACTTCCCGCCAACGCGCACCGGCGTCGGCGCGCACTATGAGCTGAAGTACGCGGCGCCCTATTCTTACCGGCATCCTGAGTTGAACCCGCGAAAGTGATACCCCGCTCACATGGCCACTGCGCCGTGGCGCGCGATATTTCTGACGAAATGGGCCGGTCACGAGTGTGCTAACAGACATGCTACGATCGAATCTACACGTTTCTATGCTACTGGCCCAGATGCTGGTCTGGAGTATGGCCGTCGTATGTTCGCTGATGTGATGGCGGCCATTTGCAGATCTCTTTCGCGGGCCTCTTGGGCCAGCCAGTGCGGGTGGTCTGAGCATTTGCGGTGGCGCTGAACGGCTGAGCCAATACTTCCATCGAACAATGACGCAGCGTAAGCCGCGGATGAATACAGCCAGTTCAACGGCCAACGCGTCTAGACCGCAAGGCGTCCAAGTACGTCGCCCAATTCTTCCAGGGTGTAGGGCTTGCGCAACGCCTTCCAGCGGAACGGGAGCGCTGGAGGATCTGGCATCTCGTTGCCCGAGGCAAATACAACACGCAGCGCCGGCTGTAGCTGAACCGCTCTTTCGACGAATTCGACTCCGGACGTGCCTGGAATCTCCAGATCGGCGACCACCACGTCGAATGCATCGTCCTTAAGCCAACGCAGCGCCTCTTCCGGCGAACCGGTCGTTGCCGGAGTGTGGCCGAGCATTTTTACCAGTTCGCCCGTCGCTTCCAGCAACGCTAGATCGTCGTCGACCAGAAGAACCCGGAGACCTGTCGTGCCAGCATTTGCTGCTGGCAGCGTTGCGTCCTGGCTTCTATCGGTCGCGCTGGCAGCGCCGAGTATCTGCCTAATTTTGTAGGCCAGCTGTTCCCGGCTGTACGGCTTGCTCAGGAGTTCGACACCCTGGTCCAGCCGTCCACCATGAATAATCGCGTTCTGCGTGTACCCGGAAGTGAAAAGCACCTTCAGCCGCGGCAAAAGCTGCACCGCCTGGGCGGCCATGTCCGGACTGCGCAGCGTCCCGGGCATGACAACGTCCGTAAAAAGCAGATCAATATGGATACCACTTCGAATTACGGTTAACGCCTGCTCCGCACTGTTCGCCTTCAGCACGCTGTAGCCAAGGCCGCACAGCATATCGACCACGGTAGATTGCACTTTCAGGTCGTCTTCGACTACGAGGATGGTCTCCGTTCCGCCGAGCAACCTGACGTTTGGTTTCGCAGGCGGCTCGACTGCCTGTTCGGTGGACCGTGGCAGGTAGATCCTGACGGTCGTGCCATGCCCGATCTCGCTGTAGATGCGGGTGTGTCCACCGCTCTGCTTGACGAAACCAAAGGCCATGCTTAAACCGAGTCCGGTTCCCACGCCTTCGGGTTTCGTCGTAAAGAACGGGTCGAACGCCCGCTCAAGCACGTCCGGCCGCATCCCGGTTCCGGTGTCGCTGACGGCAAGCATCACGTACTGGCCTGCCGCCACATCGGGGAGGCCGGCAACGTATTGATCGTCGAGCATTGCATTGGCCAGTTCCATGGTCAGCTTTCCGCCCTCAGGCATCGCGTCGCGCGCGTTGATCGCCAGATTGAGGATGACGTTCTCCAGCTGATGGATGTCCACAATGGTGTTCCATAGACCGCCAGACACGACCGTCTCCACTTCGATGGTCTCGCCGAGTGCGCGCCGCAGCAGATCATCCATGCCCCGTATTGCGGGTGCCAGATTGATTACGACCGGCCGCAGGGGCTGCCGGCGCCCAAAGGCAAGCAACTGGGACGCCAGTTTCGCTCCGCGCTCTACCGCGTCGATCGCCCTGTCGAGCCGCTCCCGGGTCCAGCCGTCGCTGGCATGGCGGTTTTCCAGCAGTTCCAGGTTACCGCGCAGTACCTGCAGCACATTGTTGAAATCATGCGCGACGCCGCCCGTCAGCTTACCGATGGCCTCCATCTTCTGCGACTGGAACAATGCCGTCCGCGTCTCTTCGATAACACGGTTGGCCTCCATCCGCTCGGTGATGTCACGGGTGATCTTCGCAAATCCGGCGAGCGTTCCCTCCTCGTCGCGGATGGCGTCGATGACCACGTGGGCCCAGAATCGGCTGCCATCCTTCCTCACCCGCCATCCTTCCGCTTCAAACCGCCCGTCCCTTGCGGCGGCGGTCAGCCCGCGTTGCGGCAGTCCTGCCGCAGCGTCTTCCGGCATGTAAAAGCGCGAAAAATGTGACCCGATGATTTCTTCTGCGGCGTAGCCCTTGATGCGCCGTGCACCGGAGTTCCAGTTTGTGACTATGCCGTCCGGCGATAACATGAAAATTGCATAGTCGGTCACTCCGTTCACCAGCATGCGGAAGCGCCGCTCGCTCTCCAGCACTGCCTCGTGCGCGGCCTTTTTCTCCGTGATATCGCGCACGATGTTCACATAACCGGCAAGTTCTCCGTCCTCCGAATGCAACGCGGTGATCACGTCGCTGGCCCAGAACGTTGAACCGCCCTTGCGGACTCGCCAGCCCTCGGTTTCGTGACGCCCGGACCGTCGCGCGGTCTCGAGACCGGCTGCCGGCGCCATTTTTTGGCGGTCGTCCTCTGTGTAAAGGATGTCCAGACACTGGCCAATAATCTCCTCCGGCTGGTATCCGTGGATGGCTATGCCACCGGGATTCCAGGTCAGAATCCGGCCTTCTACCGAAATCGCAAAGATGGAATAGTCGCAGACAGCTGCGACCCACCTGTCCGTCCAGTTCTGGATCGTACCGCCTGGTTGCCCTTTGTCCGGCATAGTCGACTCCCGATTTGATCTTTCTGGAAACAACCGGCTGACCCTTCTGGAAATAGCCGAACGCCATTTCGCTGGCGTAGGGCGCCAGAGTAAATGCGACAGGCGCCACAGTGGTGCGACTACGGGACAAAGTTCCTGCGACTGACCTACACCGCTAAAAGAATTTGGAGGGCGGAGCCAACGTCGCGATGCCGAGCCACTACACGCGTGAACCTTACCTCATGGCCCGCCGGTCACCAAAATTGGCCTTGGCTGGCCGGTTGTTGGCCATCCCAAGATGAGGCCGCGCGACATCGTTTGTGTGCGCCCCAACGTGGGCGCACACCTCCAAGGCTTCTAATCGGTCCGCGTAGGGCTGTCCTCGACCCACTCCCGCCGCTGGCACCTGCGCCACCTCAACGACTAGTTTATCGAGCACAACAGCGGTCGTCCGGGCCTACATCCTAGCCCGGCAAATGCCAGGCCGGAGCGGACGCCTCGGGGACTGCGAGCGAAATGCCAGACACCCGGCGGAACGGCCGCTGTGGACGACCCAGCTGGAGCCCTGCCTGAGACCCATGCCCGACGATTAGAGATCGTGCCGTTTAGCAAATGGACAATCCGGCCCGAGCGAATCAGGCACGACAATTTGCGTTCGAGACATGGATATACCGACACGGATAATCTGGGCCGCTTTTGTGCGTGAAAAAGACCGACTGGGTCACGCACGCGAGCGGCTTTCCTGCCCCCTTCGCGCAGACGTAGACACGTAGCGGGTCTCTACCCGCGATACGTTCGGCGGGTTTCCCTCTTTTTCCTGCTTTCGACTCAGACAAGGATGTGTTGAGGATTGCGGATACTCCCGCATCGACGACAGGAACGGCCGACTTGGCGGGCATGGCTCGTCGACGTGCCAACGCCAGCGACGAGTGACGACCGGAAGCCAGTTCCGTTTTGAGGGGAATGATCATGATGAGTAGACATCACGCTGTATTCTTGCTGAGTGCCGCCGCACTTGCTTGCTCCGATGACCAAGCTCTATCCGGCCTTCTGGATCTGCTGCACGATCACCTTCCTCGCGTCGCTCGCGATCGGCGGCGCGCGCTTCCCGGTCTCGCTCAGGCAATACCTGATCAATCCCATACCCTGCCGCTCTCGCCAAACGAAGTGAGTTCGACGGGCCTCGGTCTGGTGGGCATGCAACACCGGGTCGAATCGCAAGGCGGCTTTCTTTCGGTTCACTCTTCCGGGGCAAGGGGAACAGTCGTGTCGGCCAGTTGGTCGCTTTGAAGCGCCCGCGCAGCGGCGCGACGCGGCCGCTCAGCCCACGGCCGTATCGCTGAGCCGGGATACCGGCGCCTCAGGAGGCTCGCCGGTTTCAGAGGGCGACGGCTCCGGACGTGTCGACGGCAAACGCGCAACCCTGTCGTCCTCCTCCGGCTCGGCGCACTTCGAAGCGAGGGACGTCAGCAGTCCCATGCTGATGGCAACCAGCACCAGCTCGGTCAGATTCTCGATGGCGAGCTTGTGCATCACGCTGGCGCGGTACTTTTCGATCGTCTTCGGGCTCAGGTTCAGATACTGGCCAACCTGCCGGTTGGTGCGCCCCTCGGCGATCAGCTTGAACACGCTGCGCTCGCGCGCCGTCAGAATGTCCCACGCCTTTTTGGGCCCCGCGGCCTCGCGTCCGGTAATGAACGAGCCGACCATGTAGCCGTACACGTCGGCACTTAGATGTTTTTTCCCCTGCATCACCGCTCGCATCGCCACGAGCAGTTCGTCAAACGAAACGTCTTTCAGCACATAGCCGTCGACACCTGCGCGCAGCGCTTCACGCACATACTCTTCATTCTGATGGACGGTGAGCGCCACGATGCGCACGAGCGGCGAGCGACGCTTGATGGCTGCGCTCGCATCGATCCCGTTCATGCCGCGCATGGACAGATCCATCAGGATCAGATCGGGCGCGAGGGTCATCGCGAGTTGACACGCCTCCTTGCCATCCCGCGCCTCGCCGACCACGGCGTATTCCCCTTGTGCCGCGAGCATCGAGCACAAGCCATTGCGCAGCAAATCATGATCTTCGGCAATCAATACGCGATATTTGATATTCACGATCGCGACTCCTCGTTCGGCATGGGGGCTGGAGAATTACCTGGTCGTGGATGGATGGACGTTTAGCACGTCTTTTTTCCTTCAATTATCCCTTTCCAAGTCGTTTCATATTTCTTTCTTTAACATTACATTTATGGTAAGATTTCTTGGTGACCGCGCTGCGCGGCTTATACTGCAAGGTTCGCGCCAATGATCGTACAAGGCGCATGCCCCCTGTTCGCGCCCTTCGATAACAAATGGAAATTAAGAAACAGCGGGGAAAACGTTTCAAAAATGATAATTTCACCTCCGAAACCGGGATTAGTAATAATACGAATAAAGTGACTTCAAACGATGAATCGGTAACAGCTGGAGGTGCCTTGCGCGACTCTGCTTTCCACTGGAATTATTTTTCTTCAAAGAAGTCAGTTGCAAATGAGGCGCAATTGCCAACCTGAATACGGATGTAACATTTTTGTACAGTGGGTGAAAGCCCCAGCACCCTCCGTTGAAAAGTAGGAAGGTGCCCCATTGCCGGCGTCCTTTTCCGTACCTCACAATGCACGGCGGAGGGAAATACCGTGCGCCAGCGCCCTTCCTTGCTGTCGATGAACGCGATTAGGTTCGTCTCAATGACGCTTGGGATGACGTCGGCTGGAATCACGCATGCGGACATGTTCGGTGCGGTCGATAGCAGCGGCGCAATCGATCTGACCAACACACCCGGCAAGGTTGGACTAGCCGTCATCGTAGCCAGCGGCTCAGCTCGCAGAACGGAGCATGAGCCTCTCGACTCACTCCGCTCCAATTATCCAACCTCGGCTGCACGAGCTTCCAGTGAGCGAACAGCCCAGGCCGGGTTTGCGCGACTCGCGCCAAGCCGTGCCTGGCTCACCGAAGATGGCCCCGCAACTTTTTGTATTTCTTCGCCGCCCACGCGTCCAGCGTGGCCTGTCTGATGACCCGCGATTTCTTCAAATTGGCGCGCGCCGGCGTCTGGGTGAGGCAAGATGGGTGCATGGTGCGGCCGTCATGGCGAGGCATCAACTCAGTGGGTTTTTCTGCGGGAGTGACAGATGAAAAACCAATACGAAAAGGCCCCGGCCGGAGCCTTCCAGCAAATGAAGTCGACGATTGAGGAAATAGAGGAGGACATCAGGGTTCTCGAAGAAGGGGGCCACCTTGAATCGGCGGAGATGCGCCGAAAGCTGGAAAAGCTGCGAGTTCAGTTTGCGGCTCTTAGCGGAGAGCGGCTCGACGATAAGTGACGTGCCGACCGACTACGTCGACGTCGTGAATTCCCGGATCGCGATCGCCTGCCAGGAGGATCGGGAGAGTCCCGGCAGTATGCGGTAGCATGGTGATGGGGATGTTGTACCGCGTCGACGGACTGCGATCCGGGCGCGGTGAGCGGTGCGCTCTCCCTCTTCGGGATGGCTCGGCGCGGTCTCGGCCCGCTGAGCCTTGGCAACGGGGCCGCCCGTCTGCTGGACTCAGCCTGCTGTATACATAAAACCGCATTTTACGCGTGCCAATAATTACCGATTCACTTTTTAATAGGCTTCCTAACTGATGCAGGGTGAAGCTGGATCCTAACCGCATGCGGTGGCATGCCCCGACAGCATGACGGCCGACAGCACCCAGACGAGGAGCCGCACGCGCGAGTTCCGTCCCGGCGAACGACACCACCATCCCCGCTGCCACTTCCATCACAGACAACAACGGCAACGTGTGGACGCTGACGCAGGGCTCGGTGCACCTGAACAGGATCCGTCAGTTCGACCCGCCTGCCACGCCACTTCAACCAGCCGGGAGACACGACATGAAGATGATTGGTTTGCTGGGACTGCTGGCGAGTGCCGCTGTGCAGGCTCAGGTCACCCTGCCGTTGCCAGCGGCATACCCGACGCTGCTCGGGGCCTCGTGCGGCGGTGTACATGTTGCCAGCTATGTCACAGGATTCGACAAGAACGGGTATATCCGCGGCGAGGTCTACGCGCGGACCCGCTGCGGCGGATCGGCGCGCGGCGGCGGCTACCGAAGCCAGACCTATCAGGCGTGGCACACCATCGTGTGGCACCTGCGCCAGAACTACAAGCTGCTGCCTTACGACAACGTGGTTCCCGACCCGGCATTCACGGCCACCGATGCATACGGCAATAGCATCCTAGACACCTGTTCCGATACAACCGATGGACAGCCGGCCTGCGTCGCCAGTGCCTATATCTACTATGTTCCGCCCACGATGACACCGATTTCGGACTCCGGCCCCGTCAACCCGGACATTCGGTGAGACCGGTCATTCGCGATCGCTGAACTGCGAACGTCCGCAAGGCGACATGTAGCCGCCTGACCAGAGGTACCCGATTGACGGTAAAGGCCGAGTCGCTCCACCGCACGTCCGGCAGGTTCCGAAGTGAACCGGCCGTTGGAATGGCGGCTTTGTGTGTTTCGCGAACGGCAACTATTGGCCCAGAGCGTGTCAAAACGCGTAGCCACTGTGAATTGACGAAACCTGGCTCGGCGCAGGTCGCGGCTTTTCGATTGCGGCAACCCGAACGTCAAATCACAGCCGAACACATCGCAAAGGCTCAACAACCCCGTACGGGCCTCAGGCCCTCATCGCCTTCATAACCGCTTCTGAACCGAGTAGCTTGATCACCCGCTTCCTGTTGTACGCCAGCACGTGAAGCTCATCTCCGTGCTCACCCGCCCGATGGTCCGTGTCAGGAAATGAGTGACGCCCATCCATGCCTTGATCGTGCCGAACGGGTGCTCGACAGTCTGTCGCCGGATACGCATCATCTCAGGCGCTTGATCAAGCCGCGCCTGCATTTCATCAAGAACAGCTTCGTGCTCCCAGCGTGCCACCCGTCGGTGAGAGCCCGGCGTGCAGTCCCCTTTTAGCGGACATTGCTGGCAATTCGAACTCCAGTACTTACTGATCCTCAGGCCGCGCTCAACGGTCGAGAATCGCCAGATGAGCCGCTCGCCGGCCGGGCACCGATATTCATTCGTCTGTGCGTTGTAAATGAAGTCATCCTTGCCGAAGCGGCCATGAGCCGTTGCGCTCGATGTCACCGTCTTCGGAACGAACACGCTTATCCCGGCCTCATGGCATGCGAGTATCTCCTCGCTCTTGTAGTAGCCGCGATCCGCAACTGCGGTGAGCTTGTCGACGGCCATCTCTGTACGGGCAAGCTTCGCCACCGACGTCAACTGATCACGATCAATGCCATCATTGGTAACGACGTGCGCGACGATCAGATGGTGCTTCGTGTCAACCACCGTCTGGACGTTGTAGCCGACGACTCCCGTTCCTCGTGTCTTCATCGAACGTGCATCCGGATCCGTGAGCGATACCTGTTTGTCGGGTGCCGCGTTGAGTTGGACCTCGATCTCCTTGAGACTTCGCATCTGTTCCTTCAAGGCCGCAATCTTGTCCTGCAGTCGAGCTGTTCTGGCCTTCGCAATCGCAGGCTCCTGACGATCCGCTGTGTCCATCGCCTCGAGATAGCGAGCGATACTTGACTCGATGTCGCGCATGCGTCGTTCGAGCTTGGCGCTCGTGAAGTCGCGGTCGCGATGGTTCACCGCCTTGAACTTGCTGCCGTCGATCGCAACGACCGCTTCGGCGAAGAGGTCCAGACGCTGGTATAGCACGACGAACTGGCGGCAGACGCTGCGGATCGCTTTGCCGTTGTCTTTCCGGAACCGCGCAATGGTCTTGAAGTCCGGCGCCAGTCGGCCGGTGAGCCACATCAATTCGACGTTGCGTTGAGCCTCGCGTTCAAGGCGACGGCTGGATTGAATACGATTCAGGTAACCGTAGATGAATGGAAGGGACCTCCCCACCGGACGCCTCGGCGGAAGCCGCGAACAAGCATCGGCGTACCATTGTTCGGTCCCGATCCTTCAACCGCATCGACATCAGGGGAAGTTCATGACCATTGTCACGTTAGGAATCGATCTTGCAAAGAACGTCTTTGCCGTTCATGGCGTGGAAAACAGACTCTCGGTGAACGTGTCGGCGCCGCGCATGATCTCCAGTGGGCAAGTGAGGGGTCTCATATCAACGCATCAGGGGCCTTTCGCGATGACGTAAGGCGCCGGTACTTCAGCAACCTGCTAGGCTGTGACTTTCAGCAATAAATCGGGGAAATTCCAGCGCTATGTGACGCCGATAATGAGGGTGCTGCGGGCGGCTTCGACGCGATGATCCAAGGGCAGTTCGCGACCCTCAATGGCCCCACGAGCAGGACGAAATGAACAACTGCTTTCAAAGTCCTGGAGACGTCCGCACGTTGCTGCCCCAGCATCGGCGATAAAAGCGTTTGCGCTTCAGCATGCCCCTCGGGGTCGGCGATCTTTAATGCGTTCATTTCTTTCGCCACCACCGTAGCGAGACTTTTCGATTCCGGATCGCTCTCGAGGTTTTCAACCATACGGGATCACAATTGCCGGCAGCAATCGCACCAGTTCTAGTAATGTCGCGTTACCAATCTCGCAAGGCCGTTTCACCTGTGTCTAACCTCCCCTCCTACACTTCGAGCCGTGGTCACTGACATTGCACTCAACGTGCGAGGAGTAGCAAAGATGAACAAGAAGATTCTTAGCGCGATTCTTGGTGTTGCGGTTCTGGCCGCGTCGACCGCAGCATCGGCGCACGTCGACGTCGCCATCGGATTGGGCGTCCCCGGGGCCGTGTATGCGCCGGCAGAGCCTGTGTACGTTGCCCCTCCGCCCGTCGCCTACGCTCCCACGCCCGTGGCTGTCGCTTACGACGGCTATGACGACTGGCGTGCTCGCCAATGGCGCGAGCGTCGTGAGTGGCGTGAACGGGAATGGCGCCGCCACGAATGGCGTGAGCACGAGTGGCGTGAGCGCGGTCGCTGGGGTTGAAGCGACGCCGGGAGCAACCACATACCCAAAATACAACCTCAGAGCACCCGGGATTGAAAGCTAGTCAAATGAGAATTGCGTTAGCGGCTGTCACGCTGCCCTTGGCAACAGTCGGAACGGCAAACGCTGCTGGCTGCCTCAAAGGCGCGGTCGTTGGCGGTGTGGCCGGTCACTATGCTGGACACCATGCGGTCGTCGGTGCAGTTGGCGGCTGCGTGGTCGGCAGACACCTTGCGAAGCAGCACGCTCAACAGCAGCAAGCTGCACAACGTCAGGCAGCACAGGCGCAATAAACGTCGTCGGCTTGGTGTACCCGGTGGAACCAGAAAATCGCTGGTCCACCGGGCACCTGACAACTACGTTTAGGTCGTCAACTCGGCGCCAGACTCGACTGTGGCCACCGGAGCGGGCACAGCCACGCTCTTGCGCGGCGCTTTTTTCGCCGGCACCTTCGCGCTCACGGCCTTCTTGCCAACCACTTTCTTCGCCGCAACCCTCTTCGTCGGTGCGGTCTTTGTCGCTGCGACCTTCTTGACGACGGCTTTCTTGGCAACTGCCTTTTTGGCCGAATGCTTCGTCTTGCTCGCAACCCCCGCACTGGTCGCCGGGTCGACGCCCGCAATCAGAAACTTACTACGGTCTTTCGCACTAGCCAACCACGCCGGCGCCGGACCACGACCGCTCCATGTCGCGCCCGTCTTGGGGTCAGCGTAGAGCGCCGGCTGCGGTCCTTTCCGCTGCCCCGTGCCCGCAGTCGCTCCGACTGACTTCGACGCCGTCTTTTTGACCGCAGCCTTCGCCTTGCTCACCGCACTTGCAGTCGCCGCAACAGTCGCTTCCGCACCGCCTGCAATCAAAAATTTACTGCGGTCTTTGACGTCCTTAATCCACGCCGGTGGGCGGGCATGACCACTCCACGTCTCGCCGGTCTTGGGATTGATGTATTTGGGTGGCAGCTTGCCCTTCGCCGTTGTCTTGCCAGCCGCTTTGGCTAAATCCTTCGGTTTGCTCGCAGTCGTGCCTGTGGCATCAGTCAAGAACTTCGTCCGGTCCTTGGCGTTGGCAATCCATCCGGGCGCGCGACCATGTCCCGTCCACGTCGCCCCAGTCTTCGGGTCCCGGTATTTCGCTACCGAGCTTGCTGCTTTGGCTGCGGCCTTCGCACCCGGCTTCGGTCCGCGCTTCTTGGCACCACCGACGTACGCTTCGATGTCGGCAGTCGTCAGCCCATGTTTCTCCATGATGTCGCGAATCTTCGCGATTACGCCAGACGACTGTTTTGCAACCAGCGCTTCTGCCTGAGCCTGGAGCTTTGCGATTTGAGCTTGAACTTTATCAAGTATGGCCATTTTTTCTTTCTCCCCGTTGGTTTGCAATGGCCGCACTATGCCACATAACAACAGAAATAGGCTATTGAGCGGTAGGCTATACGAGCGCCGAACCAGTAGTGGTATTCTTAATGCACAGGGATTTCGGAGGCACGAGACATCTTGCGCAATATCGTTGAGAGAGGAAAACGTAATGGACGAGCGAAAACGAGACAGCATTGTCGCTTACCTGCGCCGTAGAATGGCCGAGGTCGGAATCGAACTCGACGACTTGGCAGCGGCGATAGCCCAAGACCAAATCCAATATAAGTCGGCAAAATATCGCAGCGCAACGGGAGAGACGTGGTCGGGCGAGGGGGAGATGCCCCAATGGCTTAAGCAGGCCATCAGCGCGGGCCAATCAGTCGAGCATTTCGGCGTAGGCGGCGCGGCGCAATCGGCGCCCGCTGCCGGTCCGAAGGTTGACTGGCGGCAAGACCCATTTGCAGGCAGCCCGTTGGCGACCGCGCATTCGCCACACATTGACGCCCGCTGACGCTGGCATGAAGTGTTACTCCCCCCACCAGCGTTCGACCATCGATGGCTCGCGTGCAATGACAGCCAAAAGCGTGTAGACATTTCACCGGAAAATTCAGCTAGGTGTCGTTGCTTCTCGTCGCTTCACTTTGCCTGCCCAGGAAGGGGTTTGTCTTACGGGAGCAAGCCCATTATTTTTCTTTTCGCATCGAAGGCGTGAAAGTCACCCCGACAAGTATTCCCTCGGGTGAGAGAAAACGCGTGACAGTTTGACCCCAAGGTTCTTGCTTGTTCCGGACCAGGATTCGATATCCCCGTGATTCGAGATTTGCCGTTGCCTTTTCTACGCTGTCGCCATCGAACTCCAGCCATGCTTGCGGGACAGGAATGTCTTCGGGCCACGAATCGCTATCAAAGCAGGAGTGCGCCGCCTGAGAGAGAGGCCACAAGGCAAACGTCTTTGCGCCCTGAAGAGCTTCCGTGTGCAAGTACCCACCACTCTCCTCTTTGAAAGGAATGCCAAGGACTTCGCAATAGAGTTCGCGGCTTTCTGACGGCTCACGGACAATTGGACCGAAGCCTGCGATGAACAGAACCTTAAAGTTGCTCGCAACTTGCATAGTACCTCCTTACCAAACTGCATCGAACTGCATCGAACTGCAGGACATTCTCATGCGGCCAGCCGATGCTCGAGGTCGCACACGGTAGTGGACGATTAGGTATGCAAAAACGTAGGCGACGGCTTCACTCCCTTTCCGACATCTAACTGACCAGCCTGACAATCGGAAAAACAACTCCGCCATCGACAACTCGCGGCCTACGTGGAGGGGGCGGTCTTATGTTGGCGAGCGGGCCAATATTGTGTTGACGTCAGCACCTGAAGCGCCGCGAGGTCAGAAACTTCTCGCTTATCGAAATCACGACAACCCTGACCGGTACCGCCTCCCAAGTCAGGTCCGATTTTCACCACTGTTTTTACGAGAGATGCTTCGAGCGAAGCCGATGTACGTCAAGCCCACGCGAAAAACATCGGGGCCGGTTCGAGGGTCACGCTAAACAGGGATGACGCACGCGGACCATCTGCCCCTCGAAATTCAACCTTCCCGAGGGGGCCGACGATGATGACTTCCTGCGCACCGCTGTTGAGGTAGGCGTCAGCCTTGCGCTCAACCTGGTCGGCGTCATTGTCGTCCGCGAGCACCTCGATGCACAGGTCGGGAACGGAAGGTAAAGGAGCGTCCGAATCGATTTCGGGCCATTTTTCCTCGGGCATCCAAACGACGTCGGCAATGCGGATGCCGAACGACCGGGTCGTTACCGGCTGATGCATCGCCACGCGAGGTCCCAACTGCGAGGCAAGCTGGCAGAACATGTCGGTGACCAGGAGTTGATGCCAAGGACACACCTGTTGATGGTCGATGCCTCGTCCCAGCTGGTCGACTTCGTATCTGACCCGTCCGTCGCTGACCGCGTGAGCAGTCAGGTTTCGCCATACTGCCAACAGCCTGTCTGGGGCCGGGAGATTTTGGGTTCTCATGGCGCTCTCCGCGAAAGGGTCAATCACAGTGTATACCCTCGCGGAAGCATCGGGTCCAGGTCGGCCGCCTCAACGTTGCGGATACCCCGTTGACCAGGAGTGCGCCGCCCATCGCAACGGCCAACGGGCGCCGGTCCGATATGAGCGTGGCGCTCGTCGGATGCACGGGGCACCTCGCAGAGCACACAGCCGTCAGCGTCAGGCCATCGGCGAACACCGTTACGCTTCGCGACAGCGGGTGAGCATTCCGACTGGCAGCGCGCCCAGGCAAGACCGGACAGTCCCACGACGAACATCGGAAGGTTCGACAAAACACTATGACCTGTCGCCGGTTCGACGACGCTTGCAGCGTTCGCCTCCGCCGTTCGCATGACCGGCGCGTTCATTCGTCGTAGAGGTCGCTACACGGTCCGTCATATCGGACATCGAGCGACGACCGGTCCTTGAAAACAAGTCGCTTCACAACACCGCAATCCTGGACGGTATGAACAGCGTCACGCTTCACAAAGACGCCCGGACGTTCATCGGGGAGAACGAGTTGTATTAGCGAACCATATTTTCGCGTCGCATCGAAGAAGTTCGGCTCGTGTGACGGCTCCGCTATCCCCAGCCAATACACGAGGGCAGCGCCGGGGTCCTAGGTATCGCGAGCAAGAAAACGCAGTGTCTTTGGCCCAGCCTGGTATGAAGATGGCTCGATGCCTGGTACATCGCGCATGTGGGTCTCCGTGGGTAATGGGTGAGATTCGTGGCATACCATTCCGCTAGCGGGTCCAGCACGAAAGACATCTCAGTTTGCGCGCCCCGTGCACGACGTGCCGGAATCCCTGCATGTCGTCGAGAAATATATGCAGCGCAGAGAACGCGTTGCGAACGAGGCGCTTCCGCGTCCCCGGCGCTCTGTCGCGAGCGCCGAGGACAGCCGTTTTCGTGCCGGTTGAGGCGTCGGCGGTTTCTATCTCATGTGCAGGCCGCCGTTCAACGAAAAGTCAGCCCCTGTGGAAAAACCCGCTTCGTCGCTGGCCAGCCACGAAACAATTGAGGCAATTTCGGTCGCCTCCCCAAGACGGCGCACCGGTATGCTCTGAACGATTGCGTCGAGAACCTCGGGGCGCACAGCCCGCACCATATCGGTCCCGATGTACCCCGGTGAAACCGTATTCACGGTGATGCCCTTTGTCGCGACTTCCTGGGCCAGCGACATCGTGAAGCCGTGAATGCCTGCCTTCGCCGTCGAGTAGTTGGTCTGGCCGAACTGCCCCTTCTGCCCGTTCACCGAGGAGATGTTGACTATCCGGCCCCACTCCTTGCTGACCATCGCTTCGATGACCTGCTTGGTCACATTGAAGAGGCTCGTCAGGTTCGTGTCGATGACATCGTTCCAGTTTTCCCGTGACATCTTGCGAAACACGCCGTCCCGCGTGATGCCCGCATTGTTCACCAGCACGTCAATCTCACCGACCTCTTTCTTCACCTTAGCGAAGGCCGCCTCAGTCGAGGCCCAGTCCGCAACATTGCCCTCTGAGGCGACAAAGGAGAATCCCAACCCGGCCTGCTCGGCCAGCCATCGTTCACGTCTGGGCGAGTTCGGCCCGCATCCTGCCACGACCGTCAAGCCATCGTTGTGCAGACGCTGACATATTGCCGTTCCGATTCCGCCCATGCCACCAGTTACATAAGCGATTCGCTTTGTCATGTCTTGACTCCTCCGCGATTACGGTTAGCCCAAGAGTTGGGCCACATGTGACGCCGGACCTCCGCATAACTCCATAGCACTACTATTCTTTTTATTAATAGATTCGCAATACTGCGTTGAACAATCTGATGAGAGGTGACCGTATGCACGCCTTGCATAACTGTGCATACGCACATACATCACCCGGACCGTAGGCCTTATCTCCACGGCAAGCGTGCCGACGGATTACTGCGGCTGGATATTAGCTGCCTGCTTACCCTTTGGTCCCTGCTTGACGTCGAGGTCATACGTCGGTTTTCCTTCAGCGACTTGGAGCCTTTTCCCTGAATTTCCGAGAAGTGCGCGAACAGGTCCTTATCGCCATCATCCGGCGTGACGAATCAAAAACCTTTCGCATCGCCAAACCACTTGACAGTACACCGCGGCCATAGTGTCGAAAACCAGTTCTATTGACGAATGCCGCTGAGGGTTTGGCAAACATGAAAGGTACTTTTAGCACAGGAAAACCAATGCAGGACATACACGTTTACGATATCTGACACAGCTCAAGGGCCCGCATTTAGCGCTTGAAGGTTGCATGCGCAGGATTCTCGTTTCGGGCAATCGGTGTCCTCGGTTCTCGAATAGCCTCACCGCATGACTCGCAGGACGTCCGTGCCCTCATCTCTCGCGCATGCCCGAAGCGGCTCGCGCCCGGTTCAGGGGAGTTCGACCATGGGATACAGACCGTATGCGGAGTTCGGACTGACATCTTCTCGAGCATGACTTAACCTCGACGGCATGCGCTTGCACCCCGGCCAAGGAAACCACGACGTCAAACTTGAACCACGGCGAGAAGCGCCGGCACGTCGCCGATGACACGACTCTGATGTCCCTTGCCCGTGGTATCCCCAAGCAGTATCGCGCCTCCTGCCGCGACGCGACGTCGCTCACCGTCACCGGCCTCGAACTCAATCTCCCCGCTGAGAAAAAATACCCACAGGCACGTGGGCGAAGGATGAAGGTCTCCGACCCATCCGCTTGGCACGTGCACAAATCCGTAGCGGGTCGCTGCCGCGAAATCCGACACGTCAAACGATTCAGCGGGGGGCGCGAAGTTGCGGGTGACCAGTTCGATGTTTACCGACGCAAAGTGACTTTCGCCAACCGAGTCTGAAAACAGTTGTGAAAACGACAGTGCAAACGCCACGGGGTTTCTCCTTCCGCGGCCTATGTTCCAGTCGGCGTTCGACGTGCCCCGTCAGAGTGTCTCGGAGGTCTGCGTTACTCAGCGCCGCGCGAGACGTCGGCCGCACAACGACTCACGTTGAGTGTCCCGCCCGCCGGCCCGGGCGTCAAGGCACGGTGACGTAAAGCGAGGACAACGCGCCAGCACGGCGAACCGGGTCGCAGAGGTGTGCTGTCCGCTTCGCCGGGACTATTTCTGTCCTGGCCCGATGTAAGACGCACGTGGCTCCGTCGGCCGCCTTCCTCCGCGGCGACCGCCTGTCGCCAGCTCGACGCGAAATTTTCGGTTTCAGAACTCACAAACCCGTGGTCAACATCCCGGCCATCGGCGACGTTAAGGATGCAAGAGGCGAGAACCGTCCGCCTCGCGTCACGACCCGCGCTCATTTCAACGCCGGTCGGCTTTGTACCTGCTGGAGCGGAACATGAAAAGCGTGAACGGGCACTCGCTGCGTTGCCAGGTCGAGAAATGGCTCGCACCGGCTCCGGCGATATCGGGTCATGTAACCAGATTCAGTCGCATCCAGTTGGGCGGGCGACGGTGTGTGTACGTTGAGACGTCGTCATCACGCGGAGTGCGCGCGTTGTTCTGCTTCAGGCACGATGACGGCGGCTGGTACGTGTTTCCGCCTGCTGCCGACAGGCCGAGGGGGACTGCCGGCAGCATTGCTCGTGAGGGGTCGGCTCTGACGTCCACACCCCTGTAACGCCGCGGACCATCGCGGGTTACGCCCGCGGCTAGCCCCTGGTGGACGTCGCTCGGTCCGCCATGAGATTATTGTCGCCGGGCTGATTCCATGAACCGCCTCCGATTTTTCTGGACACGAATTTGGGGTAAAACCTGTGTCTGGAAACGGAGTTGAACATGCCGAATAAGTCGAATGTTGCGGAGGTTGTGCCGGGGGCGGTGGAAGGAGCGCGTAGCGCGACTGGAAGCGCCCCCGACGCGGTCGCCGAAGTGAAGCGGTGGTCGGCCAGCCGGAAGAAGGAAGTCGTCCTGCGCCTGTTGCGCGGCGAGCCAGTGGATGCCATTTCGCGCGAGGTATCGGTGCCGATATACCGGCTCGAGGAGTGGCGCGAGCGTGCCCTGGCCGGTATGGATGCCGGCCTCAAGGAGCGCGAGAGCGATCCGCTGGAGGCAAAACTTGGCGAGGCCACCCGGCGCATTGGCGAGCTGGTCATGGAAGTCGAGATCCTACGCAAGGAAAGGCAGGCCCGACACCCTTTAGGCAACCGGAGGTCGTCGAAATGAGCCGCGCGATCTCCACTGGCACCGGCAAGCCTTATGGGCTGCAGCGGGTCTGCCGGGTGCTCGGATTTCCGCGTTCGACGATCTATGCCGGTCGTGCGCGCGAGTCGGGCAACGTGGTGCCACTCGTGGCACAGCGGCGCGGTCCGAAACCAGAGATGCCGGACGCTGCTCTTCTGGAGGCCATCCGGGCTGATCTTGCTGCCTCGCCCTTTACCGGCGAGGGCCATCGCAAGGTATGGGCGCGGCTGCGGATCCTGCGCGACATCCGCGTCTCGCGCACCCGTGTGCTGCGGCTGATGCGGGAGAACGCCTTGCTGTCACCGCATCGTCGGCCCCAGGGCAAGGCTGCCCTGCATGACGGCACGATCACGACGAGCCGCCCGAACGAGATGTGGGGCACCGACGGCGTGCGGGTCGAGACCGTGGATGATGGCTGGGTCTGGGTATTCTCGGCGGTCGATCATTGCGACGCCTGCTGCGTCGGCATCCATGCGGTCAAGACGGGCAACCGGTTCGCCGCCTTGCAGCCGATCGCACAGGGACTGCTGGGCGAATTCGGCGGCACGGGTGCCGAGGTCGGTCGGGGCCTGACGCTGCGCATGGATCACGGTTCGCAATACACGGCCGATGACTTCCTGAATCAGATCAGGTTCTGGGGCGTCACGCCGAGCTTCGCCTTCGTTGCCGAGCCACAAACGAATGGCGTCGCCGAGCGCTTTAACCGGACGCTGAAGGAACAAGCCATTCACGGTCGCATCTTCAGGAATCTTGAGGAAGTCCGGACTGCGGTCGTCGAGTTCAAGGATCGCTACAATCGCCACTGGCGTCTTGAAAAACTGGGCTTCATGTCACCCCATGAAGCCCGTCAGGCAGCCACTCTGAAAGAGGCCGCCTGAGTTGCAAAACCGTGTCCAGTCAATCCGAGCCGGTACACCGGGCTGATTCCATCACTTCCCGCGTACGGCGCCGAATTGCCGGAAGAACAACAACATCGTCCCTATCACCACAGACAGAACACACGTCAACGGCATGCCAGGCAACACAGGCGACCCCCATGTCGACAGGAAAGACGAGGTGCGATGAAGCCCGCGCGTTGGAGCGCATCGTAAGCGCCGCTCGCGACGTACAAGCCGCATCGAGCGCCCTTGAACGACACTTCGCGTCAAATGGCAACGGCCAGCCATCGACGCTCGAACTTGTCAGGTTCGAAGCTGCGATGCAGGAACTGAAAGAGGCACGTGAAGCGTTTGATGTGCTGCTGACCAAATGGGCACGGTGAGACTCCTGAGAACGACGCAAGCGCCAGACATCACCCGGTCGCCCGACAGAGCAGGCACGTTTGCGCGTTTGAAAAAGCAAATCGCCTGGAGCAGGCGAGCTGCTTTGCGCAGCTAAAGCTGCGAACGGTTACAGCGGCTGGATGTTCGCAGCCTGCTTGCCCTTTGAAAACTTCAACAAGACTGTCGGTCGCGAGGGTTGTCGTGAACGGTTTCGTGACCGCAAGCCAGCGTCGACATCCCGCCGCCGTAGCCGTCCACGGTCAGACGGTTTGAACAGGTTGGCCCGCTCTGCAGGAGCCATCTCCTTTTTCGTCGCCCTGTTGACCATTCCTGTTCGCGAACGACGCGCAACGCGCTCGCCGACCCGTCAACCGTGAGACCGGCTAGTATCATTTATAGAGGCGCAATCAACGGAGACACTGCAATGGATGACCAATTCGATAGAAGAGAACTGCTGCTTCACCTCGGGGACATGCTCGAAGCCATGAGCTGTTTGACCAAGGCAGGTCGGCCGGATGCGCCGGTGGCTCGACTTACGAAGGAGCAGGCTTCGTTGCAGGAATTCGGGTACCTCCGGACGCTCACCCCGAAGATGACGGTGGCAGAGTTCAGCGCACGCGTCGCGAGCGCATTCTTCCTGTGGTCAAAGGAACTGCTCGAGTCCGAGCTGAATCGCAATGCGCAGGCGTCAACCGTTCAGCATGACCTTTTCGATGGCAACCCTGACGGCTGGAAGGCGTATGTCGCCCATATGCAGAAGAAGGTGAAGTGGTTTGGGACCGGACTTCCCAAGATAAAAAAAGGAGCCTCGGACGAACCGTCGCACGCTGCCGTTGAGGAAGCGAGTCCGGTCGAGGTGTCGGTCGTGGTCGCGCCGTCTGTGGAGTGGGATGCGCCTGACGAGAAGAAGGGGTGGCCTTGGCCCCAGCCGGGCTCGACGTCCTGACACGCAATTACTCAGGACATCTAACTCGGATTAAAAGCGTCTTGGTGAACGCCCTTATGCTGGAAAAGGCCGACGAGCATACGTTCCTCAAGGTCCGGCAAGATGACGCGGACTTCAAGAGGCGTCAACCGTGCGTCATTTCCGCCCGGCTCCATCGCGCGGCCTCGGCCGCTGCAACGCCGCATCTGTTCCAGAAAGAACCAATTCATCGAGAGCAATCTGACCGATGGCCTCGAGTACGTTAACTGCCTTCCCACGAGCTCGTCTTGCGTCTCACAGGCCGAACACAGTCCACCGCAACCCTGGAATACAGCCCGCCGCCACGCCACGGTTGCATCCAACCAGCCGAGTCGCCCGTATATGCAGGAAACGCAGCGCTATGGGGCTGTGCGATTAGAGACACTCTTCTCGTTGAGCCAATCCAGCAACGGCCGTGTCATTTAGGGCAGCGGTCCGCGACTAACACGTATTCCTCTGGTATTCACGCCGCAAGCGTCCTCGTTTCCGGGGTGAATCTACCGTTTGTGTACCGCCGCTACGCAACCGGTCCGTCGATAGCGGCACATGGAGTCTCGACGCGACCTGGGCGTGTCGAACTTCCAGGAGACAAATCATGAAGTATCTGACATTGAAAACCGTCCTGACCTGCGGCATCGTCGCTGCAATCTGCGCGTCAGGCGCCGCATTTGCAATGGGTGGCGGCAACGGCAATGGTGGGAGTGGCGGAGGCAACGCGCATGGCGCGGCGACTGCCGGCATGACCTACCACGGGGACCCTGTCTCGAGCCCGCTGGATACGATGCACGGCGAAATGAAAAACAGCACATCCGGGTATGGCGGCGTATCCGATAGCACCAGCGCAAGTGGTAGCTTATCCCCCTCGGGATTGGCTACCTGTGGTCATTTGCCACGATGCAACGCCGACAGCGGCCACTAAACAAACGAGTCGAAAACGGTGGGGCTTTCGCGGAATCGACTTGCCTCACCGCGGCACCTGTGCCCAGCCTTTCAAGCAGACCGTGACAGCCGCGTTTCTGCCAGAGAAACACGGTCATTGGAACGGACAAATTCGCGGAAAAAACGTACCGGGCGACCGCTTTGTGGGTGGGTTCCCCAATCTGTTCCACAGAGACACCCTCGACCCCGATGTTATGTGCGGGACCCTGCTGCTCAATCACAGCGCTGCAACGTTCCAGTGGTTCGAAACCTTTCTACAGTTCAACGAGCAAACGACGGGGGCGCAGCCGGCTCCGTGGTCCGCGGAGACGTTCGCGCGCAAGTAGTGTGCAAGAAAAATCCCAGCCGAAAGGCTACAACGAAAAAACCCGACTCGCTGGAGTCGGGTTTGAGGAGAGGCGTCTGTTACTAGTTCGCAGGAGCGGCGAGCGCGTCGTCAATCCAGCGGTCGAGCGTCGGTCCACTGCGGATGTACCGGTTGTCCGCTGTCGCTACATGCAGTCCGGCATCGTGCTTGATTGGCTGACCGTAGCCGCCGTTCTCGCGCAACCATTTCGCGACGGCTTTGGGGTCGTCGGACGCGAATCGGCACTTTGGAAACATGAAGTGCTCTTCGATGACGCGGAACTTGCTCTCCGGTGTCGGAGCGTGACGTTTCATGGTTGGAAACATGAGATTCTCCTTGTTTCCTGCAATTATTGTGACTCAAGTATAGGCGTGCCGCTTCGGCCGCGCGCCGGCAAACTCGGCAGTCAGACGCATGAAAAAACCCGGCTACCCTTCTCGGGCGACAGCATTTGCGTAATCGTTGCCATGGAACCCTGTGCCGTCAGGTCCTGCCATGCGCACAAGCGCCGGTACGCATCCGTTCCCGGCAGCTCCGTTTCACGCTGCTATGATTGTGGTGCCCCTGCTGCAAGCACGAGGCTCAATCAAATCATTTCGTCCCCATTTTGACGTGTCGGGCTATCAAGACCACTACGCCACCTTCGGTGTCAGCGAAAGCGCGTCCGCGCAGGAAATCAGGCAGGCCTATCGCCGGTTGGCGATGAAATGGCATCCGGACAGGAACCGCGATAACGTCGCGGCAGCAGAGCGCGCGTTCAAGCGGCTCGGCGAAGCCTATCAGGTGCTCGGCGACCCGAAACAGCGCGAGCTTTATGACGCGACGCGGCTCAGGCAGAGGCAGAGGCCCAATATGAACGGTTTTGGCACGCAGGAGCCGTTCCGGTCGAATGTCGACCCGTTTGACGCCTATCGCGCGGCCCCTGAGCGTGGCAAGGACCTGAAGGCGAAAGTTTCCGTACCGTTGGAAACCCTCGTATTGGGTGGCGAAATCGAAGTGAGGCTTAACGGCCTCGCGACCTGCGCCGCATGCGCCGGTCACGGCCGGCTCGACGGCTACGTGGGGTGCGACCGGTGCGGAGGCAGAGGCTACACTGAAGCGGGCTCTGTGTGCCGAAAGTGTGACGGCGCCGGTGTACTGGTCCGGCCGAAGTGCAACCTCTGTCGCGGCACGGGCATGACGAAGCAGAAGCAGACGCCTTCCGTCAAAGTGCGCGCCGGCATGCCATCGAATGCGACACTGCGGATACGCGACGCGGGCGAGCCCAGCCCGCATGGCGGTCCGCGCGGCGATTTGCTCGTCACCTTTAGCGTTAAGCCGCACAAGCTCTATAAGCTCTCAGGCCTCACGCTCACAGCCAACATCACGGTTGACTTCGTAACTGCACTGCTCGGCGGCACCGCGCAATGCGAAATCTTTGGTCGCACGGTCAGGGCGGCGATTCCAGCGGGAGCACGTTCAGGACGGTTTATCACTGTGGCCGGGGAAGGCTTGAAGCACCCGAGGACTGGCGAATGCGGTGACCTTAAGCTGCGTGTGGTTCTGGACCTGCCGGAGGGTGCACGCAAGCTTACGAAGGAACACAAAGAAATCCTCAAATCAATGTTCGAGGCGGCGGCTGCGCGCAGCTGAACGCCGCTTGCTGCAAACAGGGAACGGCATGCGCACTCAGGCGCCGCTTCGAACAAGGTCGCAACTTGGTTGTTCCACGGACTCATTGCGACCACGGTGGTACGTGCCTACGCCTCCGCTTTCGAGCGCAGCACGTATGGCCGACCACCGATGACGTACACAGGCCGTAAGACATGCCTGCGCAGCAGCAGCCGCACGACATAACTGCGGCTAACGTTCAATAGCTGTGCGAGCTCGGCGACTGACATCAAATTGATTTTGTGTTGTCCCTGTACTAGCGCTGTCCATCGACGTGCATTGCGAGACGTGTCATCAACAGCCTTGGTTCCCGAGATTATTCCACTAGACTAAAGAATATAAATACGAGATATCTGTCCCATGCTGTCAGTGAACTGAAACACATTCAGTCGGCCAGCTCTGACGTCAAGCAAAAGTCGCTCAACATCCACTATAGCGTGCGCAAGGGACGGGTTGTATTCAACCTCGGACATGAGGTCTCGCCTTCTCTCGAGAAGGCGTTCAATTGCGCTGGCCCGGGAAACAAAGATTTGTTCCATCGATAACCACCTCAGCTAGAGCGAGTACCGTGGCGCGAACCACCGCGAGAAAATTCACTCACTGCCCCCATCACTTCGACGACCGCCCCCACCGGTCGACGTACTTCTGCCCGGTTGAGCGCATACGAAGCTGCAGCGATTGCAACCAGAAAAACACCGGAGCTCGGGACGAGTACCGGATGTGTCTTCAGTTGCGGTTTCAACATGCCTGACGGCCCCTCAATCCTTTCCCTTCAGAGGCCCGCGATGGTTCTTCAACCGAAACCGGCCTACGGGAACAGGATACCCAGCAGCTCAGTTGAAGGCATCGGCATTTGGCAACGGTAGGAAGTAGATTTCCGTACCCGAATTTCGTGTCTCTTCATCGTCGACCGTGTAGTCGATGGGCGCATCGGCGGTCGCTTCGTCGGCCGAAATCCGGACCAACCGGATTGTGCCGGCCGCACGCAAAGCCTTACATTGCTGATGCCAAAAGCCGGGCGTTGCCATGATGAGGCGGCGCGTTTTGAGGCCCATGCTTCCTCCTTTTGTCGCGCTGCGCGATAGTCTTGATAAGACGCTTTAACAATAGGCGCACCATCCCTTTCTGACAAGGGAAGACAACTACGCAACTTCTGTTGCACAGCCGCGACGACACCGAAAACGTCGTGCCTTGGCTCTATTCGCGCAGACAACGGCATGACAGAAGCGCAAGACGAGCTGAAGCGCAAGCTACCTTCCTGGGATTAACCTCACTGCGGCCATGAACGGCGACCAGCCATGCACCAGACGGAAATGCCATCCATCTTTCGTGCACATCCCTGGCGTTAATGGATTCCGGCGAACCGCTTCCGAGCGAGTCGCGCGGTATTTGAAACGCATTTTTCAGCAAACCGGCAAACGTGGATGCGTTATGCGGTCCGCTGTAGCACGCGTAGTTCGTCGGATAGTGGATGGCCGACGTACGAAGAGGACATCTACCCCTTTTCCTCCTCCGGCGCCTCCGCAAGCAAGAGATGACCTGCCTTATGGTGCTTCGCCGTCGGCTGAGCGCAGTCTGCCATTCATGAACCACCCCATCTCTACGAGATGGTCCAGGCACATGTGATAGACCGCTCGCACAAACGGTGCGCCGAAGTCGAGTCGGGGATTCTCAGAAAACAAGGTTGCGGCCGACTCGGCACCGAGCACCACCGGGAGTTTCACGTCAACACGTTGAGCAAGTGTCTGCGACCAACTTGAGATTGATACCCGCTCAAGCCAGTCAACGCCGCCTCCGTTTGCGGCCAGCCAGACTCGCTCCGTTTCGACGACGTTCCCGATTGTGAGCCAACGACCACAAACAGACTTTGCGAGAAGTTGAGAGGCAACCAGATAGGTGAGAAGTTCGGCTCTCGCTCGAAGGTCCAGATTCAGGGGTTGGGGCATGGCGTTGTCATCGTCGCTAAAAACAAGATGTCCTGCCGCGCAGGCCTAACAGGCAGAGCCTCACCACAACAAAACGCGCCAATCACTGCCGTACAGCGAGCGCACAAATGACTCTGTACGAAGCGCTTGCGGCTCTAGCCTATAACCATTCGACCTCTTGAGCCTCGCGACGACTAATCCGTCGCGCGCTTTTCCAATTTGTTCGCCGCTCAATTCCATCGAGCTCTTGCAACAGCTCTAGCAAGGTATTACGTTGATGTTCCGTCAGACGCGGCGTTTCAAGGCGATTGTTCAGCCGGTTGCGCCAGTATTCAACAAGCATCATCTCCGGCGCACATTGGACAACGGTCGCACGCATAACCCGGCCGATATGCATGATGTCACGCTCGACAACTGGATTCATCTTCGCCCCCGGAATCTGTTAATCCTCGTTCCCCGCGGGACGCTTAGCGCCTCTTGCTTAAACGTACACAATTGAGAGTTTCAATGCAATCCTGCCGTTACGGAATCTAACAATATCTTCATGATTAAAGCGAGAATTTGGTCAATTTCTGCTCCCTCACATCGAAAATGAAATCGATGTCCATGTAACAAGGTCGCAAGCTGCAGGCGTTCGCATGCAAACGGCATGAGCTGCTCCCAACCCAGGACCAAAATGGGTGTACAGGGACAGGCCATCTGTGCCACGTCTTGCAATTGACCTCCGAGGGCAAGGCTCCGCTACTTCACTGCCTCGGGCTGACAGCGACGTCATAGCCCGCTCACAGAGATGCCTCCTGGCCTCCGATTCGTCAGCACTTCGAACCGATTCCGGAAAGCCAGATTCCTCAATTATTGCTGCATCGCACATTCCTGAGCAAAAGTTCGTCGGGGGCTCCCACCGGCACGCTGCCTTGCAACCGGGGGTTTCCCTGGAGGACGCCTGTCCTTCAATATCGGCGGGGCTGTCGGGGATGCTCACGCATCGCGCATAACGCTTGAGCGCACCAGGCGATTGACATTTTCACTCCGGCCTCTAGAATGGGATTGCGCTGCATCGCAACAACGTTTCCTGCTCCGCGACTCGCCGTTCGATATTCCGTTCAGCGGTCTTCTGGACATTTCGCATATGGAGTTTGTGATGAGCAGTCTAGACCTCGAGCAGTCCATCGCCGCGCAGAAAGCCAGCCTTGAAGTAATGTTCGGTATCCTGAGCAAAGCTCTCGAAAGCATTGACAAGCTCGCCAGTCTGGACCTGCGGGCATTCAAAACAATCCTCGCTGAACATCATGAAATCGCAGCCAGGGCGTTATTGACCAAAAACCCGCAGGAGTTGCTTTCGCTGCAGGCGCAACCTGCAGTAGAAAATGCGCAGTCGTACTGGCGGCATGCATACGAAATCATGTCCGGCACCCTGGCCGATTTCACCGAGACTCTTGAAACGCAGTTCAAACGACATCAGTACGACGGGCAAGCGTTCGTTGAAAACCTCGCGAAGAACGCGCCTGCTGGAAGCGAGGCTGCCGTATCCGTATGGAAGTCCGCTATCGAAACTGCCAGTGCGACGTGTGAGGCTGCCCGGAGGGCCGCCAAGCAGGCGGGACAGATTGTTGAAAGCAACGTCAGCGCCACGCCTGACGCTGCGACCCGCTCGACCAGGCCGGGCGTTGAGCAGGCCGAAGCCGTTGAGAAGGAGTAGCTCTGCTGGCGTGGGTCATGGCCTTCAGAGGTTCAAGGCGAGCCCGCTCTTTTTTCGAGTGTTCCTTTTTGGCGACTACCTGTGCGCTGCGGACGTCGTCACGACGCTCCCGGCCTCAGCATGACACTTTTGGGGTTCGCCCTTGCCAAAATATTCGGTTTCAGAACTCACAAACCTGTGGTCATCTTCGTGGTCGTGGCCGACGTTAAGGGGATGACAGCGGGAATCCGCGACTAGGCCGACGCCTTCTCGAGTTCGTGACTCGACTGCGACGTGTCGATGCGGAACTGCTTGCTGGACCTTCGTCGATGTCAACTGAAGAAGTCAGGTGCCCGACACTGAAATTATCCGTCTTCGGTGACGGCCTGAACCAGGTCTACCGCGTGCGCCCCGGACTTGCTGGAACTGAATATGAAGAACGCGAATAACAGGTCACTTCGGTATCAGGTGGAAAAATGGCTTGCGCCGGCTTCCACTTCACTTGTTCACGTGAGCGAATTCGGTCGGACACGCTGGGGCCGGACACGTTACGTCTGCGTCGAGACGTCATCACCTGCCGGTGCGCGCGTGCTGTTCTTCTTTCGGCACGATGACGGCACCTGGCACGTGTTTCCGCCTGCCGTCGACAGGCGGAAGTCGACCGCGGAACCCATTGCGGCGTGAGACGCCAAAGTTCGAACTCCATACATCCGCATTTTGTTGGCAATTCTGGTGGACGGGCCAAGCTCGCAAGAGGAAGCAACAGACGCGCGTCCCAAAGCCATCGTCAGTAATCTTGCCCGTTAAACGCCACGAGGATTACCTGTGCGCCAGTCACAGAGGAAGCAGCGTCCGTAATCGTGAACGAAATATCGCGTTGCACCTTACACATCTGCGTCTTGTTGCATCCGTCAGCGAGTGGTTGCCGGAGACGTCGCCCCCGAATCGCGTCCCAATCAACATGGGTGGCTTGTCGAGCGTAAGCCGGGCCTTGGAGTCGGTCAGTTCAGTGGCGCTCTATCGCTTGGCCACGGGAGGTTTAACATGAAACTGGATGTCACGACGTTCCAGCAACTGCGCCGTCTCGCTCCGATTCTCGATGACGTACTCAACGCAGGCGAGGTCGAGCACGCAGACCAGGCCGTGGGCCTCGCTTCACTTGCTCAGTTATGCTTACAGTTGTTCGACGCGTACCACTACCAATACCCGGTGGAGATAGCGCAAGCGCGAGCTGACGCCGTTGAGCCGCAGTAACACAATGCCTATGGAATAGCTGGTGACTTCACGTACGAGGCGTGGTCGCGCAGCTCGGCGTCGGACCCGTTGGTGACGCTCACTCCAGCGTATCAAGCCAATTGAGTCTTCTCGGCGTTCTCCTGAGGAAGTCAAGTATCTCTGCCTTCGGGGTCGAAAATATTGGAGGTCTCTTTGCCATGGACTTCTCCGGAACCGTAACATCGCGGGCAGAGCTGCCACTGCGCTCCGTCGCAATTTGGGCATGTGATGGTTTCCGAGTTGGACGACATGTCTGAAACAGTCTCGATTTCGATTATCTGCACCTTTCCCGTCCCGCCACATGGGCACCACATTGCTGACAGGTAGTCATGGTCTCCTCCTGGTGGTTAGATGTACACGACCATACTACTCGGCGCGCCTGAGAACACTGTCGGAATCGCGCGTCCCGCGCCGAGTGCGACAACGACGACCTTCAATACACCCGCGAGCCACCCCGTCATGGTTTGCAACTAAGACCAACGGTCATCATCGTCGTCCCGAAGTGCATCTACCGTTTCGCCGCACCACTCGGCGAGAGGCAACTGCTCCTTCGGATGAGGTGGCCGTGCGGCTGACGACATGAGGAATATCGGCCATTGCTGCGTCGCCCTTCAACCTTCGACACACTTCAACGCCATCAACGCGCCGCATCCGAAACGGTCCGGCTCGAACGCAGAATTCTGCCGGCGCGTTGCCGCTACCGTAGTGGGCCGCTGTGAAAAGGGGCGCCGCGGCTCACGCGACGCCCCAACGGCCCCTTTCTGCCGAGGTATAGAAATTGCCAGAGGCTAATCACCGCGCCCCACTGTGGCAGGAGGAAATGCAGACATTCGCTCGTAACTGCTCGCAAGCACGGCTTTTCTGGACCGTGGGTGGCACCCGTGTTCGCGCGTAGAGGTGGCATGGCGGCGCGATTCGTGCACCGTCGTTTGTCCGAGCAGTTGCTTCCGAGGTTGCGTCGCCGACGTCAGCGAAAGGCGCGCCGACAATGAACACCGGACGGCCTGGCGAGTCCAATCAAATACCGACGAAAACTCCTCCGATTCCGAAGAAGGAAGACGACTAAAGAGGACCAGAAGCCAATTTCCGGGCATCTCAAACTCGCGGACGAGCCGTGCGATGTGGAGTTTGGACACGCGTGCGCAAGGACCAATTTGAGGGTTGGCACCGTTCGCTGATTGCACCGACAGGTGCTTCCGCCTACGCTTGAGCGCGTCAGCAAACTTACGGCCCTCGAGACTCGTGGTTGCGGGACAGACCAAGGAGCGGCAGATGGACGTTTCTCAATATCTGCAGGCGATGGAGCAACTTGAACGCGCGACTGAAAGCATCTGGAAGAATGCGCCGGAGCCATTCAAATCCCAGGCATTCAAGTGCGGCTGGGCGCTCGACGATACAAAAAAGCGCCTTCGCTCATGGGGTTACGATTTGCTTCGAGACCGCGACCGAATGTTGCTGGCTACGGCTGGCATGAACGCCCAGCGGCTGGGGGCATGCGGAGATTTTGAGAGAGCGATAAAAGAGATTCAGGCCGCGATTCTACTCTTGCGCAATTGTCCCGGCGGGCCGTTTGACGACATCTTCGGCGGGCCACTTACACCAGAGCAAGAGGCTGACTTCCGGCTCCGTGACCTCGTGCCACCTGCAAGCGCGCCGACTATGGACACCGGACTCGCTGGCGAGTCCAATCAGATACCGCCGAAAAATCCCCCGATACCTAAGAACGAAGACGACTAAGGAGAGCCAGAAACATGTTTTCGGGTCTCTCGAACGTTGCCGACAAGCCTTTTGTTTTAGGATTCTTCCTGCCCTCGAACCACGCGCAGGCGCGTGAGCCGGTCAACAAGAAGGCCCGCACCAAGCATGAGCGCGGCGGGGGCTTTGAATCGGATTGGGCTGAAGTCTCGTACGTGCTCGCTGTGTCAAACCAGATTTGATGCCTTTACCTGTTGGCCACTTGGTACGGACCGCAATACGCGAGAATCTGTTCAATCAAGACAACCTCCTTTTGTGGTTCCTGTGTGGCTCGTAGGCCATCCGGATTCCGCGCAAGGAGGGGCACCGGAATTAGCGCAGCTCCAGCTCGATGAAGTCAAAGAGCACGTGCTGAAGCCCGCTCGGGAACAGGACGCCAAGTTCTTCAATCTTCTCGCGAAGGAAGTTGACGGTCATGTTAAGAAAGTGCGCGCCAGATGATGAGTGGATATCCGCTAAAACAGCGAGACTGAAGAGCGTCGCCTTGTGCTGGCGCGAAAGCCGGGACTCGAGTTCAAGGAGCCCAGCGACCGCCAGCTGGGCAACGGACTCGGCGAGTGCGGCCCCGACACCAACGCCACGATGCTGAGGCACGACCCAGATTTCAAGCACCTCGATTTCAATCGATGGACGCTGTCCGGCGGCGGCGTCCTCGATACGGACTACGAAGGTGCAGTAGCCCGCCGGAGAGCGGCCGGCATACGCGACGAGCTGGTATCCGAACCGCGCGCAACCGGCGACGGACTCGCCGTCTCCGCAATCTTCCCCCTCGGTTACAGAGGACCAGGCAGTGTGCTGCTCTGACAGACTTTGCCCGGAAAGAGGCGCTGCCTCGCAGCTCGCCTCATCCTGCTCGCGCGCATCACGCAGCTTCTTTCGCAGTAAGCGGGCCGAAGCATGGGGAGATGAGTTTTCATGGTGCCCGCAGTAGACGACATATCGGCGGCCGCCGCGCTCACACTCAAGAACAGCTCCTCCGGCCCGGACCTCAAGCGGCAACGGCGTGGCAAGCGGCTTAGACAGCAGTGAATGGCGCGCGCGCAGGTCGACAGTCATGCAGACGATAGTGAATCTCGGGGTGGACAGGTTGAGCCCGTATTTTACCGCTGCGCCAGACCGTCCCACCGAAGGGAACAGTTGTCACTGAACAAACATGAAATCAAGGGAGCGCTCAAACTGGGAAGTGACATCTGTCGGGCGCTCCGGCACATCGAACGCAGCAACCCACGCCGTTCGTCTTAGTGGTCATGCCTCCTGCCGTCATCTCCTTGGTCGCGGTGCCAATCACCGCGCCTCCCGCCGTCATGGTCGAGGCCCCAACCGCCTCGAGGGTCACCGCGATAGTCTCGCGCGTCATGCCATTCCCGTTCACCTCGATGACGCTCTTTCCACTCCCGGCGCTCCCAATAGCGACGCCCATCGTAGTACCGGTCGCCATACCAGCCCGGACTAGTGACCACAGCGGCAGGAGGTTCGACATACACGGGCGGAGGCGGAGGCGGAGCGTAGACCGGCTCGGGTGCATACACCACACCGGGAATGCCAATGTTTACTCCAACATCGACGTGTGCGAGGGTGACGGACGATGCGCCTATGCCGAGGCCGGCAACCGTCATCGCGAACCAGCGACTGCGGGAGATGCTCATGATTTGCTTTGTCGGGTATGTACGGTAAAGCAGTGGAACGCGCAGCGAGTCAGCTACGGTTAATAGCGGTGATAGTAGCCGCCTGCGGGCACAATGATGCAACCGCTCAGCGCGCTTCCAAGACATACGGCCATCAGCATCAGCGCAAAAATCCTTTTCATGACGTGCCTCATTTGTCAGTTGTGAACGCACTATATTGAGACAGCAGATTACCGGTGTTTTTGTGTGTAACGAGACGTGTCATTTGAAACACCTACCCACTCGCGCGCCATTCTCTGAAGTCCTGCCAACACGAAATATTCGGTTTCAGAACGCCCAACTCCACGGTCAACATCGTGGTCGTCCAAGACGTTGAACAGATGAACGGCCAGGCGGCGAATGCTGCGCTACTGAGGATGACGTGGAACAGATGGAACACTAGCGGACGGAAGCAACCGTCGACGCGGCGAACGCTAGCACACCCGACGTTGGACTCGTGCGAGAGGTTTGCTCCTCTTGCCCGTGATTCAAACCCTCCCGCATAGCCGTTTACGTGGGCGCATCCCTCTCCGGAGGGGTACAGGTCGTTGTTTTTGCGTCAGCTCGGCACCATACCCCCTGCTTTTGGGCCTCGCCCGTTGCGGATTCACATCCGAGTTGCTACGCTAGCGCCAGCCTGAGGATTTGGACCTTTGCGCATTGTCGGTGACTACGCAAAGGCAAAGGTCTCAGGCCAACCTTTGACCAATGAAGAGAAACTTATGGCAACAACGAGTGCAACGAAAGCTGCAGCAAAAACGGCTCCGAAGAAGGCGGTGACGCCGGCTCAGAAAAAGGCGAAGACGCCCCTGGTGAAGAAGGCTACGGCACCTGTCACGAAGAAGGCGGTCGCTGCCGCGCCGCTGAAGCCCATCAAGGATTCATTCACGAAGGCTTCGCTCGCCATCCACCTTGCCGAGCGCGCCGGTGTCGAGCCGAAAGCCGCGAAGGCCCTGATGGCCGCACTGGAAGAAACGGTGCTCGCGTCGGTCCACAAGAAGGGTGCGAAGGAGTTCACGCTGCCGGGACTGCTGAAGGTTGTTGCCCAGGACGTGCCGGCAAAGAAGAAGCGCTTCGGCAAGGACCCGTTCACGGGTGAAGACAAGTGGTTCGCCGCGAAGCCCGCTTCGGTGCGTCTGAAAGTGCGCCCGCTGAAGAAGCTGAAGGACGCCGCGCTCTAAACCGGGCCGCTGGAAAGGAAGCCCCCTCGCGACGGAAGTCCGAGGGGCTTTTTTACTTCTATGCCTAAGGCGCGCGGGCCTTCATGTAATCTGGCCACTCAGGATGAACCGGGCGATACCGGGAAGCACCCGGGCGTGCATTGCGAGCAGCAACGCATGCAAGGACGACCTCAACAACGATGGGAAGCCGAGCGCACCTAACGTACGCCTTGTTGCTTCGCTGTCCTTCTTCGCCACAACCTGGCGCGCCGAGTCTGGAAGCGTCGTTGGGCCCTGGCAGAAAGGATTATGCAACCACCATCGAGCCACAATCGCCGGTATGCCAACACGATAGGCCGCACTCTAGGGGGCGCGGGACGCCTGCTAGCGCCCTCTCGCGTTATTATCAGGCGACCGCACAACGCGAGACGATATTCACATTCGTACCGTCGGCACCCCTGTACCCTTGCAGCGCACTAACCATGGACTCCACCTTCGCCGCCGACGTCGGCCTTTCCGCGGATGGAAAGCTCGTCCTTTTCGTTATATCTGCCCGTAACCAGTCGGTGCAGTGTTCTATCAGCCGAGAGGCTCTCGAGCAACATTTCTGGTTGCCGGCCGGCGCGAATGACGCGCGCACATTGAAAGCATTCGCCGACGGAAGACTGCGGATAATGGCCGCTGCTGAACGGCGACTGCTCCGGTCGGTCGGGGCGCCGGTGGCCCTGACCGCAGCAGACTTTGCAGGAAATTGATGCGGCTATCGTCGTACACCAGTCGCGAGAGTGCACAATGACCGAACGAGGCGTAGGTCGCCGGCAATGCGTCCGGGGCATCAGGGAGACGACGGTTATCAAACGTCGCCGACGATTTACGTGACGGGTGTGTTTGTTCGCAGGAAACAACCATGAAGGAAAAGGCAGTCTCGGCGGAAGCATCGGCCCTCGTGCGTGTAGTGAGCGCTGCGCGCGAAGTACAGGCAGCATCGCAACGGCTGGAAGCGCACTACGCGCAGGCCCCCGAAAAGCGGCCGTCGACGCTCGAACTGGCGCGGTTTGCTGCTGCGATGCAGGAACTGAAGGACGCGCGCGAAGCCTTCGACGCGCTGGTCGAGTAGATAGACCCACCATTGTCCTAATGGAATCCACTGGCCGTCGGCGACGGGCCTTGCGTTAGGCGCCAGTGGCTGTCACGCCATTGGTCCCGAGAATTTCGCTCACGACCGCCGACAGCAACCCGTTTTCGCTGCCGTTGAGGTACGCGCTGACGTCCACGGTTTCCGGCGTCGTGGCGACGTCGGACGTCTCGGATAATCGGTCCCTTCACGGACGAGACCTCTCCTTGGTCACGGTGTCGGATTGCTCTGCTGCGGAGCCCGCGCGAGCGTCGTCGTTCACGAACCTGCCCATGTCCTGTATTTCAATTTACGCAGGTGCGCACGGCGACTCCTGGCGCCGATACGCAGTCAGCAGCTTGCCCCGTGGCTTACGTGATACGCGGCTAAACAACAGGAGCGCACGCTACGATTGCGAAACGGCATGGATGGAGGTGACCGGTCGCAAAATAACCTCGCCGGCACGGTAGCTGAATATTCCACGGCAAAGTGAACACGGATTCCACGCGTAAGCGAACATGAATTCCACGGCAAAACGAACGCCGATTCCACGGCAAAACGAACAGGGATTCCACGCGAAAGCGAACAGCAAGGTGCTGTAGCAGCGACGCGGGTCAACGATGGCACGCTCGACGATTTGTCGGGAGTGCCGGATGGCAAACATCAGGTTGACCATGCGCAAGATTCGTGAAGTTCTGCGGCTACATTTCGAATGCAACCGCACCCATCGGGAGATCGCCCAGGCGATCGGCACCTCGACAGCCACGGTGTGGCAATACCTGCATCGGGCGAAACTGGCGGGGCTGGACTGGCCGCTGCCGGTGCAACTGGTGAGCGACGACGCGGCGCTCGAAGCGAAGCTGTATCCGCCGCCGGTGCCACGCGCATTGCCGCGCGGCATGCCCGACTGGCCGAAGGTTCATCGTGAGCTCGGCAAACCGGGCGTGACGCTCGATCTGCTGTGGCAGGAATACAGGGCGCAACACGCGGATGGCTTTGGCTACAGCTGGTTTTGCAAGACCTATCAGGAATGGGCGGAGCGCTTGCCCGTCACGCTGCGGCAAACGCATGTGCCGGGCCAGAAGCTGTTCGTTGACTACTCGGGCAAGAAGTTCGCCATCGTCAATCCCGATACCGGCGAGATCCGCGAGGCCGAGCTGTTCGTCGCGGCGCTGGGCGTGTCCGGTTATACGTTTGCCGAACTCACGTGGACACAGCAGTTGCCCGACTGGATCGGCTCGCATGTGCGCGCCTTCGCATTTTATGGTGGCCTGGTCGAGGTCCTGGTGCCCGACAACCTGAAGTCCGGCGTACACAAAGCGAATTTCTACGACCCGGATATCAACCTGACCTATCAGGAGATGGCCACGCATTATTCCGTGGCTGTCATTCCAGCGCGTAGTAGAAAGCCCCGCGACAAGGCGAAAGCCGAGCTCTCGGTGCTCCTGGCCCAGAGATGGATTCTCGCGAAGCTGCGCAACGAACGCTTCTTCAGTCTGGATGCGGCTAACCAGGCCGTCGCCGCGTTGCTTGTCGAGCTGAACAGCCGGCCGTTCAAGAAGCTGCCGGGCTGCCGCCGCAGCGTCTTCGACGAAATCGATCGTCCGGCCTTGCGGCCGCTTCCCGACAGGCCATACCAGTACGCCGAGTGGATCGTGGCCCGCGTGGGTCCGGACTATCACGTCGAAGTGGACCAGCACTACTACTCCGTGTCATACCGCTACGCGCGCGAACAGGTCGATGTGCGCGTCACAGCCAACACCGTCGAGATCTTCCATCGCGGCCAGCGCATTGCCGCCCACGGCAAGAGCGCCCGCCGTCGCTTCCACAGCACCATCGACGCGCACATGCCGCCAGAACATCAGGCTGTCGTGAAGGGCTGCGACCCGCAACGGCTGCGCAACTGGGCCGTCGACATCGGCCCGCACACCGCCGCCGTCATCCAGCATCTGCTCGGTGCGCGCAAGCATCCGCAGCAGGCCTACCGTGCCTGTCTGGGCGTGCTGCGCATGGGCAAGGACTACGGGCGCGACCGACTTGAGGCCGCTTGCCGACGCGCCATCGATCTCAAAGCGCCGAACTACAAGTTCATTGCCTCGACGCTGAAGAACGGCCTGGACCGGGAGCCCGAAGCGGCTGCCGCACAGGCCGACTTGCCGCTCGTGCACGCCAACGTGCGCGGGCCTTCCTATTACCACTGACATTAACAGGGAGTGGTTATGCTTCATCATCCGACCGTCGACAAACTGCACGCGCTGCATCTGACCGGCATGGCAGCCGCCCTTGCCGAGCAGCAGGCCCAGGAAGGTATCGACCGGCTAGGCTTCGAAGAACGCCTCGGGCTGTTGGTCGAGCGCGAAGCCAGCCAACGGGAGTCTCGGCAAACAGCCGCACGTCTGCGACGCGCGAAACTGAGGTTCTCCGATGCATCGCCCGAGGACATCGACTACCGCACCGCTCGCGGACTCGACCGTGCGCTCACCGCCCGGCTGCTGACCTGTGAGTGGATTCGGGAACGCCAGAATCTGATTCTCGTTGCGCCGACCGGGCTCGGCAAAAGCTGGCTGGGTTGTGCCTTCGCGGTGCAAGCCTGCCGTCAAGGGTTCTCCGCCTGCTATCTGCGCGTGCCCAAGCTTAACGAGGAGCTGGCCATCGCGCACGGCAGCGGACGCTACGCACGCTGGCTTACGCAGCTTGCCAAAACGGACGTCGTGATTCTCGACGACTTCGCGATGGCGCCGCTGAGCGACTCCGCGCGACGTGATCTGCTTGAAGTCCTTGACGATCGCCACGGCAACCGCTCCACGCTGGCGACAAGCCAACTGCCGGTCGACCACTGGCATGACGCGATCGGCGAACCCACTGTCGCGGACGCGATCCTCGATCGGCTCGTACACAACGCTCATCGCATTACGCTTGCCGGTGAATCGATGCGCAAGACGCGAAGCCGATTGACCACGAAATCACAGTCAGAGTAAAAAGGCAAAGATCCCGCGTCGCTGCGTCCTGTTTGTTCGCCATGCCGGGGAATCGGTGTTCGCTTTGCCATGGAATCGGCGTTCGCGTTGCTGTGGAATGGCTGTTCGTTTTGCGTGGAATACGCACGGTAGCCTTGCGTCTCCAGTTGAGGGGCGCCGAGGTGGTGGTATTTCTCCGCGAGAGCAATCGGTTTCTGCTCGAGGAGACGGGCTCACTCTCCGTGGAACAAGGGGAAGAATCTGCGGCGCGGCTGGGCAAGAATGCGGGCTAGCTCCACTTGGCGCGGCTCTTCGTTCAACGGAGCTCGCATGCACTGGTGCCGTCTATTTCAACAGCTGCTAGTGCTGGATGGTCACCTGGTGGACCCTGCTCGAGAATACGTAGCCAAGGGGACTCGGTACCGTGAGCGTCCCAAGATTCTGAGTGGAAACTGTTAGCGACGCACTGGCGGGACTAGCGCCAGCGTCAATGTGGGTCCTCACAATCACGGTGTTCGTCCCGTACGTCTGCTGAGTAGTTTGAACGGTCTGAGATTCTGCTCCTACTTTATTCACGCTTGTTTGGAATGCCAGGCTATCGGTCACAGTTACAATATATTTATAATTCGAGTCGTAAATAAGGTAGTTTACGGGAATATGACCTGCGGCCGTTATTGAAGACGGCGCCTGCGAGCCGTTTCCGGACGCCGAAAACGATAATGTGCTTGTGGAGCCGTACCCATAGAAGAACACCTTATTGCAAGCATTGAAACCATAAATACCTGCAAAGGCAAAAGAGGTTGCGCTCTGTGAGTTCAGGCTATGTGCTCCTTGAGCGGCGGCGTCAATCGACACAAAGCCGGTGATGCAGCCGTCCGAAGTGGAGTAGACGCCGTAAACATCCCCTTCTGCTCCGCTGAACGAATATTGGTCGATACTCGCTTGCGCTAATAAGGAAGCGGCCGAAAAGATGGATGCGCCGACGATGCGACATACAGTCGGGACAAAGCGACGGCTGTGGGATGAGGAGCGATGTAAGTTCATTTCATGTCTCCATTTGCAATAGATGATGCAACGGATTCTGCACGAGCTCACAACACCGCCGGCTTACTCGGCAATTCGCTGCGCCCCTCCTGTTGAACCGGGAAATGCCTCTTGAGCAGTGCGCTTACCTGCTCGACGCCCAGGAGTACCCCCGATTCATACCTGGCGCGCCGGAACTCAGCCTCCATGCTCTGGCAGATGGCTTCCCACTCTTCGGCATGCACCCTGGCGTGCACACCTCGGTCAGCGACGATTTCCACATCGCGGTCCGCGAGCAGGAGATAGATGAGTACGCCATTGTTATGCTCGGTGTCCCAGACCCGAAGTTCCGAAAAGACGTCAATAGCGCGCTCTCTTGCTGACACACCCTTCACCAGCGCATCGATGTGAAGCGCACCCTCGACTACGAACCGGACCTGGCCTATATGGCCACGATGGCTTTCCTGAACCGCTTTTTCAATTGCGTGCAGCGTCCGGGAAGAAAAGGCGGCGTTCACGTGCCATCTGCTTAGGAACAAGTGTCTTATGACGCGTTTGACGTCCATGGCTACCACCTGCCCGAGGCGCCACCGCCACCAAAGCCACCACCGCCACCACGAAACGTTGTGCGGTTGGACCCACCCCCGGAGCCGCCAATGGCACGCCCTCCAACGAAAGCGCCCAACCCGCTACCCAATAGGGTGAAAGCCAGGGCAATCGCGCCTGCGACGATTGCGATTAGAACCGTCCCGGACAACAGCCATGCGACCACCGCGATGGCGCCGCCGGTCACAACTGAACCGACCAGGCGTCCCAGTACAGAACGAAGCACGCCCCCTGCCACCAAAGTCAGTACGAAAAGTACGGGCAGATAGCCCCGGGCGCCCCCAGAATCTCCGCCATTCCGTCTATCCGGCGGTGGCAATGGCTCGCCGCTGATGACATTCATCATGCTGCCGACGCCTGCCGTCACCCCTCCATAGAAGTCACCTTGCTTGAATCGTGGAACAATCACCTCGTTGATGATGCGGCTGCTGGTAGCGTCGTTGAGTGCTCCTTCAAGGCCATAGCCAACCTCGATGCGAAGCGCGCGGTCATCTTTTGCGATGATAAGTAGTGCGCCGTCGTCGACGCGCTTGCGTCCGAGTTTCCACTGCTCGACAACACGCATGGAATACTGCTCTATCGTTTCGGGTTTTGTCGTTGGCACGATAAGCACGGAAATCTGGCTTCCTTTCTTCGCCTCAAAGGCCTGCAGTGTCTGCTCGAGCGATTCGCGCTGCCCGGCGGTGAGCGTCGCTGTCTCGTCGGTGACACGCGCAGTCAGAACAGGGATTCCAACATCTGCGCTCGTGACAGACGACCAGAATGGAGTGAGCGCGAGCAATACTATCCTCGCTGCCTTCAGGATGTTCAATTGGTCGCTCCACTCGCCGGCGCCGGGGCCGCGTCGAAATTGACCTGCGGAGGCCGAGCAATCTCGGCTTCGTTCGACACTGAGAAGTTGGGCTTCTCCTTATAGCCGAAGACACTCGCCGTCAGGTTGGACGGAAACGAGCGCACTGTTACGTTGTAGTCCAGCACCGCCTTGATGTAACGGTTTCTCGCAACAGTAATCCGGTTCTCGGTCCCTTCGAGTTGCGCCTGCAGGTCGCGGAAATTTGCATCCGACTTCAATTGCGGATAATTCTCGGACACGACCAGCAGCCTTGATAGCGAACTCGTCAACTGGGTCTGCGCCGCTTCGAATTTCGCGAATGCTTGCGGGTCGTTAATGAGCTCCGGGCTTGCCTGGACCGAACCCACTCGGGCGCGGGCTTCCGTCACACGCGTCAGGACTTCCTTTTCCTGGCTCGCATAGCCTTTGACTGTATTCACAAGATTTGGGACGAGGTCGGCGCGACGCTGATACTGATTCAATACCTCAGACCAGTTCGCCTTCACCTGTTCGTCCTGAGCCTGGATGGCGTTGTAGCCGCAGCCGGAGATTCCCAGCACGACTACCGCCATCAACCACATCAACATTGCGCGCATTGGGGTGTCCCTGTCTTCTGTCTGGTTTCTTCGCATTCTTCTGGCCGCCAGTCACCACCGGCGATAGCCTCAAACCTGCCAGCGACGGCAATTTCAGCCTACGCCGGACCAGTCGACCGCAATTGACGCAGGTCAAGTTCGTTCCGGACCACGGTTAACAGAATCTGCTTTGCCGAGGTTATGGGCGGGGCCAGGACGAAAGCAGCATGCTTTCTGACCTCCACGGAGAGGCCAAGCGTCGCGCGGTGCAACAGCCCTGCGTCGACCTTCAGACAAATATGCCTCCCGGCCGTGACATGTCTTCCTTGAGCCAGGTCAATCAGGTCCGCGTGCACGTCGCTACAGTGTATGGTATGCAACCAATAGCTCGGGGACAAATCATGAACAACCGACCGAAAACGTCGACTCTCGCATCGATTGCTGGGTCGCTCATTGCCCTATCACTCACATTCGGCTCGGCCATCTCACAAGGCGCTTCGGCGGATGTTGACGAACACGGCCACGGCGCGGGCGCTTCACAAGCCGCAAAGGCGTCGAAGGCGCAGCCAAAATCGCTTACCGACGCCAACGCTCAAATGAAGAAGATGCAGGAAATACACGAGCGAATGATGGCGGCCAAGACACCGGAAGAAAGAGCAAAGCTGATGGACGAGCAAATGCAAGCGATGCAGCAAGGGATGGCCATGATGAACGCCATGAAGCATCCTCACGGCGGTATGGGTTCTAACGGTATGCGACATGACATGATGGAAAAGCGCATGGACATGATGCAGATGATGATGACCATGATGATGGACCGTCAATCCGTTCAAAGCGCGCCGGCCGGTAAATAACGGCACAGGTGCCGAGGAGTCAAGCATGAACATGCCTTCTCAGGAAACACAGCCATTCTGGAAGTCGCGCGGCGCCATCGCGTTGGTGGGCTTTGGGACGGTGGCCGCCTTTTTCATGTTCTCCGAGCATCGCGCGCATTTTCTCGGCGCGCTGCCGTATCTCCTGTTCCTGGCGTGCCCGCTGATGCACCTGTTCATGCATCACGGCCACCATCACGGCACCCATGGCGGTGCGCACCCCACAGATACGAAGGGAGGTCACGATGAGCGACCCAGCTAGCGGCTACGGATTGTGGGGACTGGTTGCTATCAACTCCCTCATCTTCATCGTCTTTGCCTTCAGTTTCTTCAAGCCGAATACTGCCCGGGACTGGCGGACGTTTGGCGGGTTCTCTGCATTTATCGTCGCCTTGTTCGCCGAAATGTATGGCTTCCCGCTCACCATCTACGTGCTATCGGGGTGGCTACAGACCCGCTTCCCACAAGTGAATCTGATGAATCATGACTCGGGTCATCTCTGGTGGACGATGACTGGCCGGCACGGCAACCCGCACCTCGCTTTTCCGCATATCGCCAGCATCGCGCTTATCTTCGCCGGCTTCTACCTGCTGTCAATATCGTGGCATGTGCTTTATGAAGCGCAGCGCGCAGGTCGGTTGGCGACTACGGGGCCGTACGCGAAGGTGCGACACCCTCAGTACGTCGCCTTCGTCGTCATCATGATAGGTTTCCTGCTGCAATGGCCGACGCTGGTCACACTTATGATGTTCCCGATTCTGGTCGCGATGTATGTGCACCTTGCGCATCAGGAGGAGCGGGACTCCGAACAACGCTTCGGCCAGGTGTGGCGCGACTATGCTGAGCGCACACCGCGCTTTATCCCGAGGCTCTCCGGTAGCGGGACAGCCCACGCCCGATAAGCAGCAGAGGAGAGACTTCGATGTCCGAGTCGCACTTGCATGCCCCGGGACCAGTCCCTATCGGCGACGGGTTCGTGAATCGCGGCGAAAACAAGCCGGGTGTCGTCTACACCTGCCCAATGCACCCGCAGATACGCGCATCAGCGCCGGGCAACTGCCCCATCTGCGGCATGGCGCTGGAGCCCGTCACCCCGCTCGCGGTCGAGGAACGGAATGTTGAACTGGAGTCTATGACCCGTCGGTTCTGGGTCGCACTGGCGCTGTCGTTGCCGCTGCTGGTAATGACGATGGGGCCGATGTTTCTGTCATATGACAGCAGCGCTGCCATCAACCGGCTCGGTAACTGGTTGACGCTGCCACACTGGATGCGCGCATCGTGGGCACAATGCGTTCAGGCGGCGCTCGCAACCCCAGTCGTTCTGTGGGCGGGCTGGCCGTTCCTCGAGCGTGCATGGAAGTCATTCCGGATGTGGCAACTGAACATGTTCAGCCTTATTGGGCTGGGCGTTTCCGCCGCTTACTTCTTCAGTCTGTTCGCGCTGTTCTTCCCGGACGCATTGCCACAGGCGTTTAGGCATGGACATGAGCTGCCACTTTACTTTGAAGCAGCGTCAGTCATCGTCACGCTGATTCTTTTGGGACAGGTACTGGAGCTGCGCGCACGCTCCCGCACGTCGAGCGCTATCAAAGATTTGCTCAACCTTGCGCCGCATACGGCAGTCCGTGTAACGGCCGACGGAATGGAGGAATCGGTACCGCTCGAAGACGTCGTGACTGGCGACACGCTTCGGGTCAAACCGGGCTCGAAGGTGCCGGTCGATGGAGTCGTCATTGACGGACGCTCAAGCGTCGACGAATCCATGATTACCGGTGAATCCATCCCGTCGGAAAAGGTAACTGGCAGCAAGGTGACAGGCGCCACGGTCAATCAGACCGGTACGTTCCTGATGCGTGCGGAAAAGGTGGGCTCTGACACCTTATTGGCAAGAATTGTCCAGATGGTTGCTGAGGCCGGTCGCTCCCGCGCGCCCATTCAGAAACTGGCCGACCAGGTGTCGGGCTGGTTTGTGCTCGCGGTGATTGCGATTGCTGCGGTTTCGTTCGTCGTCTGGGCCGTCGTAGGACCGGCCCCGGCGCTCGCGAATGCGCTGGTCGTCGCAATCAGCGTCCTTATCATCGCGTGTCCCTGTGCGCTCGGACTGGCGACTCCAGTCTCCATCATCGTAGGGGTCGGGCGCGGCGCGAAAGAGGGTGTTCTTATCAAGGATGCGGAAGCACTTGAACTGATGGAGAAAGTCGACACGCTGGTAGTCGACAAGACCGGCACGCTTACTGAGGGCAAACCTCGTGTCCAAACCGTCGTGGCACTAGCGGACCAATCAGAGTCGTCCGTGCTGAGCTATGGGGCCAGTCTCGAAGGGCCGAGCGAACATCCATTGGCGCAGGCCATCGTCTCGCAGGCACAGGAGAAGAAGGCGGAGACGAAGCCAGTTGGTGAATTCGACTCAATCGTCGGCAAAGGTGTGAGCGGCCGGATTGATGGCCACGTCGCACTACTTGGCAACACGGGGCTCATGGACGACGCGAAAGTCGATTGCGCTGCCGTGAGCATCGACGTGAACCGGCTACGCGAAGCCGGCCAGACGATTATGTACCTCGCAATTGATGGAAGGCTCGCGGGCTATATCGGCGTGGCCGACCCGGTCAAGGGAACAACAGCAGAGGCGGTTCAACTTCTGAGGGCGTCTGGCATCAAAATCATTATGCTGACCGGCGACAACCCAGTCACCGCCAACGCGGTAGCAAAGACGCTGTCGCTTGATGGCGTCAAGGCCGGCGTTTTGCCGCAGGACAAATACAAGCACGTCCAAGAGTTGCAGCAGCAAGGGCATGTTGTTGCGATGGCTGGCGACGGTGTCAACGATGCTCCCGCTCTTGCTCAGGCCAATGTGGGAATTGCGATGGGTACCGGAACCGATGTCGCCATGAACAGCGCACGTGTAGTGCTGGTCAAGGGCGACCTGCGAGGTATCGCACGAGCCCGGGCCCTGAGCGTCGCCACGATGAAAAACATCCGGCAGAACCTCTTCTTTGCCTTCGCGTACAACGTGATTGGAATCCCTGTCGCAGCGGGCGTACTGTATCCGTGGCTCGGTATCCTGCTAAGCCCGATTCTCGCAAGCGCGGCGATGGCCTTGAGCTCGGTGTCGGTGATAGGCAATGCTCTTCGTTTGAGAGGGGCACGAACATAGCTTCGGCAGATGCCAGCGAAGCGTATACCGACACCTCGCCTGTCGGCACAGTCCTGTTTGATTCAGCGCCGAACAGGCCGAAGTTGATTCCATTGATGACGAGCGGAGGATGCGGAAGTGCAAGTCGAAGACCCGAACGTAATGCCAAGTCTCGTGAGTGGCCGAGCCAGAGCGGGAACCTGATTTGCAGGTAATAAACCATTCCTCGAGGCTGGCGACGACGCGACATTCATTTTTCGCGTGACGTCAGCAGCGCCACAGGAGCGCCATGGCAATTCACCCTGGCCACTACAGCCGCTCCGAGGCCCGATACCCAGTCGTCTTTAGCATCGAGCACCGCTGCCTCCTGGCGTAGGATATTGATTGGCCACGACTGGCGATACAGTCGCTCGTGCTTCAGGGAACCGGCCCAGATGGGTGCAGGTGACGCGATGTTCCCATCGCTGACTGCATAACCGCTTGGCCAGAATCGAAGCACGTCGCGTTCACCGCGCGTGTTGCCTGGGCGAGCGAAGACCAACGTCGACGGAACCCCGTTATCCAGCGACGGCAACAAAGGAAGCGCCATAGAGGCAACGTCGGGCGACGCGAGGGAAAGCAGGCTGCGTGCGGACAGGTCCGGCCCCTCGACCCACGTCCGGCTTTTCAGTTGCTCTCTTATCTGGTCGATGCGGGCGGACCATTGCAGCGTGAGGGGTTCCTTCCGGTCGCCCTGCATGTCCGAGCGATAGCATGGCAGGGTTTTCCAAAGAGAATCGGTCCACTGCGATTGCGTCACCATTACGAGCGCCGGGCGTCGCGTGCTGCCTGGTTTTAGGGCGAGCGGATTAACACTGAGCTGCACCATCACGCTCGCACACACGACCAGCAGAATGACGACGGGCATGAACGCACGCGACGGCGGCATTTCTGGATGCCGCCACATGGCTATCAGCACAACGATGGCTACCCAGACGGACGCCAGCGCTGCACCACCGATGGCATCAGAAAGCCAGAATCGGCCGAAGTAAAGCCCGGCGAGCGCAACGACTACAACGATGGCAGCGCTCGTCGCCGCAACGAACACGCCCGCCAGCGTACCCACCCGTCTCGCAAGCAGGAACGCGAGAAAACCATACACAATCACTGCGGCGGAAACGTGATTGCTCGGGAATACGTAGGCATCGGACGCGGGCAAGCCCGGCGGAGAGCGGTGCATGGCGAAATGAAGAGCGAATATCAGCAGTTGGGAAAAGGCAACCGCAACCAGCCAGTAGCCGAGCGTGCGCCAGCGCCGTTCCCATGCCATCCACAGCACGACCGTTACGACCAGCGCGGCTAGCGTGGCTATGCTGCCCGGCAGCGCGAGACCCGCCAGGACAGCATCTCCCCAGGGAGTTCGGACAGACTGAAGAAAGTGATAGACGGACACGTCAACCCGCACAAGCGGGTCACCGCTGTCACCAGTACCGAGGCCGCCAGTATGACGCCGGCAGCCGACCGATTGCGACTAGAAGCGCGATGATGATGACAAGGCGGAACGAAACCGCGCCAGCCAGCTGGATGGATGCGCCGAAAACGACGCCTGGCAGGATATGCGCGGGAGCCCAGAGCAGGGCTGAAAGGACGTTCATGGCATAGAACCGCGTCGGCGTCATACCCAGCATCCCCGCAACCACTGGCACAATCGCTCGCAACGGTCCGATGAACCGTGCGAACACTACGCTCTTTGAGCCATGCGTCTTAAAGAAGCTGTGCCCCGCGTCGAGCATCTGCGGGTGCTTCCGGAAAGGCCATCTCTGGACAATCTTGTCCTTATAGCGGCTGCCGAGCCAGTAGCTCATGGCATCCCCGGCGACCGCGCCAGCAATCGCCCATGCAAGCACCCATCCAAGATTCAGCGAGCCGGTGCCCACAAGAGCCCCGGCAAGGAACATTGCCGTACTTCCTGGGATGAAGGTTCCGACAACGGCAATGGCCTCGAGGAATGCCCCAAGGAAAACGGCCACGTATGTCCATGCCGGGTGCCCGGCGAGAAAGTGAAGCAGATGGGCATACGTGTGCTCCATCGCGCGCTATCGGCCGTTCAATCGCAACAGTTGGAATAACGTGCGCGAAATCCGCCTTCAACGTTATCGAGCACCGCGCGGTCACCCGTCCGACGGGTTATGCCGCCTTCAGATAGCGGCTCAATTGACGTATCAGTCTGCCGGTCCACTACGCTCGAAAGACGTGTGGGAGGCGCCAGCATCGTTCTGACTATCACCACGAGGACGATGATTGGGGATGAGTCTATCCTGGTGCACGGCGAGTGGCTATGTTTGCATCAGGATGCGCACGTCAAGATTCATTTTGTTCCGGCCGGCGGTTGCCCCATCCAGTAATGTTGATGCCACATCATGTTGCTCATCATTTCCTGTTGCATCTTCATGTACTGGTCCGTCATGTACTGTCGCTGCCTCAGTTGTTCTGGCGTCAGATGTGAGTAGTATCCGCCCATATGCCCCCACCCCGGTCCGACGTTACCCTGCATCCCGCCACCCATCATGCCTCCGCCCATCATTCCGGGACCCATCATTCCTGGTCCCCACATTTCGCGCATCGTACTCATCGCGCTCTGCATCGTGTCCCAGTGCTGCTTCAGCAATTTCTCCCGTTCCTGCGGGTCCTGAGTCTTGCGAATCCGGTCCATCTGGGCTTGCATCTGGCTCATCTGCTGTTGCAACTGAGCCATCTTTTTATCGAATTCAGCGGGAGATTGAGCCTGCGATTTGGAACTGCCCGGCGGGGTACCGGCGTCCTTGGCGGCCGTCTGAAACCAGAGGGGAGCCGAGGGCCATGCCAATGGCAACTGCCAGCAAGACGCGCTTCATGATTTTCTCCCGTTTGGCGAGCTTCCCGTCGAAATGGAAACAGCACCGTGAGGTCTTCGAGGCTACATCCGACAAGTCCGAATACATTGACGCACGTCAAAGGTGACGCCGTGATAATTATCGTTTCTGCCGCACCCACGCCTCTTGGCGCATGGGGTTTTCCAGCAGGCATTGTCGGCGACGACGTTGCGCGCGCTCTCGCCGGACTTCTCGCCGAAAGCGCGTCGGAAACATCCGCCAGCTTCTGTCGTGCGCATGCAGGCGCATTGTACCAGGTAGAAGCAACAGGCTGTCACGCTTCATCGCTCTGTTGCATGAATGCGCGACAATGCGAGCGTTGAGGCGGCTCTTCACTGAACAGAGGACACGTGCAGACTGATTCCACCGAGCGCCACGGTACGCTCTGTCAAATCCCGCGCGGTATCTGGATGCTGGGCTTCGTGAGCATGTTCATGGACATCTCGTCGGAAGTCATCCACAGCCTTCTGCCGATGTTCCTCGTGACGAGTCTCGGTGCGAGCGCCATGATGGTCGGCCTGATTGAAGGCGTCGCCGAGGCGACGGCGCTCATTGCGAAGGTGTTTTCCGGCGCGGTGAGCGACTACCTCGGCAACCGCAAGTGGCTCGCTGTGATTGGATACGGCCTGGGTGCACTGAGCAAACCGCTATTTGCGCTCGCGCCCACGGCCGGCTTCGTGCTGACCGCGCGGGTGGTCGACCGCATCGGCAAGGGCATTCGAGGTGCGCCCCGCGACGCGCTTGTTGCAGACATCACCCCCGCGCATTTGCGTGGCGCGGCTTATGGCCTTCGACAATCACTCGACACGGTCGGCGCGTTTCTTGGACCCCTGCTTGCCGTTGGGTTGATGCTGATATGGGCAAACAACTTCCGTCTGGTGTTCTGGGTGGCAGTGGTGCCCGGGCTCGTTGCTGTTGCATTGCTGGCTTTCGGTATCAGGGAACCGGCGCGGCAGCTGGAAGCGAAGCGCGTCAATCCAGTCACACGCGGAAACCTGAAGAAACTCTCCCGTGGATACTGGTGGGTGGTCGGCGTCGGCGCAGTCTTCACACTCGCACGGTTCAGTGAGGCTTTTCTGGTGCTGCGCGCAATGCAGGCCGGGATTCCGATAGCGCTGGTTCCCCTCGTCATGGTCACAATGAATGTCGTGTATGCGCTTTCAGCGTATCCGTTCGGGAAACTGGCCGACTCGATGAGCCACACAAAGCTGCTGTCCGTGGGCCTGGTCGTGCTTATTGCGTCTGACATCGTGCTCGCTCATGGCAACTCGTGGCCAGTCGTGATAATCGGCGTGGCCCTTTGGGGGCTGCATATGGGGCTGACACAGGGCCTGCTGGCGACCATGGTTGCGCAATCGGCGCCGCCCGAGCTGAAAGGCACTGCCTTCGGTTTCTTCAACCTGATGAGTGGGCTGGCGATGCTTGTTGCGAGTGTCGTGGCCGGCGAACTCTGGGACCGGTTTGGCGCGAGCACGACGTTTTATGCCGGGGCCGGATTCTGTATCGCGACGCTGTTTGCGCTTGCGACCAGTACAACGACGCTCAGGAGTAGAACGTGAATTGGCGTCTGCTCTTTGAGCGGATTGGCGCGCGCAACCTGCTCGTGGCCGGCGTGCTAGCCATTGGTGGCGCATGGCTCTTCCTCGGCGTAATGGAGGATGTCATTAGCGGAGACCCGCTCGTTGCCGTCGACATCAAGATTCACACCGCGTTGCAAACACTTCGCTTCCCGTTACTCGATTCCCTTATGGTTGCCGCCTCAGAGCTGGGGGATGCAGCTGTCACCGTTCCCGTCATTCTCGTCGTCATTGCGTGGCTCGTCTGGCAAAGGAGGCTGCGAAGCGCTGCTTACTGGATTTCGGCGGTCGTGTTCGCACAGCTCTTCGTCGTAACGCTGAAGTTTTTCATGCGCCGTGCACGACCGTCTTCGATGTACGAGGGCTTGCAGGGGTTCTCGTTTCCCAGCAACCATGCGACGCTAAGCGTCGTCACCTATGGCTTTCTCGCTTTCTTCGTTGCGAGCGCCTGGGACCATGTCGCACGGCGACGCATCGCGACTGCCACCGCTTTATTCATTCTCCTCATCTCGTTCTCACGCCTCTACCTGGGCGCCCACTGGTTCTCAGACGTGCTCGCGGGCCTCAGCTTCGGCGTGGCATGGATAGCAATAGCGGCCGTGCTTCATCACCTTGGCGATGAAAATCAAGGAGACGCGTCCTCTCTCGGTATAGCGTCGTTCGTCACGTTTGTCGTCGGGGCGACGATACACATCATCATGCAGCACGGTGTCGACCTGTCTCTCTACGCGCCGAGGTAGCTTTTTGGTATCCGCTTGCGTGCAGCGACAGACAGCGAAAACAGGTGCGTTGCGCCCGCTTGACCTTCCGAGCTGAAGCGGTTGGCCAAAGACATCATCAACGCCGAGCAGGGCGAAATCGGTTTTTTGCAGAGATTGCAGGCGAAACACGGCAGCAGGTGACTTCCTGTGTCAACGGCGCCGAACGCATATCAAGGGGCGCCGGATTGGGAATGGGCTTGAGATTGCGCTGACAGGATGAGCGGCAATGTGGGTGCGCATCGAATCCCGTCCGCGAGCATTCAGACGCTATCTGGAGCAGGCTTCGCTAAATCAGTCGTCTTCGCCGTGGTGATGATGCTCCCATCCACGGTGGAGTCCGTGGTCATGCCACCGTCGCTCGTCGCCATAGTCCCCTTCGTAGCGGTAGCCGTAGCCGTAGACCGGGGCTGCCGCGTAGACCACTGGCGGCGCCTCATACACGACAGGAGGGGGTGCGACATAGACTGGTCCTGGCACACCCAGATAAACTCCGATGTCCGCGTGAGCGAGCGCCGCGCTGGATGCGCACGCAGCGGAAATTCCCACTGCCAGAAAAAGCATAACGCGCTTCATGGAGTTCTCCTGTCCTGCACACTTCTGGCGGGTGCCAGACAATTGCGAACGACGCGGATTTTAGGGGTGGCGCGCGGACGCAGATGCGGCTGAAATGTCAATTCTGTAACCGGCAGTAACCCGCTGTGGGGCACTGCCCGTTCTGACCATGATTACGACGCGCTCAGGGAGTCGCCCGAGACACGGACGCGCTCACCGACCTGGACCGGCGGCTGCGTCGAGTAGTTGAAATTCCGGTAGCTGCCATCCTGCATTCTTACCTGCACCTGGTCATCATGCGTTGGCAAGGAGCTGTGGAGTAAGGACACCACGTGTGCGCAACTTGGCGGAGCCCGGGCGCCCCGCGTCAGCAAGGGCGACCGGTGCCCGACAGTGGGCCACGTACGTCGCCGTCAATACAGTCCAGGAACCCGAACCGACGACGGGTCTCGGAGCCGTAGGCGGAGCTCCCCTCAGTCTTTTCACTGGCTCAACGCGGCGTCAATCGTCCTGACTATTGTCAGGCCGATTTCCGGCTTTTTTCGCACAAAGCCTCAAGTCCGCTTTGTCGTTGCCGATAGCCGAAGCATGAATACGCTGAAGCCCGATGCCACACAAGTTATCGATGCCGTCATGGCGACCGTCGAAATCCTACGCAGTGTCTGCGGCATCGACCTTAAAGAGGCGCAGATAGACGCGCTGCTGTGTAGTTCGTTCCGGGAGTACATCAGCAGTGGTGCGTCGTCCTCTGACACCGCGTAGACAGCTTGAGACTTGTATCGCTGCCGCCGAATGGCCCATCCGAAGCACATCACCCCCGCACCCGTCGGACGGGGTAACTAACCGGTGTCGGAAGTGAGTTCCCGCGCTGGCTGCAAAAGCGCAATTAAGGCGCAATCGTCAGTGAGGCGACCAGTTAAAGGAAAGGGTGGGACTGCCGGGGTCGCGGAGAGGCGACACGGGCCCTGAAGGCCGCGTCGTCATACTCAAAGCAGCGGTACGTAGTGGTTGCATTGGCTGGGTGCGAATGACAAGTGCGATAAGCGCCCGCTCGCTATATCGGTCGAGCCGATGCTTCGCCAGCTAATAGAAACGCCCCGTTTCTGGGGCGTTTCCGTTTCAGGCTTTCGACTTGTTCTTGGGGCGCTGCTTGGTCATTTGGGGGCTTTTCTCGCCCTGCGCCTTTCCGGCGGCCTTCGCCGGCGAAGCTACCTTCTTCTTGCTCGACATCTCAGCTTCAGCCCCGTGAGCAGGCGAGGCCTTTCTGGGCGATGGCATGATGCACTCCTTATGTTTCGTGCCGTTATGGCACTTTCCACAATAGGTGGCGTATTGGCGGGAATCAAGGGTCGAAAGCAACGCTGCGAGGCCCATGGGAATGGCAATGGTGGGCGTGCTGGAGGCAACGCGCATGGCGCGGCGACTGCCGGCACGACCTACCACGGAGAGAGGCCGGTCTCGAGCCGGGTTGCGATGCCCGACAAAATGGAAAACAGCACTCTGGGTATGCGGAGTATCCGAAAGCCCCCGTGCAAGTGGGAGTTTAGCCCGCTCTGGACGGGCTCCGGGTGGTCATCTGCCGCAATGCCACGCCGACAGCGGTCACTAGAGCACAGGTAGATAACGGGGCTTCGCGGACTGGGCCGACCCACAGTCCCGCCAGGCTCGTGTCGTTTTGAACGGCAGCATGACAAGCATAAACGGCGTAGGCCGCGCAGTACGTCATGCGGTGTCGGTGCGTGAGCCTCGCATGCGTTAGTGGGCTGCAAAGAAGGGGCTGCTGGTTGCATCCGGCTGCGGTAGCGGAGATGTTGACCGCTGTGCCGTTTGCGGTCGACGGCGATTAGCCTCGTTTCACGAGCAATTCGGACTCTGTCGGCTCCGCCTCATCGAGGTCTGCAACGCATATGCAGTTCCTGCCTTGCCGTTTGGCGGCATACAGTGCGCGGTCGGCCGCCCCGACGAGCATCGCGGGGTCGCTGTCCTGCGCGGTCTGCGTTGCGGCGACACCGACGCTAATCGTGACGATGCCCGAACTGCTCGCCTCATGTGGAATGCCTAGGCACTCGACAGCCGTTCTGATTCGTTCGGCCACAATCATTGCGCCCTCGATGTCAGTATCCGGCAGGATGAGCGCGAACTCTTCTCCGCCGTATCGGGCTACCGTATCAGTCAAGCGCGAAGCGGCAGATGAAATTGCTGCCGCAACCGTGCGCAGGCACTCGTCACCTCGCTGGTGACCATAGCAATCGTTATAGCTCTTGTAGGCGTCCACGTCGGCCATGATGACCGCGAGAGTCCCCCGCTTGTCGGCCCGCGACGTCTGTTGCCAGTGACGTCCCAGCTCGCGGTCAAAATGACGCCGGTTGAAGAGCCCCGTCAGCCCGTCGCGGAAGGCGCCCCTGCAACACCGCGCGCTCGTCGGCGGCCCGCTGGGCAGCCAGCTTTTGTTCAGTAATGTTGCGGACGGTGGCAGTCAGGGAGTCCGGTTTGCCTGAGAACGGGTCGATGACGCAGCGCAGGTGCGCCTCCATCCAGACGGCACCACCGTTCCTGTGCAGGAGGCGACTGGCCTGGGAAGCTTCGGGTTCGCCCGACGCCACTCTTTCGATGGCCGCCGCGAGAGCACCACGGTCGTCGCACACCGCCAGGTCGGACAGACATGTACCAATGAGCTGGTCAGGCGAGTGGCCCAGCCATGCGGTAATGCGCGGCGACACGTATGTGAGCCGGCCGTCCAGCCCCAGACTCATGACGATATCGGTCGCGTTTTCCGCGAGGACCCGGTATCGCCGCTCACCATCGCGCAGCATCCTGAACAGGCGGTTGCGTAGCGCCTGGGTGGCGGTGATGGGCAAGGCAATACCCAGGGCGGCCACCAGAAATAGCTGAAGGCCAAAAATGCGGCCTTGCATGGTTTCGTAGGGAAAGACCCAGAGCGGTCCGGACCCGCGCATCGTGAACGACACGGCGATGGCGAGACACAGCAGCAGCCCCACCATCACGCCCGCGAAGTCCGCCTGAAACGCCAGCAGCACGATGGGCGGCAGCGCCCAGTACAGAAGCGGAAACCGGCTTTGACCAAATACACCTGTCGTGACAATGCAAACCAGCAGCAACAGGAACGTGGTCTTCCGGAGTTGGTCAGTACGCAGGAGCTGCGCCACCTCGCCGGTCCAGAACACCAGGGCGGCGGGCGTGAAGATGGCAAGGCTTAGCGCATCCGAAATAAACCAGTTGGCGAGGTTGAGCAGCAGATGCCCATCCAGTTCCCCGCGCAGCAGCACTGTCGCCAGTACCCCGGAAACGGCAGGCGCAAGCAGCACGCCGCCCGTCACGAATCGCACCAGTGGTTTCAGTCGAACCAGCTCGGAGACGGTCGAGACGCGCGGTGCGAAAGCAAACGCAATCAGGACTTCGACGATGTCGGCCGACGAATACGAAGCGGATACCGCGAGGCTTTCGCCCACGTAGAGATTGGCAGCGAGATTCCCGAGGACCCCGCCAGCGAAGACCCAGTATCGTTGCCGTCGCGATGCGGCCATCAGCTGTGACAACAGGACCGCATTGGTCAGCCATATCGGCGCGATTTCGCCCGCCATCGTTTTCAACGCTCCGCTGGCGAGGCAGGTCACCGTGGTGACCATGAGCGCAAGCAGCAGGTGCCAGACATCAGCGAGCCCTGCGGCGATGCTCGATGACAGTGAGGCTGCTCGCAATCTGGGCGAGCGGTGAGCAGCCGGATTCTCCATCTTTCTCTCGGTTATCTGGTTATTTGCTAGTGCACCTTCCGGTTGGAAAAGTCCCACTGCGCGGGCACGCTTCGACGGCGCATCGAACAGGGCGCCTTGCTGTCCTACGAGATTGTTTATCGGCGCCGGGGCGCGGAAACTTTACGGCGCGGCAATGAGCGCAGAAGTATTTCTCTTGCGCGCGCCGCGCCGGCGATAGACTGGAACCTCCCCATCCGTCCCGGAGCCTGGGCATGACCTCGCAAACCTGCAACCGCATCGGTTCTGTCGCACTAACGCAGTCGGCTATGATGTGCGGAACGAAATGAACGACTTGAAGCTCGATGACGACGTTGAATCCGGCGGTGGCCCGAGTGCTCAAACGCCTGCATTATCCCCTCGATGTGATCCTGACGTGCGTCCGGTGGTACGTGGCCTACCCGTTGAGTCTCCGACACCTTGAAGAAATGATGGCTGAGCGCGGTGTCTTGGTCGATCACTCGACCGTACACCGCTGGGCCATCAAACTGCTACCGGTGCTGGAGAAGGCGTTCCGCCGTCGCAAACGGCCGGTGGGCAAGAGCTGGCGCATGGACGAAACGTACATCAAGGTCAAAGGGCAATGGAGGTATTTGTACCGCGCCGTGGACAAGGCGGGCAAGACAATCGATTTCCTGCTGCGAGCCCATCGTGACAAGGCTGCCGCGCAGCGCTATTTCGAGAAATCGATCGCGCGCAACGGAGAACCCGAGACTGTCACGATCGACAAAAGCGGGGCCAATCTGGCCGCCCTCGAAGCCATCAACGCCGGTCGTGAAACACCTATCAAAATTCGCCAGAACAAGTATCTGAACAACATCATTGAGCAGGATCACCGGGCAATCAAGCGCCGCACGCGGCCGATGCTGGGTTTCAAATCTTTCCGCTGCGCGCGGATTCTGCTCGCCGGCATTGAAACGATGCACATGATCGCCAAGGAACAAATAGAAGACTGTGCGATTGGTCAGACTCGGGCCGACCGCTTCTATTCGTTGGTTGCATAAGCATTCCTTATCGTATCGACCGTGTTCGCGCTGAAAACCTTATCGCGACAGTACCCGAAAATCTCCCCGTGAGGGCTGAATTTCACAGCGTGGAATTTTGGCGCTAAGTGGATAGCCCTTATATTTATACAGTATTCGGGGCGATCGTGAGCCGAACTGCCACAGCCACTGTCGGGAAACGGAATTCGTTGGACTAGCGCGCAGTTAGCTAGACTCGAAAGCACGGAATTGACTGGACTGCCGGGAAACGCGGAAATCGAAGGACTGCCGCGCGGCGCAGTTGGCACCCGGCAACGTGCCGATGAGGCTTTGTTGAGAGAGGGTGAGAGGCGCTTGACGACCCACACCGGTCGGATAACTTTCTCCGAACCGGTCAGTCAGCCAAATTCAGGTTTTGCGAACTGGAGTGCCGGTAAGCGGCCGGTGGCGACCTCACCCAATCGGCCAGGAAGGGACGGTCGACGGGCTGCCGAAGATCGTTGACAATGCGGACATTCCTAGATCAGAAGACAGTGGAAAAATGCGCCTTATCGTTGCGATGCTTGCTTTCCTAAGCAGCGACCTTGCCTGGGCTGGTTACGACGTTCACATCACACGGAAGGAATTCTGGGCCGATACGGCAGGCGAGAGAATCACGCTCGAGCAGTGGAAGGCATACATCAAGGCCGACGCGCAAGTGATGAGCGATCCGGAAAACGGACCGACGGACTTTCTGATAACGATCCGAGGCACAACGTTTCCGCTTTGGTACAACGCGAAGCTGGGCGAGCTCTATACAAAAGATCCGACGGACGAAGCCGTTCATAAGCTTGAAGATATCGCTCGGGCAATGCGCGCGAAGGTTCAGGGCGATGACGGTGAGTTGTACCCTGCCAAGCCCTAAGCATCTGTGAATGTATGCAACAGGCGTGCGTGTTTTCAATTACCCGAATGGCCGCTTTCACGTATCTTCGATGACCGCTTGGGGTCGGGCTGCGTCAGTCCGCTCCCCAAAGTCATCGCTCGGAAGCGGTCACTGGAATTGAGCCGGCCCGGAAGCGGCCAGTCGGCAGTGCGTACTCCCGACCCGAAGCGGTCCTCTACCTTTCCCCAAACCCGACATTCGTGGGTTGAAGGTTCGAATGGTTGACATGTGTCTCAACTGCCAGGGCACTCGACGTAAGCTGACGCAAACTGCCTTCTTCGTGCCTCGAGACGATCAACAGCACCGTTGGCGTCGCGCCATCGATTAGCGCGCCTTCGAAATGCATCACGCTGTGACGTAGCCCGAATCGGCCAATAGGCGCACGCAGCGAACAGTGCAGTGGCGATCATCCCGCTCCGAAGCGCGGCGGAATTAATGCGATCAATGGGTATTTTCCGGACGCGGTCGGCGAATGAGGTCCGGATTACTCCGGTCATCCCGCATCCATCACGATGCACGTTTTGTCCGGGTGAACGTCGTCTCTGTCCGTTGAGGGGAACGCGGCTCAGGCTCTAAATTGGCGGCATTAAACCCACCGGGCGCTTGCGAGAAACAAGGTTACCTCGCACGCCGCCCCGCCCGAGCAAACCGCCAGCGCAGCGGAATGGTCGGGCGGCTCTAGAGGAGACACCGCCATGGCCCATCAGATAACCCTCCGTTTTGAGGACGGAGTGACCCGCTTCATCGAGTGCAAGGAGGGCGAGCGTGTCACCGATGCCGCCATTCGCGCCAAGATCAATATTCCACTCGATTGCCGTGATGGTGTGTGTGGCACCTGCAAGGCGGTCTGCGAGTCCGGCGAATACGTTCTGGGCGACTGCGTGGAAGATGCGCTCAGCCCGGAAGAGGCGAGCGCCCGCAAGGTTCTCACCTGCCAGATGAGCCCACGTTCCGACTGCGTGATCAAGCTCGCCACGAATTCCGATGTCTCGGGGACCGGCCCGTCCTCCCACCAAGGACGGATCGTCGCCTGCCAACGAGCCTCGGACACCACGATCGCCTTCTCGGTCGAGTTGGAGAACCGCGCGGATCTCAGCTTCCTTGCGGGGCAGTATGTCAACATCCGGGTGCCCGGAACCGATCAGACCCGCTCCTACTCCTTCAGCTCGGGGCCGTCCGCGCCGCGTTTGTCCTTCCTTGTGCGCAATGTGCGTCAAGGGGTGATGTCGAGCTGGCTGTGCGAATCCGCCAAAGTAGGAGACCAAATCGAGTTTCGTGGCCCGCTGGGAAGCTTCTACCTGCGCCCCATCGAGCGGCCGGTGCTGTTTCTGGCGGGTGGCACGGGCCTCGCTCCGTTCCTGTCGATGCTGGACAAGATCGTCGCGGACGGCGGCAGTCCGTATCCGATCCACATGATCTTTGGTGTGAACAGCGACGAAGATCTGGTTGGCATCGACCGGCTCGAAACCTATGCGCAGCGCCTGCCGAACTTCACCTATGCCTGCACCGTCTCCAGCCCCGACAGTGCCCACCCCAACAAAGGCTATGTGACCCACCACATCAGCGCCTCCCAGCTCAACAATGGGGATGCGGATGTGTACCTTTGCGGCCCGCCGCCGATGGTCGATGCGGTGCGCAATTTTCTCTCGTCCGAAGGGCTGACGCCGCGCAACTTCTATTACGAGAAGTTCGCCGGCACCGGCCTGGTCGTTCAGACAGGCGAGGAGCGCATGGCTCCTGTCGATGTGGATGAAGCCTTCGATTTGCGCATGGCCCTCGAACTCGGGGCGGCTCAGCTGACCATGGGCCGGCTGTCGAGCGAGCAATTGATCATGTTCCGCCGGCTCGCCGAGGCGACGGCGCCGTTTGTGTCCGGACGGCGCTTTACCGACGTTGCGCGCTACATCGAGGCAAACCATGCCTTCCACCTGTTCACCATTGAAGCTTCCGGTAACGCCCAACTGATCGCGCTTTACCGGCAACTGGCCGTGCAGGACTACATCGCCCGCGCGCTGACCGACCAGATCGAGATCGTCGGCGATATCGTCCAACAGCACCGGGACATTGTCGCCGCCTTCGAACTGGGCGACCTGAACGCGGCACGGGACGTGATTGCACTGCATGCACTGCATTCCAAGGCCACGATGAGCCGCGCGCTGGAGCGAATGACGCTGGGCAAGACGGCACCCGTGGTTGCAGCGCCACCCGCTCCCCCGTCTCCCGTGCCGCGGAGCGCGCCGCAGATTTGCCCATTCACGGCCAAGACCCTTCCGCCCTATTCACACGAACTGGACTGGCCCGAGGAGCTGGAGCCGTTCAAGGTGGTCGATGACGGCTCGCAAGGCGACCCTTACGAGCACTACCGCTGGATGCGCGAGCATGCGCCGGTGCTGCGTTGCCAGTCGGCGACGTCGGACGTGTGGTTCCTGTCGCGCTATGACGATGTCTACCAGGCGATTCGCAATCCCAAGCTGTTTTCCTCCGAGGTCGTCAGCCCGCCACCGCTGACGTTCCTGACGCTGTTCGATGCGCCCGACCATTCGCGCTTGCGCAAGGTCGTCCAGCCGTCCTTCCTGCCGCTGGCGCTCGATCCCTTTATCGAGCAGATCGGGCAGAGGGCGGAGGACCTGCTCGACGCGATGATTGCCAAAGGCGGCGGCGATGTCGTCGACGATTTCGCTATCCCGCTCAGCATCTCGACGATCTCCACGATGATCGACGTGCCGAACGAGGATGAAGAGAAGATGAAGTTCTGGTCGGACGAGACCTTCAGCTACTTCGGGCGCCTCGCCCGCAATGCGCCGGGGACCGGCACCGACGAGCAGAGCGCGCAGGCTTTCTTCGCTTACCTGAAGGAAGCGATGGAGCGGCTCGCTCGCACCGACAGCCAGTCGATCGGCGGGCATATCGCGCGCATGTGGAAGGACGGATTGCTTTCGGAAAAGGAAGCGAAGGAGTTGTGCGCCTTCGTCTTCATCGCCGGGCACGACACGACGACTATCCTCGTCGCCAACGCTTTTCGCATGTTCGCCGAACAGCGGGATCTGCTGGGACGGATTCGCGAAAACCCGGCCGACGCTGACCGTTTCGTCGAGGAGGTGGCGCGCTATCGTGGGACCGTCCAGCGCGTGAGCCGCATCACCACCGAGGCGACCACGGTCGCGGGCGTCCATCTGCCCAAGGGCGCGGTGGTGCGCTTGCTGCTGTCGGCTGCGAACCGCGACAGCCGCAAGTTTACCGACGGCGAGAGGTTCGACATCGACCGCGATTCCAACGGTCATTTGGGCTTTGGTAACGGCATGCACAAATGCCTTGGTGCGCCCCTCGCCAAGCTGGAGACGCTGATCGCGACGAAGGCTCTGGCCCGCAAGGTTGGCGATATCGCACTCGATCCGGCACGGCCGATCGAGTATGTGCGGGGCAACAACCTGACCAACTCCGGGCCGGAACACCTGTTCGTCAAGTTCCGTGGGTTATCGGCCTAAAGCGGATGACGGGGGGCGCGGTCGAGTCAACCCGCGCTCCCCTTTTCGGGCGGCAAGGATCGATCGTGGGCCGCGGAGCGGTATTCGGTTGGCCGCAGTCCCGTCTGCTTGCGGAAGAAACGACCGAAATAGGCCTCGTCCTGAAAGCCCAGTTCACTGGCGATCTGCTTCACGCTGAGCGTCGAATAGCCGAGCAGCCGCTTGGCCTCATGGATCGAGCGCGCATCGATTGCCTCGATTGCCGACACCCCGAAGGTGGCGCGGCAGATGCGCGAGAGCTGGCCGGTGCTCACGCCCATCTCGTCGGCATAGCTGGCGACCGGGCGCCGCTCACGGCAATGGCGGTCGAGCAACGCGCGGAACCGCTCGATCCGTCCGGCCATGGTGCGCTGTTCGGAACTGGCCGAAAGCCGGGCGCTCTCGCTGAGGCGCCCGATCTTGACGAACAAGGTGATCGCCAGTGCCGCGCCTGCGGTGAACTGCCAGCGCTCGCGGCTCTCGGCCTCGTGGCCGATCGCCTCGAACAGGGTGTTTAGAGGTGTGCCGCGCTCGACGTCGGGATCGATCGACAGCACCGTCGGCGTGCGGATGAATTCCAGCAGCTCGGGCGCGGCCGTCATCGCCAGCGATTCCAGCGTGGACTGCGCGGCGGTGATGACGTGACCGTCGATGTCGCTGCGGAAGTGAAAGCCGTGAACCGAGCGCGCTGGCACGACGATCAGGCATGGCGCTTCGACTGCCCAGCTCTTGCCGTCGATGAAGGTCTCGCCGCCCCCGGCGGTGACGTAGAGCACCTGGATCAGTGCGTCATGGATGTGCGGCCTGATGTCGAAGTCGAAACGGCCGGCACGCAGGGGAATGCGTTCGTAATGGACCATGTCGACCCAGGATTGGTCGGCTTCCGCGCCATAGAGCGCGAAATGCAGAACGGTCCGGCGGCGCTGTTGGTCATTGGCCATGCTGCACGTTATGTCCTGCTCTATGTGATCTCTGTCCATTGTTCCACAGGCGCTTGGGGCGTTCAATGGCGATACGGATTTCAGCAAGCAAAATCGCATGGAAATTTCAGGAAGGACAACTACATGAGACAGGAACTTGAAAATCGCGCCGCTGCGTCGACCCCCTACGCGCTGAACCTGGACGGAAAGGTCTGCGTGGTCACGGGTGCAGGCAGTGGTATTGGTGCCGGCATCGCGCGCGCGTTCGCCAGTGTCGGAGCACATGTGGCGCTGGTGGACCGGAATCTTGGCGGCGCTGAAGCTGTCGCCGCCGAACTCCGGCACGCCGGTGCAGTGGCGCAGGCGATCGGCTGCGACGTGTCGGACGAGGCCTCGGTTGCCGAGGCAGCCGGCGCGGTTCGTGCAGCGCTCGGCCCGGCTAGCGTGCTCGTCAACAATGCGGGGCTGCTGCGGGCCGGACCTCTCGACACGGTGTCGATCGCGGACTGGAACCAGGCCATCGCCGTGAACCTGACCGGCTATCTGCTGTGTGCTCGAGCTTTCGGAGCCGACATGCTGGCCGCAGGGAAAGGCAGCATCGTTCACGTTGCCTCGATTGCGGCACTCAATCCGCAGACCAATAGCGGTTCGTATAGCCCAAGCAAGGCGGGCGTGCTGCTGCTGTCGCGTCAGTTGGCGGCGGAATGGGGCCCTCGCGGGGTGCGCAGCAACTGCGTGCTGCCCGGCATGATCCGCACCGCGCTGTCCGCGAAGTTCTACGAGGAGCCCGGCTTCGAGGCTCGCCGCGCCGCCGCCACCGCGAGCCGCCGCATCGGCGAGCCGGAGGACCTCGCCGGCCCCGCCCTGTTCCTCGCCTCCGAGCTAGCTGCCTACGTCAATGGCGCGGAGGTGCTCGTCGACGGCGGGCTCGATTGCATGCTGATGGACATGGTCCCGCGCCCCGGCTTCAACGCCACCCCGGCGGCCGCGTGAGCACCATCACACCATAACGACGAGGAGAGTGGATATGGCCAAGAAGATCACTTGCGATCTGGTCGTGGTCGGATCGGGTGCCGCGGGCCTCGCTACCGCGATCACCGCAAAAAAGCGCGGCCTCGATGTAATCGTGCTCGAAAAGGAGCCCGTGTTCGGTGGTACCACCGCGCTGTCGGGCGGGGTCTTGTGGATTCCGCTGAGCAAATATGGCCGCCAGCAGAACCCAGCTGACAGCGTCGAGCGCGTGCGCGAGTACATGATGAGCGAGACGGGCAACAACTACGATGCCGCCGCGGTCGAATGCTTTATCGAGAACGGGCCGAGAATGGTTGAGTTCTTTGAGCAAGAGACCGAGATGAAGTTCGTGCCCACGCTCTATCCCGGACTATCACCCGGATGCGCCCGGCGGCGTCGACGTCGGCCGCTCGATCCTCGCCGCACCCTTCGACATCCGCGGGCTGGGCAAGGACATGCGCCGTCTCAAGCCGCCGCTCGAGACGATCACCTTTATGGGAATGATGTTCAATTCCTCGAACGCGGACCTCAAGCACTTCTTCCGCGCGACCAAGTCGATTGTTTCGTTTTTCTACGTAGCCCGGCGTCTGGCTACGCACCTCAAGGAGCTGGCGCTTTACCGGCGGGGGATCAACGTAAGGAGCGGCAACGCGCTAGCCGCGAGGCTCGCGAAGTCGGCGCTGGCGCTCAAGATTCCGATCCTCACTTCGACGCCCGTGAAGGAACTGCTGAGCGAGGACGGCAAGGTGGCCGGCGTGCGCGCGAGCGCTGCGGACGGCGATCTTCGGATTACCGCGCGGCACGGCGTCGTGCTGGCTTGCGGCGGCTTCCCGCACGATCTCAAGCGCATCGCGCAGGTCTATCCGCATGTGAAGCGTGGGGGTGAGCATGTCTCGCCTACTCCCGTCGGCAATACGGGCGACGGGCTGAGCATGGCGGAGAAGATGGGTGGTGCCGTGGCGCTCGGCTTCGCCGATGCGTCGGCCTGGATGCCGGTATCGAAGGTGCCCTTCGGCAAGGGCCGCACAGGCGTATTCCCGCATCTGCTCGACCGCTACAAGCCCGGCGTGATCGGCGTGCTGCGGAACGGTCGGCGCTTCACCAACGAATCGAACTCCTACCACGATGTTGGCGCGGCGCTGATGCGAGCCTGTGAGGGTTGTCGATGGCGGTCAGTTTCCGCGCTTTTCGGGCGGCATCGTATATCGGCGTCGCGGCAAGGGGCGAACAATTCAGCTAGCGGAAGCAGTAAATGCGCTGTGAGTGATATGACGACGACGCGGGTCGCGGCGTAGAGAGCCCGTAGGGCGACTGGAGATGCGACCCGCATCGCGTCGCGGCAGCGACATGGTAGAAAGGCGTTTGCCAAGGAAGAACAACAGGCGCGACGCCGGCCTCAACTGCCAGGTCCAGTCCGGCACCGCGCCTCCACAGGGTTTCCATGTGGCAGGCCTTTTGGCCGGCCGGAGAGCCGTGTGAGCTGCCAGTATCGCATTGCTCGCGCGGCCCGTCGACTTCACTGGACCCGTCTCTTTGGCGTTCCAGGGGAACCGCCAATGCAGCCGCCTTCAGGTCGCTTGTACCTGTGCGCCCGTTGTCGGGCGCAGGTCTTCGTCTGCCGCCAGTGTGACCGTGGCAATCGATACTGCGGCGACTGCGCCGCCCATGCTCGCCGCGACAGCGTGCGCGAAGCCGGGCAACGCTATCAGCGTTCCCGCCGCGGACGCTTTGCACATGCCGCACGCGCCCGGCGCTATCGGGTCCGGCGGCAATTCGTGACGCATCACGGTTCACCTGACTCCCCCGCCGATGGTGTACTGCAACCGGACCGCGACGACGCCGTTGCACTCGCCAACGCCGCCGTTCGCCCGGCGGCGCCGCCTCAGTTGAACTGTCGTTTCTGCGGCACCTTGCTCTCACCGCTGGTACGAACCGGCTTTGTGCGTCGTCGTGGTCTCCATCATGTTCGCCCCGAAGGCGTTGCCTTCGACCGTCGTTCTGATCGCGGAGGCCCCGATGACGATTCCGGTTGAGCTTGAGACGCAGATCTTGCGTCTCTACCACGTCGAGAAGTGGCCCTGCGGCACCATCGCGAAGCAGTTGCACGTGCACCGTGAGACGGTGCGGCGTGTGCTCGCCAGCGCCGGACTACCTCGATACGGCCCGACGCCGAAGCCCTCGATGATTGAGCCGTACCTGCCGTTCATCCGGCAGACGCTGGAGAAGTATCCGACGCTCACGGGAAGCCGTCTCTACGTGATGGTGCGTGAGCGCGGCTACAAGGGGGCGCGGGATCACTTCCGGCACATGCTCGCGTTGCATCGCCCACGCAAGCCCGCCGAGGCCTTCCTGCGGCTGCGCACCTTGCCAGGCGAGCAGGCTCAAGTTGACTGGGGCCACTTCGGATATGTCGAGATCGGTCGCGCGCGTCGGCCATTGATGGCCTTCGTGATGGTGCTCTCGTACTCGCGCGACATCTACCTGCGCTTCTTCCTCGATGCGCGGATGGAGAACTTCTTACGCGGGCACATCGGTGCGTTCAACACGTGGTGTGGACTGCCGAGAGTTCTGCTCTACGACAACCTGAAGTCGGCGGTGCTTGAACGGGTCGGCGACGCGATCCGCTTCCATCCAACGCTGCTCGCGTTCGCCGGCCATTACCGCTTTGAACCACGCCCCGTTGCCGTCGCGCGCGGCAACGAGAAGGGACGCGTGGAACGCGCAATACGGCATGTTCGCGAAGCCTTCTTCGCCGCGCGCAAATTCACTGACCTCGACGACCTGAACGCGCAGGCCGAGCAATGGTGCCGCACGCAGGCAGCCGATCGCCCGTGCCCTGAGGACCGCGCGATGACCGTACGTGAGGCGTTCGCTCAGGAGCAGTCGTTGTTACTCCCGCTACCTGCCAATCCGTTTCCGGTCGAAGAGCAAGTGGCCGTGAAGGTCGGCAAGACTCCCTACGTGCGCTTCGATCTGAATGACTACACGGTACCCCACACGCACGTGCGTCGCACGCTGAGCGTTCGTGCTGACCTCAATCAGGTTCGCGTGTTCGACGGCGCCGAGATGATCGCCAGCCATCGGCGCAGCTACGACCGAGCTGAACAGATTGAAGACCCACAACACCTGAAGACGCTCGTCGAGTTCAAGCGTGAAGCGCGTCAACACCGTGGCATTAACAGCCTGACTCGCGCCGTGCCTTCCTGCCAGCTCTTGCTGATGCGCGCGGCTGAGCGCGGCGCGAATATCGGCGGGCTCACGACCTCGCTGCTGCGCCTGCTCGATCGCTACGGCGCTGTCGAACTGCAGGCGGCCGTCGAGGACGCGCTGCGCGCGGGATCGGCCCATACGAACACCGTGCGGGCGGCGCTCGAACGTCGTCGCGCGGTGCGAGGGGCACCACCGCCCGTCGTCATCAATCTGCCGGAGCATGTGCGACGAAAGGATGCGCCTGTGCAGCCGCACCGGCTCGATACCTACGATCAACTCGCAAGGGAGGAAGGCGATGACGTCGACCACGATTAACAATGAAGTCCTGCGTCTGCGCGCGAAGGCGCTGCGCCTGAACGGTCTCGTCGAACACTGGAGCGAAATCGACGGCGCCACATGGCTCGCGCCGCTGCTGCAGTGGGAAGAAGACGAGCGCGCGCACCGCTCGTTGCAGCGACGCATCCGGGCGGCGAAGCTGGGCAAGTTCAAGGCGATGGCCGACTTCGACTGGAGCTGGCCCGCGAGAATCGACCGCGCGGCGGTGGAAGACCTGATGTCGCTAACATTCCTCGCCGACGCAACCAACGTCGTGTTCGTCGGCCCGAACGGCGTGGGGAAGTCGACGCTTGCGCAGAATATGGCGCACCACGCACTCATCCAGGGCCACACGGTGCTGTTCAAGTCAGCTAGCGAGATGCTCGGCGAGCTCGCCGCGCTCGACAGCGATTCGGCGCTACGTCGGCGTCTGCACCACTACGCGACGCCGGACATCCTGGTGATCGATGAGGTCGGCTACCTCTCGTACTCGAACCGCCATGCCGACTTGCTGTTCGAACTCGTCAGCCGCCGGTATGAGGCACATTCGACCATCATAACGACCAACAAGCCGTTTAAAGAATGGTCGGACGTGTTCCCGAACGCGGCCTGCGTGGTGTCGCTGGTCGACCGCCTCGTGCATCGCGCCGAAGTGATCTCAATCGAGGGCGAATCGTATCGACTCAAGGAAGCGCGCGAGCGCAACGAAGCCCGGGCCAGGCAGCGCAAAACCCGCAAGCCCCCCACGAAGACGGAGACCGCGTGATGAGCCGCCCCTTGTTGCCATCGGGCCGCTGTCGCGGATTGCCGTTCACCATTCCCGACGACTGGACGGCTGAGCAGGCACTCGCCGTGTTCGAACTGCTCGAGGATCTGCTCGCCGTCGTGACCGACTTCTATGGCGCTCAGCTTAACGAACTGCTGCGTGAGCAGCGCTCCTCAGAGGTGCACGCGCGTACTCACGAACGCGACCCGCCGTTCTGACGTAAATACAGTGCATCAAAACGAAGGGGCCTGCGAGGCCCCCTCGTGCTCGAGCAAATCACTCTGACTTGCGCCGCCCAAAAAGCGCGGTTTTACAGCGCCGTCAACAAGGGTGAACGGGAGACCGCGATGTGGCTGATCTGCGATAAGGTGGCGCTCGGCAAGTATGGACTCGGCTATGCCAAGCCCACGCCGATGCCGGTGGGCCCGTTGCTACGCAAAGGCTACCTCGTCAAGGGCGAGACGCTCGGCGAACTGGCGCGTAATTGCGGGATTGTTCCTGATGCGCTCGAGACGACGGTCTCTGCCTACAATCTCGACGCCGTGCGCGGAGAAGACCCGGCGTTCCAGCGCGGACGCACGTCGTTCAACCGTTATCTCGCCGATCCGGACAACCAGCCCAATCCTTGCGTTGCGCCGATCGCGACCGGCCCCTTCTATGCGGTGAAGGTAGTGATGGGCGATCTGGGCACGTTCGACGGCCTCAGGACCAGCGTCACCGGCGAGGTGCTTCGCGCCGACGGTAGCCAGATCGTGGGCCTTTACGCGGTCGGCAATGACCGGCGCAGCGTGATGGGCGGCAACTATCCGGGCGCCGGCATCACTCATGGGCCCAACATGACTTTCGGCTATGTCACCGGTAACGTCATCGCCACCAAAGCCATGGCCCGCAAGGAGAAGGTGGACGCATGAATACCCAACCAATGTTTCTGGCAAAGCCCCTTGTGGATTTCCGGGTCTACACCATCGCGCTGCGCAAGATGCCCGAGTTTCTCGAAGTGTTCGACAGGCTCGGCATGCCGATCCTGCGCGAGACGCTTGGACATCCGCTCGGCTTCTGGACGAGTCTGGTCGGGCCGCAGAACCAGTTCACCCACCTGTGGGGGTATGATGATCTGGCAGACTACGAACGACGGTGCCTTGCACGCGATACGCATCCGGATTTCCCGGCCTATCTCACGGCATCGGGCCATCTGATCATGGCACAGGAGACACAGCTCATTCGTGCCGCCGCGCTGGCTAGTGTCGCAGAGTAAGCCGATGCTCGAGGTTTTTGCTGTTAGTCGAAGCCGAGCATCGGATCGCGCCGGTCTTTGATAGCCCTAGAATTCGAACAATAGCGCGTCGGATGCGGTGAGCAGGCGAACAAGCATTGCGGGTCCGTCGGCGAGGGGGCGGCGAGCAATTGTTGACGATCTGGGCAGCACAGTCAACCGTCTCTTCTTGGCCCAGAGCGTGTCAAAACGCGTAGCCACTGTGAATTGACGAAACCTGGCTCGGCGCAGGTCGCGGCTTTTCGATTGCGGCAACCCGAACGTCAAATCACAGCCGAACACATCGCAAAGACTCAACAACCCTGAACGGGCCTCACGCCCTCATCGCCTTCATAACCGCTTCTGAACCGAGTAGCTTGATCACCCGCTTCATGTTGTACGCCAGCACGTGCAAGCTCATCTCCGTGCTCACCCGCCCGATGGTCCGTGTCAGGAAATGAGTGGCGCCCATCCATGCCTTGATCGTGCCGAACGGGTGCTCGACAGTCTGTCGCCGGATACGCATCATCTCAGGCGCTTGATCAAGCCGCGCCTGCATTTCATCAAGAACAGCTTCGTGCTCCCAGCGCGCCACCCGTCGGTGAGGGCCCGGCGTGCAGTCCCCTTTTAGCGGGGCGGTTTCAAGAGTGAAGCGCAACAGGGGGCTAATGAATGGAAGCTGAGGTTATCGAAGCGGTTGCGAGCATACGTTCGAAGACCTCGAATGGTGAATGAAATGCATGGGTAGCGCGAGGTCGGCTGTTGAGGCTGTCGGCGATGCCATCGAGTTCGTCCTGACTGTAGATCGAGAGGTCAGTGCCCTTCGGCAGATACTGCCGCAGCAGCCCGTTGGTGTTCTCGCAGGTACCGCGTTGCCATGGACTGTGCGGATCGCAGAAGTACACGCGCACGCCGGTGGCGGCGCTGAGCTCCTGATGCCGGGTCATTTCCTTACCCTGGTCGTAGGTAAAGCTCTTGCGCAGTGGTGCGGCGATCGAATTCAGTTTGGCAGTGAAGCCCGCCAGTGCCGAGGCGGCGGTGGCGTCTTCCATCTTCGCCAGCAGCACCAGGCGACTGGTGCGCTCAACCAGCACGCCGACGGAAGACTGGTTGCCGGCGCCCTTTATGAAGTCGCCTTCCCAGTGACCTGGCATCACCCGGTCGTCGACCTCAGGCGGGCGCACATGGATGCTCACCATGTCGGGGATCTGGCCGCGCCGGTCAGTGCCCCGCTTGCGTGACATACGCGTGCTGTGGCCGTGGCGCAGACAGGCGATAAGCTGGCGGCGCAGCTCACCGCGTGGCTGCGCATAGATGGCAGTGTAGATGGTCTCGTGCGAGACGTGCTGGGTCGGATCGTTGGGCCACATTCGTTTGAGGGTACCTGAGATCTGCTGGGGCGACCACTTCCATTCCAGCAGGGTGAGTACGACGCGCCACGACACGCTTTGAGGGTGCAGCTTGGGACATGGGCGCGCAGCCTCGCGTCGGCTCGTGCTGAGCGACTGCGCCGGCGCAGACGCATAGCCCACGGCAGAACACGTGTTTCTGGTCAGCTCGCGGCTCACGGTTGATGCCGGGCGCCCGAGTATTCGGGCCATGGCCCGAACACTCGAACCCTGCTGCTTCATGCTTGCAATGGTTATGCGTTCTTCAGGCTGAAGCTGTTGATACGTTCTTCTTTTTTGCATGTGCGCACCTTACACGAGGAAGGTGTTGCACTTCAGATTTGATCGCGCCCCTTCTAATTGCCAGACGTGGTCAGTCAAATGCCGGCATGTGGGTCGATATAGTCTCGGCGGCAACGGGCATCCTGGCATTCACACTGAATTTGACTCGTTGCTCAGCAGTCCATCATTGACGATGAATGAGGCATACGACGCTACATCGCCATCGGACCTTCGGATTCGGTGCTTATTTTGATTGGGTTGTGCCGCTACAAAGGGGCGATACTGCATGGTCGCTTCACTTGGGAGCGGTCATTGCGAAAAGGCCGCGCCCGAGAGAGCGTGAATGGCCGGTATGGCCGATGAAGCAACGTTCAACCTGGCCGGGCGAACGACCGTTGACTGGGGCGGAGCCGACGTCTGGACGTCGGAGCAAGGGGACAGGCGAATGACGCTTCCTGGCCGATAGTTGCCAATTCATATGCAATCGGCGCGAACGTTGCGCGAATGGCAGCGCACGACCCGTTGCTGCCTCTCAGAGCTTCTCGGCATCAACGGCCGCTTCGAGGTGTCCAGCCGACGTCCGGACGATTGACGTTCGTCGCCTGCCGTATCACCGGAGCCAACGACATAACTCATCCGATGCATCCAGTTCGATGAAAAGTTCGCGAAGCGCAACCCTTGGCGCCATCGTTCTTAGCTGTCGATTTCTCTAAGCACGGCCCACCAGCAGGCCCGAATCTCGTTGCAGGGCGGTGCTGTGAAGTCCATACATGGAACGAGCTTCTTATGTGAGAACTACGTTTTCCTGTAATATCGGACTTCAAAGAGAGCGCCGGTATCACACTTGATTTCTGTATGCAATGCAAAACTCACTGAACCGACATGGCTGGCTATGACTACCCAACCTGAATAGCTTCCCGGCGGGGCTGCAATTGCTGGATTTGCCCCTGCGTCTCCGGACACCACCTCACACTTGAGTTGATGAATCGGTCCTGCGCCTGAATTCGCGTGGCGAGCGGTACTTCAGGGCGCTATGAGGGTGCTGCTCGTTGTAATGCTCGAACGCGACGGCGAGATTGCGCGCTGCGGTTGCTGCATCTGGTTTTGGCATGAAGGCAACATAGTCGCGCTTCATCGTCTTCACGAAGCTTTCCGCCATGCCGTTACTTTGTGGGCTGCACACAGGTGTGGTCAATGGCTTCAGTCCAATGTCAGACGCAAACGTCCTTGTTTTCTCTGCCGTGTAACCCGAGCCGTTGTCGGTCAGCCATTCAATTTCCGACGGCGCCTTCAGAGCGTCACCGAACCGGTTCTCAACGGCGGCGAGCATGACATCGCGCACTACGTCGCCACTATGGCCGCCGGTCGTCGCCGCCCAGCTCATCGCTTCGCGGTCGCAGCAATCCAGAGCGAACGTGACGCGCAGCGGTTCGCCGTTGTCGCAACGAAACTCGAAGCCATCAGAACACCAGCGCTGATTGCTCTTCGCCACCGCAACCTTGCCGTCGTGTCGACGCTGAGGGCGCGGCGGTGCCGTGCGGCGTTCTATCAGCAGACCGTGGACGCGCATCACCCGGTACACCCGTTTGGCATTGACGGGCGCCGCGCCATGCTTCTCCCGCTGCCGACGCAACAGGCCCCACACACGGCGGTAGCCATAGCTGGGCAAATCAGCAACGGCCAGTCGAATCTCTTCCACCAGACCGGCGTCGTTAGTGCTCCGGGCCGTACGTCCATCCCGCCAGTCAGCCGGCCGCGCCAGCTTGTCCGCCACATTCGAGCGCGCTACACCGAGAACCTCACAGACCCGCTTCACTGGTCGTCCCCTGGCAATGAGGGTGAGCGCGCAATCCATTTTCGCGACTTCGCTACCTCCACCGCTTCACGAAGAATCTCGTTCTCCATCGTCTTCTTGCCGAGCAGTCGCTGAAGCTCCCTGATTTGCTTGAGTGCGTCATTTAGTTCCGACGCCGGCACGACTTCCTCGCCAGAACTCACAGCCGACAGGCTGCCGTCCTGATACAGCTTGCGCCAGTGAAACAGTTGATTCGGATTGACGCCGTGCTGGCGTGCAACCATTGAGACCGACTTGCCCGGCTCGAAACTCTCCCGCACCATTGTCAGCTTCTCTTCCGCTGACCACCGCCGCCGGCGCTCCGGCCCCGTCAACACTTCCATCACTTCTTGCTCGTTGTTAGTCAAAAACACAGTCGTATGCCTACCCGCTATTTTAAGAGGGAGACTGTGTCCGGCGATTCAGGGGGCCGCTCCACTCAGCCCCGGTGACGAAATAAGCGTGTTAGATCGCGAAGTTCGGGCGCAACAGCATTGTGTCTGGAAGAACTTGCCCAGCCTCATCACACAGTCGCCGTGCGAAGCGGGTCCCCCGGCGTCGGTTCGGTGATCCTGGCTCGATTAGATGAATGTATCGCCCGGGCTCAGCGCGGGGGTAACCCTCGAATCGAAAGCCCAACGACGCCAAGCGATCCTGGGCATGCGTACCGTCGCTTGCAACGACTCCAATCGCGCTCCAACCCTCGCCCCGCGCCGTCCGAATAAATATGTCACCGCGACGCGGCTCCAATGTCGAGAGCAACTGACTTGGGCGCGCGATGACCAGAATACAATCGCCCGGAAATAACTGTCGCGCGGTCGCAGCAAGGCGCGGATTAATATTGGCCTTGAAGATCGACGTTCCTGACGGGATTGCGGTTTTGTGGGCGCTCATGCCGACGGTTCCGCCGTCACCAAAAATCGCCCTGAAAATGCATTGCCACAAACGCGCCGCTGTGCCGTCGCCCGCGTCTCCGATCTCATCAACTTCTGCAACCATCTGTTCCGCTGCGTCGTTTGCCTCGCCGGCCGAATCTGCCAGAGGCTCATACAACGATGCCCCGCTGCCTACCACTAGCGGAGGATCTCTTGACATATCCCGCGTCGAGGGAGGCGAAGGTGCAGCAACAGGCGCTGCAGGAGCCGGGGCTGGCGGTGTGCCCCCTAGTGGAACGGTAAAAGCTAGCGGGGAACCGTATCCGCCAATTGGAAACGCGATGCCCGGTCCGAAGCCACCGCCTAGAGGAATCTGAAACTGGAAAGGCAAAGGTGCGGCTGCCCATCTTCGGCCTGAGCCGCGCTCGCGGAAGGCCTCCGCTATCTCATGGGGGGCAACCCCACCGTGAAACGTGCTGTCGTTCATGCTTCACCTCTTTGATGCGCTGGCCTCAGACGATTTCGAAGTGCATGAAATCTTTTGATGTGTGGTAGGCACCTCCCCAGCGTAGCCCTGATGCGATAAGGGCATCGATCAATGGCACATACAGATTGCAGAATCCGCTACGGGCATAGCCCTCAAGTCGGTTCCGCGTGTTACGGTCATTCAGCGCAGCTAATATCTCCGGTTTTGTTTGTGCAGCAACCCAGTTTGCTGTAAACCCCTGTTGAAACGCGCGGCTGGCGCGTTGCAATACGGTCGGGTTAGCTTCCTGCCTGATATCAGCACCCACGACCGCCCCGATGACCACGTAATCGGATGCCTGCGTGATACGAGGATTTTGGACTGGATTCAGATCAAAAGCTCGCCCCAAAGCATGATTACTCAGACGGTTGGTCGTACCACGAATCGCACGAGGCACAAGACATCCAAAATCGGTAATAGGCGGATCGACAGTTTGTCCCTGCATTGCCAATTCCGCGCGCCGCAAGGGCTCAACGAGATCCCTGTGTCCGTCTTGCCGGCGTCCGAAGAAGGAGAGAGAAACGATGTTTGCGTCGAGGTAAGCTGCGGCATCGCCTATGCCGGCCGATGCATACACCGGCGCAAGTTCACCATAACGCGAAAACGTACCAAACCATCCGTGAACGCGCGGGTGCGCATTCCACTGCTGCCGGGCAACTTCAGGACTAGGCGGTGCAACCGCTTGCGGCTGTGAAGGAACTGGTGTCGGTCCAGAAGGTGGGCGAGACGGTTGGGTTTTCCCTCCGGCAGCAACGCTCGCAAAGGCTTGAAGAATCGACAACACGCGATCCCGGTAAGTGCCGGCAGCGTAAGCGCTGCTTCCACTGATGCGATGGCCCATGAAATAGATCGAGCCTTGTCGACCTGCACCTCTGCTTCCAGACGATGTGACCTGTGGCACGTCCGTCAGAACTGATATGTCGCGACTCATCAATCGATAATTCAGGCTGCCCGATCCTGCATGAAACGCGACAGCTCGGGCAAGTACTTCGCGCGAAAGAAAGATTTGATTCCAGTCATCGTCGGAACTGGACGTCGCTGCTTCATCGGTAGAGAACGCTGACCACGCCTTGGCTTTGTCGACGAGGATAGGATCCGTCCCGCCGTACGTTCTCACCATGTTTACGATGGGCGTGTAATGGACGCGGCCGGTAGTCTGAATAACGCCGCGCCCCCGGAATTTGTAGAAATCGGTTTGGCGAATGAACTCCGTATCCGCCGCCTTCTCATCGGTGCCCTGTTTGTCCTGCGGATAATATTCAGCCTTCCATGCACCATCGAACTCATCACCACGACGCGCCAGCGTCGACGCTCCTCCGCGTTGGCCGTGCGCCCTGATAAACACCTCGTCGTTGAAGAGAGAGCCTGCCGTGCGATTGCCTTTCAAACGGTTATAACTAGCCTTCCACTGGCTCGGCGGGTGAAGAAGGATGCGGTCATAGAAGTAGGCCAGACCTGGATGACGGCCGTGCGCATCAGTGAACCCTTGCTGTTTCGGACCGCTAGTTTCGACCCGGCTCGTGAAGTCACCGTCAGTTTCGTTCAAAACGATACACAGCAGGGAGGCAAACTCCAGTGCGGTAATTCGCGGCTGGTCATATGCCAGCGAGATGCAATCCCAGAACCCGTTAAACCGGTTCAATGCGTCAGGTGATGCAGGCATTCGCATAGCGCTTCCGCCAGCCCTGACGAACGGCGGACGGCCACCGAGATTTGCATTGAACCAGGCCGCAACACTTGACGCGCCGGTAGCTGCAAAGAATGCGTTGATTTCCGCTGCATTGCCGAAGGTAATCGCTGACAAGCGGTCCACGTCCGCCTGCGTCAAAGCCGGAGCCGTGGGCTGAGGCTCCGGCCCGGGCTTCGGCGGGGTAGGCACATCGGGCTTGTGACCTGCGGGCGGCAGATCGGCACCCGCGTCGCGAAGCAGTTGCCAACCGAACCGACGGGGGATGTCGCCGTGCGCGACATGCGTCGCTTCAACGCGAAAACGCGCGGCACGCGGGTCGTTACTCCCCAAGATTCCTTGAATCGCTTTTTGGACCGACAGGCTTTGCGCTGCCGTTCCGGTTCCGGGGATGTAAAGAACCCGCAACGAAGATCCAGCGTCTTGACTTTGCAGGCGGTTGGTGACCCAGCGCACCATAGGCGCAGCATTCGAGTACAGTGCATCAAAAATCTCTACTTCGTCTGGATTGATGTCTGCAAGTACACGCAACAGCGCGGCGCCACCTCCCGAATGTGCGGTAAGAATCAGGCGACGCTTCGTGACGTTCGCCGCTCCGATGCGGGCCGCGAATCGAGCAAGAGCGAAATCTATAAGCCGACTCAGTCCGCCGGGCGCTACAAGCGCCGGAAAGTCGTATCCACTACCGGTCTTGCCACCGTAGAAGTTACCCCTGGGAAGAATACATAAGGTTGGCTCTTGTCGACCGATTTCGCCTGCAGCCTCAGGGTTCGCAAAGTCGAGTCCGCTACGTGGCTCCTTGTCAGCATCAAGACGCATGGCCGCCCCGTGTCCGGAAAATCCGTGGAAATGCACGACGACATCAACGGTCGTGGGCAAGTCGGCCATGGCGTTCCAGCGGAGAATCAGATCGGGAGCGGTGCCTCGATGATTCTGAAGTAACGGAACCGTTGCTATTACTTCACGACCCGCAGCCACCTTCGCAGCTGCAGGTGGCTGAGGCGTCGGTGCCGGAGGGACGGGGACGGGCACAGGAACCGGCACGGGAGTTGGAAGTATGCCAAGTCGGTCGAGTTCACCCCAGGTGCGCGCGCCAACGACGCCGTCCCATTCCTTTGGCCGTTCCGGAAACGCAAGATGCTGGAACGATACGACTGCGTTTTGAGTGCGTGTGCCGAAAACACCATCCTCGACGAGCGGACATTCGGCGAGGCCAGCGGATCCGGTTACTGTCAGCCGAACGTGCAGCAAATTCAGTCGACGCTGCAGGTCCGCGACAGCCGCTCCTCGCGCTCCGCGTCGTAGCACCGTGCGATCACCTTCTTCGCCTAACGACAGCTGATAATCAGTTTGGTCCTGGACGCTTTCCGGCATCCCTCCTGCGGCGCGCATACGACGCGGACCGCCCGGTACGGGTTGCGAGCTTCCGGGCAAAACCGGATCTCGCGACAAAGGTTCAAGATGTGTCCAGGTCTCTGGCCCGATGATACCGTCCCACTTCGACGGATCATTGAACAACTGCTGCTGGAAGGCCGTTACCGCCGCCTCCGTCTTGGCGTCGTACTTACCATCAAGAGCCAGCGGGCATCCAGAAAGTCCGGGTAAGCCAAGCGCAACCAGGTCCGAGTGCACGCGGTTCAGAGCCTTTTGCGCCAACTTCACGCGATCGCCGACGCTCCCCTTTTTCAGAGCCACGGTGCTGCCGCCCTTCGGCGCTCCGTCATCCACCTCTTGCGCTTCTGAATCTTGTCCAGTTTTGAGCACCATGCGCGCGAGCATAGTGTCAGGTAAAACTCTTCCCGAGATGTCCGCAAGGCGGCGAGCAAGTTTGTCATTTGCCGTGCGATATTTCAGTATTGGCTCGACCACGTGCACGTAAAACCCCGGCTGCACCACCGGAGAGTCTTCACCCTGCAGGCCGGCCAGCGCCAGGTCCTCACCCCGGAAGAATCCTTCGGTGGCAACGACCGCGACGTTCCCCCAGCCCTCGGCACGCGCAACGCGAAACAGCAAATCGCCTTGCATCGGAACCAGGTGACCTACCGGCTCGTTAGGTACTGCCACTATTCGCAAATCGACAATGCTGCGTTCATTTAATGACCTCTGCCAGGCCGACCAGAGTGCGGGACGCGGTTGCCTCGACATACTGTTGAAGCACGCAGTCGCCGTGGGCGTCACTGCGTTTGGTCTGGCTGATGACGGGCCTTCGCTGAGAAGGTCGATGCCAAGCTTTCGGAACAGAAGTTCAAGCGCTTGTGACGACGATGGCATCCCCGCCGCAGTGTCCGTCCCGGCAAGTGATCGGGCCTGGCTAACCAACATATCGCCTATTTGAGCTTGCGAGAACTGTGGGCTCTCTGTCAGCACGCTTTGGCTATCTGACGAACCTTCAACACCGTGAGATGAAGACGCCGTGCTGTCGGCGTTTTCCGTTTCCAGGACACCGCGTGACCGGTCTTCCGGCGCGTAAAGCGCTTCTGCCTCTGTCACGCTGTTTTCAGCAATCACCGTTGCGGCATCATCCAGCCGAGATTCAAGTTCTTGCGCGACGTCGGGACTTTCCATAAGTTCGTGGATTGCGTCCATGTCCGACAGAACATCAGATTGCGATGCCTGAAGCCATCCTGGCAAACTTGGGTCTCCGACGCCTTGCGATGTACCGGGGCTACCCGGGGACGCCACGCCGGAAGGGACTGGAACGTCCGCAGTCCCGCCTACCAGAGGCAGGCTCAGCGCAAGCGCACTGAACGGACCACCGACAGGCATTGCCAGTGCGGGCGCTCCGCCGCCGAGTGGTAGCTGAACCTGCAGTGGCAGTCCCGTCGAGGACAATGGATTCTGGGATTGTGGGGGTATCCAGGCGTTGGGTCTCAGGTCGTTCCCCGTGCTGGTCGATGATCCCTGCTTTTGCCAGTTCAACCCTTCCGCATTGTCGGTTTCGCTGGCGTGCTCCATTTCGGCGACGTCGTACGCCTCGAAATCGGACTCGAGCGTTGCGGAAAATTCCAGCTCACTGTCGACGCTTTGCGTTGCATCGGACTGCGTCTCGATGCCCTCGGCTCCGACAGTGTCGATTAAGTTTGGTGAGTTCATAACGCCTTCCCGCATAGACTCGACTGTGCTGTCGGGCACCGCGATCGCGGTCGCGATATCTTCGTTCGAAGCTTTCGTGATAGCCGCGCCCTTGCTGTCCACAGAACTCGTGAGTTTCGCCGATTGACGCACCGCCTCAATGGCGGCGACTGTGTTCAGATACCCGCATCCGAGGCGCATCTTGTCAAGCCAAGGGGCGTCGGGTGGTCCCGCGTCGGAAGAGCTGAGAAGCAGAGCGCGAGTCTCTTCTATTGGAAGCGGTCGCCGCGAGGCAGCGAACATCAGGGCGACAGTGCCCGTTGCGTGCGGCGCGGCCATACTCGTGCCGGACATCGATGTCAGCAAAGGCACAACGCCATTCGCATCGCGCTGACGTGATCTCGCAGCCAGTATGCGTACTCCGGGAGCCACAAGGTCCGGCTTCCAGCGCCCGTCTCGAGATGGTCCACAACTTGAGAATCGGGCAAGAGGACGATCGACATCATGCGCATCGTAGGCACCCACTGCCAGCGTGTGAAAGCCGTTGCAAATGGTACCCAGCGTCGTACTCTTGTCGACATCGTCCGGGTGGAACCGACTACGATGGGCCGCTGACGCGTTCGTTCGCTCTATCCATGCGTGAAAACGCCCGTCCGACACCGCTCGCCCCGACAGCGTGATCTCCCAGTCTCCAGCGGGCGCTACCGGGTCGAGAAACACGCTTACTTCGTTATCGCCATTGTTTGGGTCGCCAATACGGTGGTAAAGCCTTCCTATTTCGCGCCCATCAGGCAAAACGATTCGGACTGGCTCATTGACCTTCGCAAACACTTGGGCGCCACCGTGGGGCCCGCCAATGGCGACGTCAAAGCGATCCGCGCCTGAGTACCACAGGTCAACCTCCGTAGAAACGGTCGCCCCTTCCATTATCCTGAAGCCCAATGTTTCAGACCTTCCGGGACGAACGATACCTGCAGAGTGTGCTGCGCGATCGAAGTAATTCCCGGCGCTCTGACAGATCGCTCGTCCAGGCGCTGTGAGCAGGAAAGCATCAATGCCTTGCTCGGTCAAAGTTTTGCCGTCGTGCTGCCCAGCCTGTCGACCGATACTGGCATTAATGACGAATGGTCGACTGGTCGCCTCACGTTTGGGCGGTTTCAGGTCGGAAAGGCGAAGTTCGGCGAGGACAGGCGCGTCGGCTGATTCCACTAAGCTTGCATCGGTGACCGGCGGGATGGTTGCATCCCAGCTCTCAGCGACCCGAACGTCCCAAGGCCGATTTCCGCGAGCGAGCCGGATGCCTTTAGCCCGCTCTTCCCGCTCAATCTGGTCCGCCGCTTGTGCCGTCGCAGAGATGAAATCAAGAGCCTCCAGAAACGCCACGGAGTTGCCAAGCAGTGTTGGACCCTCAGAGCTCGTAGTAGAGAGTTCTACGAAAACGATCCGCGCATCCGGAGCCAGCCCGAGTGGCCCACCCGATCGACCATTCCCGCAAGATATTCCGACCGTATGCGTACCGTGGCAACCATGGCCCGAGTCGGACTTCGCGGGACTGTAGCCCAAAGCCAGGTATGGATTGAGCTCACGCAGCGCGCTGTTAATTTCAGTCGCTTCGTAAATGCGACCGTACCCATAGCGGTTCACATGCCTGAAATCCGTCGGGCTGCTTTGGTCCCACAGCGCGAGTATGCGCGTCGATCCGTCAGGGAACCGGAAATCAGGATGCGTGAAATCAAGACCCCAGTCGATATGAGCGACAATGATGCCTTCTCCGCTGGGGATCTGATCGCCATCGGGACGGCGCTGATCTCCAGGCCCCGCCTGAGGCTGCACATCAAAGTCGTCGTAAAGCTCCTCGAACTGCGCATCTATGGCCGGACCATAGATGCGCGCCGCTTTCATACTGGCTACCGATGGATGCATCCTGACCGACGGAATGGCCCCTCGGCGCAACCGGCAGGTGGCAATCGCACCGAACCGGGAAACAATCGTCACCCCATCCGGAGCGCCCCGAGTATCGTCCAGACGAAGTATCACGGATACGACATCATCTGGCGAACCCTCAGCAAGCAGTTCAAACAGTGCAGCTTCCAAGGCGCGCCCCCTTCAAGTCGACAATTACCGACCGCCCCCGGATAACCGGAGCGTCGCGACACCTTTGTAAAGTCAGGCACTCTCCCCAGGATCCTCTCTATATTCGATAGCTAGACGAACCGCTTCCACGATGCTACGGGTCTGCTCATCAATCTTTGCATCGAACCGGGTCTCAATATCGGCCACAGCCGCGTTCAACTTCTTGGTCAAGTCCGCATCAACATCATCTACGGGCACTTCCATTGGCGGCGGTTCGTCACCAATGGTGATTGTCACTTCTGAGCCTGGGGGGACAATCATGTCTCGATGCGGAACCTGTTTCACTACCGTGTTGGCCAAGCTGGGGTCAGCTACTGCATGCGCCTGAATGACCGTCAATCCGAGCTTCTTCAACTTTGCGACTGCCTCGTCGGCAGTTGCCCCGTAAACGTTGGGAACGCTGACGTCTTCGACAGTCGCAGCCACTTCAATAACAGGAGCAGCGATGAGTTTCTTCTTTTGTTGCTGCGCGATAATCAACGGGACAGCAAGCCCCAAAACGCCGGGAACGATCGCGGCACATGCTATACCTCGGAGTTTGTCATCCCCGCTGATACCCTTATGGTTCAGGATGGCAGCAGCCGCTACCGCTTGGATTCCGTACATACCAGCCTCCGTGCGCTACGTTCTGTTATCACTTGAAGACTCCGCTCGCTGCAGCAATGGCGATGAGCGCGATGGTGCCGCTCCCGCCGAGGAAGCCTTGAGACTGGCCGCCGCTGGCAGGCGTACCGCCCCATGAATCAACCGGTAAGAGGTGAACAAGGGAAGCGACTTTTGCGAAGCTCGTGCCTGGAGGCGCGACAAGCGGCAGCAATGCGGATAGTTCACGGGTCGTCTGCAATTCCCGGCGCAAAGTATCAGTGTCCTTTCTCCTGTCCGCCATTTCCCTGCGAAAGGTCGCTGCCTGCTTACCCTGCTCGGCAATAACATCACGGACACGACCATCCACCAACTTGATCGCATTTCCATTCAACGTTATCTGCTGGCTAACGCGTGCCAAGGCGCCTTGCAGTTGCGCTTGCGTCACGTAGTTTGTAGTCCCCGAGGGCCGGGGCCTATACGCACTCTGCCTTGGGGCAGTACGCACGGGACCGGGGCGGCGTCGTGCCTCGCTCCATTCGTTTTCAGACGACTCTGAATAGGCGGCTTCACTGGAGTCGCCGGACCATTCGACGCTCTCGGCATCAGAGATGTCGCTGTACTCGTAATTTTCGCTCATGGCTGCTTCCCTTTTCTCGATCGTTGACCAAAATCTGGTGATTGAAGAACGGAGCGTGACTCATATTTCCTCATGTTCGTTTCTGGTAGTCGTCGATGTGGTCCCCCGACGGTCGTTGGAAGGTGTTGTCGAGGCGTACGTCCTTTTCGGCCTCTGCGCGCGGCGCATGGCTGGCATGACGTACAGGCGATATGCGGCCGGCTCAGGCATGCGAGATCCTGGCACACCACGTCCGCCACATTCTTCACAAAGTGAATCAGTCCCAAAGCATAGAAAACAGGCGCCGACAGCTGCAGCAAGTGCATCATTTCGCTCGCGCAGGATCTCCAGTTCGGCGTATATCTGCTTCGCTGTGTCGCTTAGTTCCCGCATGCGGCGAGCACACTCACTCCTTGTGACAACCGGTTCCTTGGGGCCAGATTCAACGTTCTGAGCCTCGTCGTTTTGCACATTCTCAACAGTGTCCGTACTACGTTGCGTGAGGAGCTGCATTAGCATGCCAAGTTTCGGATCTTCTGCAGCGGCACCGCCGAACTGCGACATAAGTAATGACATCGGGTCCGCCGTCCCGCCTGTGAACGCCTGAAGGAGCGCAGCGGTATCCAGTTCGGGCCCCGGGTTCACACTACCGCCGCTGTCAGACGCTGGTCGGCTGCTTGAGGCTTCTTCGTTATCGGACATCAAACACCTCCCACTCGGGCGATTCACTGTATGTCTCGCTCTCGCCTACTGACTCTCTCTCGTAGGCATCGACGTCGGCGAGGTCAAGTGCGTCGTAGTAGGCTTCGTCCATCGCTTGCGTGTACGCCTCTGCCTGTTGCGTGAATCCAAGCTCAGCTTCCGCGAACTCCGTTTCACGACTGGGCATTGCGGCAATGTATTCAAGAAACCGTTCTGCCTGCGCTTCATTAAGCAGATCCCAAACCCTCGATGCCCGGTCGCGTGCATATGCCGGGTCCCCAACGAATTCACCGTTCATATCCATCATGTAGGCGAGTTCGCTTTCGGAGTCCCCCGACCATTCGGCGGCTTCCGTCACAATCTGATCAGCAAGTTGTGAAAACAGGCTCGCGAGCGCCGCAGTAGGTATTGGCGTTTGCGCGGACCCTACAGGAATTGAAGACCTACCGATCGGCCCCAAGCCTAGCGCGCCAAGCGCCATCCCCATTTCTGGACGTCGGGCAAGACTCATGAATTGATCAATTGCTTTTGTCCCACCGAAGAGATTAGTGAGTGCGCCGGCCGGGCCACCCGCCCCACCGCCCAGAAATCCACCCAAGGCATTGCCCGAACCTCCTTGCATACCTCTTCCCAACCCGCCGCCCAACGCTTGCATCGCTTGCCCGCCAAGCATGCCGCCAATACCACCGCCCAAGCCGCCCGTCGCGGCATTCATGATCCCGCCGAGAGCATTGACCGCTGCGCCACTCATCCCGCCCCTCCCTCCTCCTGCCAGGCCACCGATCACTGGCTCGACCATTGAGCCAAATCGGCCGAGTGGACTAAGCTGACTAGCCGCTCCCGTGACACCGGAAAGTACGCCCCCAATCTTTTGCGCTGTTCCACCGCCGTATTTACTAAGACCCGCTCCCGCGCCGCCCATTGCAGCGCCTGCCAGAATTCCGGCAGGACCATACTGCGCGCCTGCCAGAGCGCCTTTGAGCGCACCACCTCCAATGGTTGCCGCTACTGGCGCAGCTTTGACGACGGCATTACCCACATCCTTTGCTGCAGAGGTGAACGCCTTACCAATATCCCCAAAACCAAACTCCATATATTGGTCATAGGCCTCTGCCGAGCCCGGACCGAAATTGGCTTCCATGATTTTGCGAATCTGGCCGCTCGGTAAAATCGCATACTGCGGCGCCAAAACCTGTCTGAGGCTTTGGTACTGGGAGAAATCGTTGCCATCGTAGAGGTTCGCGGCCATTGGAATGTGTCTCCTGCGACGAATTAACTATCTGCCTGCAACCGACCGATGGGAGTTCACGCAGAGCGTGGGCCCAACAGGCAGGCCGCACAATCGTTCTGCGCGCCTGCTATCTTTTCTTCCTGTAAAGCGTCTCACCGGCACTTTTCACTTCTTCAAGGAAACCGTCCGATACAAGTCTGTCGAGTGCAATCTTAAGGCTCCGCTTATGGTCGTCCCACCCGCGCTGTGGCGCTCCATTACTTCGAAGCCACCACTCTGCTATTCCGTCCAGTGTGTCCATCGCATGTTCGTGGCCGACCATGTAGCTACAGATCGCATCCATCAACGCGCGCTCTTGGCTCTTGTTCACCGCCTACACACCAAGTCTGGTCTCACACATGTTCAATCTCCGATTTCTGAAGCTCTGCGGTTATGAGTCCATGGACGCAGGTGTTATGCCAGAACCGCTCCCCATAATCCGCTGGTCAGACGGCCTTTGTGGCGCCTCGGGTGCCGCACGAGCACGAACAGGCGGGGGAAGTTTCCCCCACCTATCTGGTCGGGCCAGCGCGCGGCAGTCACTTGCGAGCCTTGGCTGTTTTGGCTCTCCATCGGGAGGGGGCGGTAATCGTCAGATGGGGGAAGATGCACCCAGCATCAAGTAAATCGCGCTAGCTCCACCGACTGGATCAATTTGCCAACCAATCGTTTCCAGAATGGGCACGCAATCGGTTGGGCAACCGAGGGATATGGATATAGTGCATCCGATCGAGAATCGGACTGGTGGCTCGCGAGGTTTAGTAGTCCTGCGGTGAAGACCTGAAGCTTCTGGGATCAAGTTTGTACTTCTGCAGCAGGCGACCCATATCGCGCCGTTCCTTTCCGGCGGCCTTAGCAACGCGGCTGACATTGCCGTCGTGCTGCGTGAGAAGATGAGAAAGGTAACGGCGTTCAAACCCTTCTAGCAGCTGCCGCTTTAAAACGACAAGCGGTCGCGTGTCAGCAACGTCCGGCTGCCATTCGTCCGCAATAGGACAGGGCTCTGCAGGTTCGGTCGGATACAACTGCAGGTCCGACAGACCGATCAGGTCTGACCGGGCCAGATGAATTCCACGGATTATTGCATTCTCGAGTTCACGCACGTTTCCGGGCCAGGGCCACAATTGCATGGCCGAGAGCGCTTCGCGCGATAGTTGCAACTGCGGGTTTCCAGCCGGTGTGTGCTTACACAGGAAATGATGCGCGAGTGGCGCGATATCGTCTCTTCGATCCCGCAAGGGAGGAAGATGTACAACGAACACGGCCAGCCGGTAATACAGATCGTGCCGGAAGTCTCCACGCTGCAGCAAGTCTTTGAGTGGAACGTTTGTAGCGGCAACAATCTGGATGTCCACTTTCCGCTCACGATTCGAGCCGATGGCGCGCAGCGTCCCTTCTTGCAGCACGCGAAGCAGGTCGACCTGAGCCTTCAACGGGAGGGCATCCACCTCATCAAGGAATATCGTGCCGCCATCTGCTTGCACGATCAAACCTGTTCTATGGTTTCGGGCGTCGGTGAACGCTCCGCGCTCATGCCCGAACAGTTCGTCCTCGAGGAGATTTTCTGCAAATGCGCCGCAGTTCACCGGTACGAACGGAAACTCGGATCTTGCACCGAAATAGTGGATTGCGCGAGCAATTAGTTCTTTACCGGTCCCAGTTTCTCCGCAAACCAGCACCGGTGCGCTGCTTCTCGCAATAGACGGTAGATCTGCAATAGCTCTACGAAAAGCACTAGCGTTCCCGATCAATCTGTTCGGAAGCGCTTCCCATTCAGTGTTCGACACTCGCTCGCTAGGCATGGCAGCACGCCATATCGACGGCAAACAGCATCGCGAGTCGAGCGCTTCCGTAACCGACCGATGCTTGTTCAACCACCGATAAATTATTTCTTAAAGCGCAAGACAAGCAATCTGCTGAACGCTAACGGCTGCCGTGCAACGACGAGGCATTGACCCAAGCGATGTTCACACAAAGCTCGCAATCAACTTCCCTACTGCCGCAAGACAAAGCGGTTGACTCGTGCAACTGTCAACGTAACTCTCCCTGGGTGATCGGTATTTTGTGCCGCCACAAAATCTCGCTATCCAACGAAACACTCACGGTTGAGCATAGTCTGCTTGACCCAAATGGCAAGGAGAAGCGATAGGATTAACGGATTTCCCGCACGTATCCTTCGCGATTGAACACCACCCCGTACATGGTCGTTTGCATTGTTTTGAGCATGGAAAAATCCAGATGCCGCTTTGAATCCGCCTGCCTTCAGCCGGTATCCTATTTCGCAACGAAAGAGGGATGCGGCACGATGTGGCTCTGAAACACCCTCAATATCTTTGAGTCTCAGTCTTAATACTCGGGCAGTGTCTGACATGCCTAAAGAAACAGCCGCTTCTTCGTATCGCTGAGGCGGCCAAAGGCGGGCGAGTGCTTGTGGCCGGCGTACTGAGCTGACTCGATTCGCTTTGCGAGACTTTCTCACCTGTTTCTGTCTAACGGCGCCTCGCCCCGTCCGGCAACCCTTTGCGGAACAATCCGAGCGAGGACAAGAGCACTGAACAAAAGACCTTGGCGATCTACCTATTAGCAGTTTGCAACAGACCGCCGGTTAGCCTATCTTCAATCACGACTGTCTCACCGATCTAGGCCCCTATCCGACCTGCTAATTTCACATGGCTTCGTCCGAGCGTAAAAGACGTTGCGAACCGCCTGGTAGCGTCACCTTGGTCTGCAACCTCAACGCGCTTCCCCTGATACAGCTTGATGTTCGTGAAGCCACCTGCGGAGATGCGTACGGGCGAGAGCCGTACTCTCCACCCGAACGCGCAATCTAAATCCAGAGGCTACGGGAAATCATGAATTCCGTCGCCAATTTCTATCGGATCTCTGGATTTCCTACGGCCGCTATTTGACCCGAACGATTTCGCGCAAGCTCCGTCCTTCAGGGCGGAGTTAGCGAAACCTTTGCAAGCGAATCCGTTCGCGCCTCCGTCGCACGGTCGTCCCTCCTTCCTCACTGCCATGCGATGCCTCCCGGCATACAAAGCAGATGTTTCTCTTAGCTACATTGTGTCTTCATAGAGTGAATCTGGGCCGTATCGGGTCAAGAGTGGCGACTCGCGCACTGACAGCGCGCTTTTACGCCACCGGTTGCCCGGTCATTCTAGGAGCGCTGACATGAGCGAAACGATCACGCTTTCAAGCAACGCATTCATCAACAGTTTTTTCCTGTTTGGCTATCCTTCCGACGACAGCGGTGGGGATACTAAGGGACCGTGGGAGCTCTATCGTCCAGGCACGCCTATGCCACGACGAGTCACTTACGCAGCTGGCAAAGACTTCTTTGTGTTGGTTTTATCTGCATTCCGGCCCTCACCACCCGGGACCGCCTCCTCCTCCAATCGTCCACATCGACTCGATCAAATCCATCGCATTTGGTACGCAGCCCCATGCTTCCTTTGCGGATGTTGAGCGACTCGCCGCGCGCGTCCGCCTTAGCGCGGGCTGGGAGCACAAGTGACCACGGGTATCGAAGCGCTCGAAACGTCCGTCGCAAGGTACCGGCGATGTCCCTACCGTTCGCAGCGGATTCACATCGTCGCCCCCGCTAGTTGGAATGGGCGTGCCGATATTGCGCTACGACTGGACCTTAAGAGCATCGAAGACAGACCGACATCATTAGCCGCTATCACTAAGGGTACCCAAGGTCTGCAAATTTCTTGCTCTGTGTGCAACGCCCAAGGCGCTTTGCGGCAGAGCAGCAGTCGAGACGGCCCTGAAAAGGAGAGTTCACATGGAAAAGAATCACGTTTTTCGCACCTCTTTCACGAGTGAAAAAAAAGCACGGTTAATTCACGGTGCACCTCACGGCGCAACGCATCAGCCGCGCATCCGCAAAGAAGCAAAAACTCGAATACAGGTCCCACAGAGTAAGGAGACAATAAAAGGACCGGTGAGCCAGCAAACGAAATCGGGAAATGTAAAGGGACCTCGCGACGGAGACGATCCTGTCGTGTTTGTAACTTACACGCCCCAGGACAGACCAAAAAATACGAGCATCGTCGACAACTACCCGCCTGATCCATCTGGAGACGACTCAGAGCCCGGCGTGATATTGCAAACTGGCAACGACTACATACGCTACTCCAACGACAACGGCCTGACGTTCGTGATGCTTGCGAATACCGACGTTATCGATAACAGATTCGCAGGTGGTGAGAATGGTGATCAGGTTATGCTCTTTGTCCCCGCGATTAACTGTTTCGTTTGGTACCTGCAGTATGTCGCTGACCCTGCTAGCAAAGATGGCGCTTTTCGGATCGCATTAGCAAAATTGAGTGATCTCACAGGAAAGGTTAAGGATGTGTGGAACGTTTTTGATTTTCATTCCAGCGATTTTGGGTTGCCTGGCATCGACTTTGATTACCCGGACATTGCGGCGACTGGTTCGTTTCTTTACGCGAGCACGGGAGCAGAGGGCAAAGGGCGCATCTTCGTCCGCTTTCCTTTAAAAGATCTCTTTGCAGGCTCTGTCAAAGGGGAATACACGCCCCCTCTCTCCATCGATAGCACGAACGTTGACACGGATAGCTTGCGCTTCGCGCACTTCTGTCAAGGCGCAGGCGATCGAGGGATATGGGCGGGCCACATCGACAATTCAAAGCTTCGAATTTACGAATGGCCCGATTCAGGGGCGTTGGGCACACACGACGTGAGCACAGTCACATGGCCGAATCCCGACCCTACCGACTACAGTTCAGTGTGCAAGAATTCTGTTGACTGGCTTTCGGAGGGCGGCGACGCCGAAGTATCTGCGTTGGTTCGCCGGAGTGATGAACTTTGGCTTGCATGGACCGCCTCCAGAGGGGCGGCGACGCCCAGCAGCTTCAAGTATCCACAGCCTCACGTTCGTGTGGCGACCGTGCGCATGTCCGACTGGACTGAGACTGCGGAGATGCAGGTCTGGAACCCTGACTATGCGTTCGCATTCCCGGATCTCAACGTGAACCATAGAGGTGATGTTGCGATTGCTGTTGCCTTTGGAGGGCCGAAAGATTTCGCGGACGCTGCGTTTGGCATCCTTGGCGACTTTGTCGTGTGGTATGAGAATGCAAGTAATACCGCGCTGACAAGATGGGGTGACTATGTCACGGTTCGTCCTTGCCGGCGGAACGCGAACTGGTTTGTGGGGTTTGGATATTACACGCTGCGCGACATTACAGTTTTCAATGTGGGCGCCTATCAGAGGCCGTATTGCGTAATGTTTGCGCGAAAATCAGATACGCCTTAGGCCGCGCCGCGATAAGCATTCGCGTGCTGCCGAATGTGTCGTAACTCCTGCTATTGCTAAGGCCGGTTGGCGGCAATTCCTTGGGCGACGTCGCTTCGTCGCCCTTGTCCTTGGCAAGTCATCATGGGGGTTGGGGTAAAGCGCGAGCGGAAATGCTTCGATGTCCGATGTCTGACCCTCAACGGCATCATCGAAATGGTCCGGAGCCGCCTTCCGCGAGTCGCGAAAGGTTCTCGGGGTGGGTGCATGACAGTAGGGTGGCATTGGGATTAACCGGTTTCGGATTTCACGACGCGTCTATTTCAAATTTCGAAACGACAAACCAAGTACGCTTCGCAACAGAAACGAATTGACGACTGAAAATCGTGCTCTTCGAGCCGAACTTGAAATCGAGGCTGTTGGGAGCTATTTTTTTGTCCATAAATACCAGCTGCCATAGGCTAGGTTCTATATGGACCGGTCGGACATGAGCTATTGGGTCGCTGCACGGAGCCGGAAATGCAACGCTTCTCATCCCGGGTGATCAGATGGCTTCTATGTGTGCTGCTCGCGATCAGCGCAAGTGAAGCTCACCGTGCTATCGCAGACCCAGAGCATCGATATCACAGCGTCAATCCAGAGCAATATTTCGGAGAGCGCAAGGCGGAATCGACCTTCTATTGGGAGACGCGATTGAAGCGTGCTGATGTGCCGGAAGAACGCCGAGCAATCAGCCAGGTGCTGCAGATTATTGCGTATCCACCAGCACAGCGCCAGCACGATAGACAAGCCCTCACCGAGCTGAAGGTCGAACTACGCTATTGGGCATCGCAATACCCGCGTCTGAGTGCCGATATCAATCGTGTGGTTGACGGCTTGCCTCCTTTTCCGGGTTTCGGAGACGGAAACAATGCCAACCAATGTGACGAACTTCAAAAAGATATCGACCGGAACGAAGCAAATCTTCGGCATTTCCAGCAGTTTCTTAGCGGCGAGCGCGATCGCGATCTGCAAGCGATTCAACTACTGCACGAGCAGATTGCAGCCTTGCGGCAACAACAATTGGAAGGCTGTCGATTGGCTGTTCCGCATCCGGAACCCCAGAGCAAGGACGTGCTGACCCAGCACAACAACAATCAACGCACGGGTGCGGTGCTCAACGAAACGCGTTTGACAACGAATACGGTCCAGCCCGGCCGTTTCGGTCGCTTGTTCTCGCGCGACGTTGACGGCGACATTTATGCTCAACCCCTTTATGTGCAAGGGCTTACAACCCCCGGCAACGGTACCCACAACGTCGTTTTCGTCGCCACGACTAACAACAGTGTTTACGCTTTCGATGCGGATAATCCGGCCGCCAGCGATCCGTTGTGGAAGGTAAGCTTAGGCGCATCGATACCCATTCCGAATGCGTACATGGCAAATACACCGACTAGTTGCATGCATGGTCTCTACAACATGAATCAGACCGGCATCACCGCCACACCGGTCATTGATCGTGTCCGCAATATCATGTACGTAGTCTCGGTGACGCTCGACCCAAACATCCTGAGACTGGGTGTGCCGATCATCAATCAGAAAGATTGCTCGGTTGGCCGGGGTCGCAAACCGGTTGTCGTCATCAAGCTGCATGCGCTCGACATTCGCACCGGCGCGCACTTGCGCAACCCACAGAAGGTAACGGCTGCAGTGCCCGGCACGGGCGCGGCGTATGCCGACGCCTACGGCAAAATTCACCAGACCGATGCACTGAACAATGGCGGTCGACCGATGCTGTTCTTTAACCCCGAGCAGCAGCTGCCACGTGCCGGGCTACTGCTTTCTAATGGAATCGTGTATCTGGCATTTGGGTCTTATGCGGACATTGAACCGTATCATGGCTGGGTAATTGCCTACGATGCGACCACGCTCAAGCAATTGGCCGCTTATGTCACTACTCCCAATGGCGCCGCCGGTGGCATCTGGCAAGCGGGACAGGGACTAGCGGAAGATGAATTGGGCTTTATTTATGCGATGTCGGGTAATGGTTCATTCGATCCCGGTATCAATCAAAGCAACAGTTTCGTGAAGCTTGCGCCGGGGAGCTTGCAGCTCACTGATTGGTTTACAAGTATATGGAGCCGCTATCCCGAAATCTGTTCAAATACGAATCCTGATGGAACGTCAACATCGCGGTGCTGTTCCCCGAAACCTGGGGTCGCCCCGTACGACGATGATTGCCTCACCGCCTGGGATGCGGACATGGGTTCGGCCGGCCCACTGGTGATTCCCCAGCGGGGCAAGGTGGTCGGAGGCGGGAAAATGGGAATTCTGTACCTTCTGGATACGGCGGGATTGGGGCACTTGCAAACAACAAGCGAAGCGCAATTCCCCAGGTCGTTCCAGGCAACCATCGCCGACGGTTGTGAAGGCGCCCCTGCGGCTACTACTCATCATATCCACGGATCGCCCGTCTTTTGGGACGGTCCTAATGGTCCGGTCCTCTATGTGTGGGGCGAGAACGATTTCCTGCGCGCATACGCGCTGGATACCTGGACCAATGCCGCTCGAACCAAGCCCGCGACTGGCCAATTGCCACCTGCGGCTGCGACCCGCGTGGGGATACCCCTCTTCCAGAGCAAGAGCGTCGCGCCGTGTGGAATGCCGGGCAGCATGCTGGCGTTGTCCGCCCAAGGGGCGCTGGCGGGCACCGGCATCATCTGGGCGACGCATCCGTTGGCGAGCGACGCTGTCATCGCCAATGTTCCCGGCGTCCTGGAAGCCTACGACGCAGAGAGACTTGGAGAGCCCCTGTGGTCTTCCGCCAGCGACGATCCGCAATTCGGCTTTCTATTCGGGAAATTCACTCCACCGACGATTGCCAACGGTCGCGTCTATATCGGCACATTCAAAGGTAACGCGACCCCGGCGAAGCTCGTCGTTTACGGGTTGCTGCCTGTAGTCCAACCGTTTTGCCCACACGGGCCTAAGTGCGTTGAGAACTGCATCCCAAAATGCGAAGCTCAAGGAGGGCAAGCCTGCCAGGCGTCATGCGAGTGCTGTTGCTCAAAGCCCGCAGGAACGGTTTGTTTTCAACCAAAATGATGGGTACGAGGTGGTTAACCGAGCGAGTGGCTTATCTGTCCCATTGGGGCCAGGGAAAGCGCGAGCGGAAATGCGTCGATGCCTGACCGTATTCAACGGAATTGTCGAAAAATTCCGCACGCGGGGCCATTGCGGAGCCGCTTGCCGATTTCGCCGTCCCGGAGGGGCCCGGAACGGAAGGTACAGCCGTAATCAGTGTAGGTGCGTTCGTGTTCGACAAGACCGTTCCTGAGCCAAATTGCGCGTGCCGCGAAAGGTTCGCGGCTGGCGGCATGACGGCAGTAAGCGGCTCACGAGGGCCGTTCTGGCATACCGATTGAGGTTTTGGATAGCTTGGTATCCACCAAATTTTATCGTGGGAACCAAGGTGGACAAGACGTGGGATGAGCGCTCTGCAGGCAGCGCATATAAACGGCCGAATTTTCCGACCGAATTCAAGCGGCAACTGGTCGAGCAATCGTTCGAGCCAGGTGCGTCGGTAGCGTTGATCGCGCGCAGCAACGATATCAACGCGAAACTGCTGTTCAAATGGCGCCGGCTCTATCTGGCAGGAGAGTATGGTTTGCCAACGCTGCCGGAGGGTGTGGCGCCGAAACCGACACAGCAGGCATCATCGCGCCATGTCCGGGCCTTGCTGAGCAGGAAATTCGTGTCGCGGCCATGCGCCTGCCTGCGCAAAGCCGCCTCGTAACGATGCATCTCTGCAAGTCGTCGCTCCGCCTGCAGCTGTCGCAGCGAACGCACCCAGTTGCGACAGCCCTTCTTCACGCGGCCGTCAGCGTGGTAATTGCCGGGATTGTTCGCCCGGCGCTGACGGTGTCGATGTGCCGCTGCAGGCGACGGATTCCGGCGTGCGGACGGTCGACCTCAGGAGCGAGGCGCTGCAGTTCGCAGATCCGGCATCCTGACCTTGATGGACCAGCCGCGTTCGACCTTCAATGAGCGGATTTCTGCATCTCAGCGCAGCATGCCCTTGTTGTCCTTTCCTTCGAGGCTGTGCAACGGGCGCCGCGCCCCTTTGAACCGGGGCCGGCGGCGTCGGCCGAACAGGTACTGCTCCAGCGCCTGAAAGAGACATAAGCTGCTTATCAAGGGCCGATGTCATGGAGCAGCGCATCGCGTTTGCCAGAGCGGCATTCGGGGCGATGGCGTCCTTCGGCACCGAGGGAGCGCTCCGTTAATCTTGCTCGCGAAGGGCATATCGTTTTCGCTTTATCGGACAGCGATCGCAACTCCGGTCTATAGCCGGAGCTGTCTCCGCACGCGAGTCCATGGGTCGACGGTCACTGCGCGTACATGGGTCACTATGATCAACGCGCGATCGTACGTTGAGTGGGGCAGTGCCACTGCTCGAATGGCTGTGAGACGTAAATGAGAAGCCGCTGAAAATGGCCGACCCCGGTCTCACGTTGCACAGCTACCCTCAATCAGGCCGCCGTGTTGAGCCAACGTCGATCCGGCAGCGAATGCTCAAAGCCGACCCTCACCGGCCGCTCGTCCAAGTATGAACGCTACGACGGGTTCCAAGCTATAACGGTCATTCACGCGGCCATCTCTGCGCATATGCTCAACACCGAACAGACCATCGCACCGCAGCCGAGAATATAGATTGAGCCTCAAGCAGACGCCTACCCACGACATCGCTCAGTTACGGCCGCATCCCGCCCGCGCTACGTCTAGTCAACTCTGTCGCTCAAGAAGTGATCTGACGAAGCAACCCGGGCGAGTTTGTTGCGCACTCAACTCCTGCATTCATGAGAGTTGAGTTCAGTCTTCCGTGTGCGCCCAGGGCACGCTCGCAAGACATTCGCTGAGATAGGCCAGCATCGCTGTCACCCGCGCCGGCCTGAAACCGCCAGGCGGTGTGACGAGGTTGAGATGAACTCTCGCAATCTGCCAGTCTGGCAAGACTTCCTCCAGTTCGCCGCTGGACAGCGCATCCCATACGACGAACTCCGGTTGCAGCGCCAGACCCTGTCCCGCAAGCAGTGCCGGAATGATGGCCTCGGCATTGTTGCTGCTGATTCTCCCTTTCACGGGCACCACGCACTCGTCTCCGGACGCATGACGGAAGCGCCATTGGCCGGGCGTCGGCAGATTGGTGTAGATCAGGCAGGCATGGTCCGCGAGTTCCCGTGGATGCGTCGGGCGGCCGTTGCGGGACAGATAGTCCGTGCTTGCGACGAGCGGCCGGCGTACCTCGCAGAGCCTGCGCGAGCGCAGCGACGAGTCGGGCAACTCGGCGATGCGCAGTGCCACATCGTACCCTTCGGCGACGACATCGATCACAGTATCTGTCAACGACAGGTCGATGTTGACGTCGGGATAGCGGTCGAGAAATTCGGGAATCAGCGGCGTCAGATATTTGAGGCCAAACGACATCGGCGCACTGACGCGCACCGTGCCGTGCGGCGTGAGCGCTTGCGCCGACGCCTCGGCTTCGACGGCTTCACCTTCGTTCAGGATGCGGACCGCGCGTTCGAGGGCCATGCAACCCGTCGGGGTTAACGACAGCCGGCGCGATGTCCGATATAGCAGCGCTGTGCCGAGCCGTTGCTCCAGGCGGGCAATCGCCTTCGACACGGTGGGCTGCGACATGCCGAGCGACTCGGCCGCTTTGGCAAACGAGCCGAGATCGGAAACACGGGCAAATATGGCCCAGGCTTGAAGATCGGGAAGAGAAGGCATGAAAAAAACGGAATGGAATCCATTCGTTCCATTCTATTTATCAGGTTGAGAAGGTCAATTACTATCGATCCTTCGAAATCGTTCCTGCGGGCGCTCTCATCCATGTCGATGGAACTCTCAGCGAGGACGGTCTTCATCACGCGATATCAGGTTTGCTGAATCCACCTGGAAAACACGATGCTCCAAGCACAGCCAAGCCTGGAAAACTGCTGCTTTCGCCGGCCGATCACACGCTGATCCTGATCGACAAAGGCGCAAATGGCGTTTGCCACGAAGTCGATCGATCCGGTTCTGCTGCGCAACAATGCCGCGCAGGTTGCGAAGGTTGCGACGGTGGCGAAGGATTTCTCCGTTTCGACGATCCTGACCACGGTGGCATTGAAGACCTTCTCGGGTCCGATCCGTCGTCCGGAAACACCGAGCGGATCTCGTCGAAGAGGGCTGCGACGATTGTGGGTGGGTCGATAGTACGCGTTGGCCGCCAAGGCAAGCAGACATTTAAAACCGTTAGTCCGACAAGGAAGGGCTTTCACCGACTGATAGAGAGGTTCTATGGAATCCGCGAGCGAATTAGTCTACGTGGTCGACGACGACGAACGCGTGCGCGAAGCACTCGCTGCGCTGTTGCGCGCAAGCGGAAGAGACGTCCAGACATTTAACTCTGGCGAAGAGTTTCTGGACACGCAGCATCAAAATGTCATTGCATGCCTGATCCTGGATATGAGAATGCCAGGCATGAGCGGGCTGGAAGTCCAGAAGCTTGTCAGCAGGGACTCACAGATTCCGGTCATCTTCATTACCGGAAGGGCAGATGTGCCGTCCACGGTCCTGGCCATGAAGGGCGGGGCTATTGATTTCCTCACAAAGCCACTCGATGAAGACGCGTTGATGCGCGTGGTTGATGCGGCAATCGCCAGGGCGCACGTTCTTCGCAAGGAGGCGGAAGATACAGCGTTGCTCCAGGCTCTCCACCAATCGCTGACGCCTCGTGAGCAGGAGCTGTTACCGTTACTGGCAAGCGGCCGGCTCAACAAGCAGGCGGCCGATACACCGTGCAGGTACATCGCGGCAACATCATGAGAAAAATGCAAGCGGATTCCTTTGCCACGCTGGTCAGGCAGGCAAGCAAACTGCAGCTTGAAACATCGTCGACGAGGCGACGAACGGCGTCACCAGTCGAGCGGCTGTTTCGAGAGCGAAGCTGACGCACGAACCCGGCTGTTCCCGCTGCGGACAGGGTCCTTGGGAGATTACGCATGCCGTTCCATAAGGGCCGGTGACGACGAAGGAGCAAGCACCAAAGTGCAGATCTTGCCGTCGTTTTCGATTTCGACAAAACCGATTCTGGTGTACCAGTCATAGGCAGTTCGGTTGCATATGAAGACATTCAGGTACAGCGGTTTTTGTAAGTAGCTGGACAACGACATGATCTTGGCAATCGCTGCACTGCCGATCGACTTGTTTTGCATCTCCGGCACGATACAAAGCATCCTCAGGCATACGAGATCCGGTTCGACGGTCCAGTGCACAAACCCGCATCGGCCGCCTTCCCACGTAACTATTTGACAAGAGCCCTGGCGAAGGCTTTTTGCAAACCCCGCTTGCTGCAAGTCGTCGTCCCAGCCATACGCTGAAGTAACGAAACCTTTCATCGTTCGCCGGTACGTGTCAAATAGCCATTCCGAGTCTCCGGGTACCGGCAGCCGAAAATCCAGATTCATCACAACCGCCGATCCCGATAAGTAGGTCTTCGCCAGAGTACTGGATAAAGAGGATCGGCATCAATCGGTTGGGGCCGGCGAACGCCAACGGATGCGGAATGCCATTCACCGGACAGCTGAGTCACCGATCCGCTGCTGGCCGAACCTGGGCTCCCGACGAACCGCCGAAATCGACCCGAATCGGACCTACGATACTTCGTGACAGCGATGGCCGGTTTCAAAGGGATGCTGTTGAAAAAGTCGCGGCAGTTGGTTGCCCACCGCCGGCCAGAAAATCGACCTATCAGAACGCCCTACAAGCCGTTCGCGGGCCTCGGTTAAGGGTAAAGCGACCATGAAAGCCTCGCGATGTAGACCGTCGCCGGGCTTTTTCAACAGCATCAAAGGTCAAATGGTCATTCACGCAACGACATGCCTCTAACGGGTACGGGACACGAGGTGTATTCCAGCTTTATGTAATAGCCGCCCCTTGCCCCGCCAACTACCATCAGAAAATTGGCACTACAAACCATTCAATTCAGACACCACGGCTTGGTGACTGCACTGCGGACCTCGATGTGGTCGCGGGCCGGATGAACGTCCTGCCGGGCAATGCACGGCATCCGATTCCGATCGCGAAGGGATCGGAAAGCCAGCGGTAATGATCGACGAGATCGCTACCCGGCGGTACACAGTCGCGCCCGACATCCAGTCTCTCTTCCAACGGCAATGACACGAAAGGACACACTATGACTTCGCCCCGAACCAGCGGAACGCATGTTTCCACGGACGCGACCCGCTCCGGCCGATTGTTTTTCCTCGAACTGAGCGGTGGTCGCATTCACTCGATTAATCCCGACGGATCCGACCTCAAGACGATCGTCGCGGATTGCCGCCTCCCCGACGGCATCGTCGTGGACATGGCTGCCGGTCATATCTACTGGACCAACATGGGTTCGATCGGCCTCCATGACGGCTCGATCGAACGTGCCGACCTGGATGGCAAGAATCGCGTGGTCATCGTCCCGCAAGGCGTCACGCACACACCGAAGCAGATTCATCTCGACAAGGCAGGTGGCAAGCTCTATTGGTGCGATCGAGAGGGCATGCGCGTGATGCGCGCCAACCTCGACGGCTCTCAGGTCGACACGCTGGTCGCGACCGGACAGGGCGACCAGGACCGTCTCGACCAGACCCGGTGGTGCGTCGGAATCACGATCGATCCGAAGCACAAGAAGCTTTACTGGACGCAAAAAGGTCCGGACAACGCCGGACTGGGCCGCATCTTCCGCGCCAATATCGAGATCCCGCAGGGCGAAGGCCCGACAAACCGCTCCGACATCGAGGTGCTGTTCGACCGGCTGCCCGAGCCCATCGACCTCGAGCTCGACCTCACGAAGCGTGTCCTCTACTGGACCGACCGCGGCGATCCTCCGCGCGGCAACTCCGTCAATCGCACGCCGATCGACGGACCGGCGACGTCTGAAATCCTCGTTACGCACCTGATGGAGGGAATCGGCATCGCACTCGACATTCCCGGAAATCGGATGTTCGTCACGGACCTGGGCGGCTCGGTCTACTCCGCCGATCTCGATGGAAAAAACCCGCGCAACTTCCTTTTCGCCCAAGGCAACCTCACCGGCATCGCCTATGCCGAAGTCTGACCCACGCATTGGAGACATGACATGACTGATACCAAGAGCCAGCCCATTCGCCGCATCGCCATCATCGGCACCGGCGTGATCGGTGCCAGCTGGACCGCGCTGTTTCTCGCCAAGGGGCTGAAGGTCGTTGCGACGGACATCGCCCCGAATGCCGAAGCCCAGCTCAGGGCGTTCGTGGAGGCTGCCTGGCCGGCGCTCACGAGATTGGGCCTGGCGCCCGGCGCGTCGCAAGCCAACCTGACGTTCACGCCCGTGCTTGCACAAGCACTCACGGATGTGGATCTGGTCCAGGAAAACGGCCCCGAGCGGCTCGAATTCAAGCAGGACCTCTATCGGCAACTCGATGAGCTGCTGCCCCCCCACGTGATCATCGCATCGAGCACGTCGACCCTGCCCATGAGCAGCATCCAGGTGGGCGCCGTGCTGCATCCCGAGCGCTGCGTCGTCGGCCATCCGTTCAATCCGCCGCACCTGATTCCGCTGGTCGAGATCGTCGGCGGGACCAAGACCTCGGAAGAGACGATCCAGCGCGCCATGGAGTTCTATACGTCGATCGGGAAACAGGCGGTGCGCCTGAATAAGGAATTGCGGGGCCACGTCGCCAACCGTCTGCAGTTCGCGGTGGCGCGCGAGGTCTACTACCTGGTGTCAGAGGGTGTGCTGAGCGCCGCCGACGTCGACACCGCTCTCTCCTGGGGGCCGGGCCTGCGCTGGGGCTTGATGGGCAACATGATGCTCAATCACCTCGGCGGCGGCCCGGGTGGCATCGAACACTTCTTCCATCAATTCGCCGGCCCGATGACGGCTGGGTGGAAGGAACTGGGCTCGCCGGAGCTGACGCCGGAAGTGCAGAAGAAGCTGATCGACGGCGTTCATGCCGAGGTCGGATCGCGGTCCATCGAGGAACTGGAGGCAGAGCGCGATGAGCTGCTGCTCGGACTCATCGAGCTGCGCACCAAAGGAAAGGCGCGTTAAAGGTACGGATGCGGCCACGCCACGCGTGGCCGCGGCTCGCGTGAACTGATCGCGGGCAGTTGACACTCCCTTATCGAAGAAATTTCCCAAATGAAAGACTCGACCAATCTTGCAATCGAAAGCGGGCCGGATCGGCTCACCGGAATCATTCAATCGAATCTCGCGAATCCGGCACGGAACGCGGATATCGACCTGCACGGCGTGCTCAATGACGTACTGAAAGACGTCGGCTTATCGACGGCGGACAGCGGTGGCAAGATCACGTTCCACGGCCGCGATCCGATCATCCCCGCGCTCTTCCGGTTCGGCTCGTTGTCCGCGATCGCCCTGGCCGCGAAGGCCGTCGGCGTCGCTGCACTGTGGCGACTGCGGACCGGCGAGGAACAGGACATCGAAGTGGACGTTCGTAAAGCGTTGCGGCGCTTCGCCGGGTTCTTCGATCTGAAATGGGAGACGATCAATGGTCGTCCTCCAGCCCTCAAGATCGATACGAATCTTTTTCGCGAAACCCGCGACGGACGACACGTCGTGCCCCTGAACATCTACCCAAAGCTGGCTGCCCGCGAACTCAGCCTGCTGCGGTGCGACTCCAGCCCGGAAGCCGTGCGCAACGCCATTCTGCAATGGCGCGCGGACGACCTGGAGAATGCGGCGGCGGAGGCCGGGATCGTCATCGCGAAGGTGCGCACTTTCGAGGAATTCAGCAAGGAGCTTCAGTACACCGAGGTCCTCTCGAGAATGTCGCTGATCAATGTGGAAAAGATCGGCGAAAGTGAGCCGATCCCTTTCATGAAAGAGGGCACCAGTCCGCTGGACGGCATTCGCGCACTGGGGATGGGGCACGTGATTGCCGGAGCGGCGATCGGGAGAGACCTCGCTTTGCACGGGGCCGATGTCCTCAACATCTGGCGGCCGTTCGACGACAGCGAGATCGAGGCGTTCGCATGGGACACTCAGGTCGGGATGCGCTCGACGATCCTGGACTACTCGAAGGAGGATCGCGCGAAATTCGATCTCCTGCTGAAGGATGCCGATGTCTTCTTCGCGAACAAGCGTCCGGGCTATCTGGAACGCCATGGTCTCGAGGCCGAGGAGCTCTGCGGCAGGAAGCCTGGGTTGATCCATGCCAGTGTCCTGCTTCACGGTGCCAGCGGCCCCTGGAAGTATCGTCCGGGTTTCGATGAAATCGGCGCGGCCGTTTCGGGGCTGTTCGCCGTCGAAGGGACGCTCGCGCGTCCGAAATCGCCGCCGATCATCCCCATTGTCGACAACGTGGTGGGCTGGCTCGGCACGGTCGGCGTACTCGCGGCGCTGCGCCGGCGTGCGGTCGAGGGTGGCAGCTATCGGGTCACCGTTTCTCTGACCCGAACCGTGCTGTGGCTGTTCTCGCTCGGCATCTTCGACAGGGACTATGCCCAGGCGACCGCCGGATCTTCCGAAGAACACGCCTACGTCGCCCCCGATCTGTTCACGGCAGAGACCCCGCTGGGCACGTATCAGGGCATGACCGACCAGGTGCTCTTGTCGAAGACTCCCGGGGCCTTCAGGACGGTCCTCGTGCCACGAGGCTCGAGCAAGCCCGAATGGCTGACGCAGTGAGGACCTAAGAATGAGCAATCCCAGTAAGCGGCGGCCTTGACCGTCCGTAAGTTGTTGACACGCGTGCGCTCGCGCGATCGCGAAAGCAGCAGTAAGCCGCGGCGTAGATCATGCCTGGATATCGTGGCACATTGCGATGCCACGTAGTCCGCCTCAAACCAAGGAGAACCCGATGTCGGAACACGTATACAAACTGATTGAACTCACCGGCTCGTCGACGCAATCGAGCGACGACGCGGTGCATGTGGCGCTAAGCAAAGCGGCCAATACCGTGCGCAACATGCACTGGTTCGAAGTGTCTGAGACACGCGGACACATTGAGGAGGGCAAGGTCATGCACTGGCAGGTCACGCTGAAGGTCGGGCTGCGTCTGGAGGACTGAGACCAGACGGTCACTCATAAAGGCCCTGACCGCATGGTCCGAACAACACAGGGATGTTTCAAGCAAACACCCTCTCTGGTACCCGCTGGGCACATATCAGGGCATGACCGACAAGGTGGTCTTGTCGAAGACCCCCGGGGCCTTCAGGACGGTGCTCGTGCCGCGAGGCTCGAGCAAGCCCGAATGGCCGACGCGGTGAAGGTGCCCGACTGCGAAATCAGACAGGGGCGGATGGCGTTACGGCTGATGTTGGTCAGCTTCCTGCAAGCAAAGGACGCCATTCCGTCTCCGCCGTCTCTGATTGCGATTGAAACGGCGGGGGCCGCCGCGCGCCCATGCAAAGGCCGATAAGGCAACGTTCATGGTCGCGAATTGAGTGGCCGCTTTCTGGGGTGGATCCGACGTCTGAACTTCCGAGCAACGGTGCGTGCGAACGGCGCTTCATGGCCGGTCGCCGACGCTTAACCGAATCCGTCAGTCAGTCGCGCCAACGGCTCGCCGCATTATGTCGGTGATTTCCTGCTCGACTGCAAACGCAGCGCTGCCTTCCCACCGCGACCTGGCTTCATCGAGGCCCGTCAACACGTTCCAATCGGCCGCGCCACCGAGTTCCGGCAACTCGCCCCAACTGACCGGCATTGACACCGGAAGCCCTGGCCTTGCGCGCGGCGACAAGGCGACCGCCGTCGTTGCGCCCCTCCCGTTTCGGAGGTAATCCACGAAGATTTTTCCAATGCGATTTCGTGGTCCCGACACTGCGGAAAAGCGTTGCGGGATGACCTTCGCAAGATGGCGCGCGATCGCGTGGCTGAAACCCTTGACCTCTTCCCACGTGTGGACTGGCGCAAGTGGCACTGTGATGTGCACGCCCTTTCCTCCGCTGGTCTTACAGAAGGACTGCAGCCCCAGTTCGTCTAGCACGACCCGCGTAAGCGTCGCAGCCTCGACCATAACGTTCCAGTCGAGCTGCGGATCGGGATCGAGATCCAGTATGAAGCGGTCGGGATGTTCGAGATCAGGTGCGGTCGCATTCCACGCGTGGATCTCGATCGTGTTGAGTTGGGCAAGCTCGAGCAGTGCTTCCCGCGTGTTCGCGACGAGCAGCGGCGCATGGCCGGGGTGCATCGACGGTGGCAACTGCGTAACGGCTTTCAGGCGCTGCCCTTCCGCGTGCTTCTGATAGAACATTTCGCCTTCGATGCCGTCGGGCGCGCGCACGATCATGAGGGGCCGGTCCTTGATGTAGGGCAGCATGTAATCGGCGACGGCGTCAAAGTACTGGACCACGTCCGCTTTCGTGAATCCAGTCGACGGGTCAACGATGCGCGACGCGTTGGTAATCGTCGCACCACTTACGCGTGCGCTCGCTCCACGGCGTTTGTTTGCCGCCGACGCCGCGACCGGCTTCTCTTCGTGGACTTCGCCCGCCTCCTTATCGTCGCGCAGTGCCTTCAGGACGCCCTGACGGATCTCCCCCGATGATGTCCATTCCAGAAACGACACTTCGACAACTACTTGTGGCCGCATCCAGACGCGGACGCGGTCGCGCTCGGGCGTGGGCGGGTTAAAAAACGGCGTCTCGCCAACTGGCTCCAGACGATCGTGCAGTTCGCGCATCTGCGCGGGTCGCAACGTTGCCCTGGCCGAACCGGCGTAGCGGAAACTACCATCTCGCTCGTACACGCCGAGCAGCAACGAGCGAATGCCTGTCGCCGCTCCTGCGCTTCTGCTAATACCGCCGACAACGAACTCCTGGCGTCGGATGCACTTGACCTTGATCCAATCGGGCGAACGGCCTTCCGTATAAGGACGGTCGACGCGCTTGCCGATAAGCCCTTCAAGGCCCATTCTGCATGCGGAGTCCAGCAACGATTCGACACCTTCGGTGAACGTATTGCTAAGCCGTATTTGTGCGTCGTCGACACTCGCAAGCAACTGCTGCAGCGCGGCCCGCCGGTCTCTGAGCGTCGCTCGCCGGAGGTCGCGGCCATTCAGAAACATCAGGTCGAAAGCGAAAAACGTCAGGCCGGCCGTGCGACGCCTGGCGAACGCATTCTGCAGCGCCGAGAAGTCGGGAATGTCGGCTTTGCTGAGTACGACCACCTCGCCATCGATCCATGCCTGGCTGACGGATAGCCGCCCGAGTGCCTGAGCGAGCGCGGGCATCTTCCCGGTCCAGTCGTGCCCGTTGCGCGTGAACAATCTCACCGCGCCGTTGTCGATACGGCACAGCATGCGGTAGCCGTCGAACTTGATTTCGTATGACCAATTCGAGCCGACCGGCGGGCGATCGACGAGCGTAGCAAGTTGCGGCCGGATGATGTCCGGCAGGCTGTCCACCTGGCCCTCGTCCTCCTGATCGGCTACTCTCGTTCTACGCGCCACCTGTTCCGCCTCCCAAATCCCAACGGCGTCGCACTGACTGTTCCAGCCAGGCGCTCTGGCCGGGAAATTGCTGCGACCGGTAGCGCCTGCCAACGGGAGAATGTCATGGCCGCTCCGCGTTCGATCGCCTCGATGACCATCAGCTTCGGACTTGTGTCGATTCCCTGCCGCATGTTCTCGGCCACGGAATCCAAGTCCTCCGTCAGCTTCAACATGTTGCACAAGGATTGCGGCGCACGGGTGCGTCAGCAGCTGTATTGCCCCGCTCATCAGGCCGTCATCGAGCGTTCGGATACCGTCAAGGGGTACGAGTTCGAGAAAGACAAGTATGTTGTCTTCGAGCCTTCCGAACTCGAGGCCTTCGAGGCCACCGCCAGCCACAGCATCGACATTGTCGCGTTCCTGCCGGCCGACGCGATCGATCCGATCTATTTTGACAAGGCTTACTACCTCGGGCCCGACAAGCGTGGCGCGAAGCCCTACCAGCTTCTCGCGCAGGCGATGACCGACACCGGCACCTGTGCGCTCGCCAAGTTTGTGATGAAGGGCAAACAGAACGTCGCGCAGGTTCGGGCCGGGCCCGACGGGCTGATTCTGCAGCAGCTTCTGTACGCTGACGAGGTTCGGGCGCAGTCTGCGATCGGCATAGAGAAGCCCGATGTTCAGCCCGCTGAACTGAAGCTCGCCGAACAGCTTATCGAGCAGTACCGCGTCGATTCTTATGACCCGACGCAGTACAAGGACGAGGAAAAGGAACGTCTGCTAGCCGCAATCGACCAGAAAATCGCGGGCAAGAAGATCACCCTGCAGCCCGCCGCGCAGCCCGAGGGAGCGGAGATCATTGACCTCGTCGAAGCTCTGCGGGCGAGCCTGAAGGGACAGGGCACTGCGGCCGCAAGACAAAAGCCAGAGGCCGCGCCTGTCGCCGAGCCAGCCGCGCCGAAGCAGCGCAAGTCGGCACGACGGGCTGCGACCCCCGACGCGCCCGCCGCGTCGGCGCCGGCCCGAAAGACAGGAACCCGCAAATAGCATGACCCGCGAAGAGCGTTTTCGCATGCGCGACGTGCAGCGGATGCTGGGCGTCTCGCGAACCGTGATTACCCAGCTCGTCGCAGGCGGCTTCGTCAAGCCGGCGCGCGGTCACGGCAGGGAGACGCTGTTTTCGTTCCGCGACGTCGTCATGCTGCGCACCGCCCACTCGTTGAGAAAGGCGGGCATCCCGCCGCGCAAGATTGTGCGAGCACTGGAAAATCTGCGCGCGACCTGGTCGCCCGACAAGGACCTCACGGCGATCCGGATTACTGCCATTGGTGCCGACATTGCCGTGCAGGACCGCGACGGGCCATGGGACGCCCATACTGGCCAGTTGCTGCTGGATTTTGAGCCGACGCCCGCATGCGGCGGTACCGGCAACGTCACGGAGATGCAAAAGCGCCGCGCGCCCGACGAATTCGCGGACGCTACTGCAAGGGAAGCTGAGGGCGATGTGGACGGCGCCGAGGGCGGCTACCGGCGCGCCATCGAGTCGGACCGGACCTATCTCGACGCGTACCTGAACCTTGGATGCCTGCTGTCGGAGTGCGGCCGCTACGACGACGCTATCGGGGTATGGCGTAACGCCCTGCTCGAAAACCCGGACCATCACCTGCTTCACTTCAATCTCGGCGTGGCGCTGGAAGACTCGGGCCGCCTCGAACAAGCCCTCATCGCATACCGGCGCAGCATCGAACTGAAACACGACTTCGCAGACGCGCATTTCAACGCGGCGCGCATCCATGAGGAACTGGGTCAGCAGACACAGGCAATCCGCCACTACAACGCCTACCGGACATTGAACCGCGACGGTTGAGGCGCTTCCCGAGCACGCCGGGCATCAGGCTTGCTGTCCCCTTTTTGTTATCGTCCGATAGGGATAAGGAGGCAGGCTATGGCAGAGCAGCACAAGCCCGGCGAGATCGTGAAAACATCCGGGATCTACAAGGTCGTGCACGAAGGCGACGGCAAGGCAGCGTTCGAAGTGACATGCGTCGAGGGCGAACATTTCCCGCCAACACGTACCGGCAAAGGCGCGGTCTATGAGCTTGTGCACGGGGCGACGCATTCGCACAAGCATAGCGAACTCGGTAGCGGCGACAAGCGTTGACCCGAGCAGAAAGAGGCCAGCGGCGAGGCCGCTGGCCCGAAGTCATTCTGGCTGTCTTGTGGGACACGCCAGAACCTGAGAGGCTTGCAGGGTAACCGGAACGTGGACCGTCTAATTCATGAAGGTGCGATCGCACAAGCCGCGGTTCGTGCCCGCGACCCGCATGTTAGAGACGCGTTGGCTGGAATTGTCGCGGTCGGGGCTGCGCTTGACTTGCGCAGAGTGCGGCGTAGGCTGAGGTCTTCTTCAAGCAGAGTCGCCGGTCGAAATTGGACAAATTCATCATTGGACAGTGGCCCTCGCCGTGGGCGTGCGAGCCGGACCTTCCCGTCCGTGTGGCAATCGACGCTCACGAGCGCGCGATCGTAATCCTTCACCAACGCGTCGACGAGTCCTGGATTCCATTCGACCACTGTGACGACGGATACGTCAGGGACCTGATCATGGACGAACTCGACATGGTCATTGAAGACCCCAAAGCGTACGGCATGCGCCGTCGCGGCGACATTCCTGCTGCCTGGGTGTATGACGAGGCACATCCTGGTGAAGTGAATATCGGCTGCCCCGTGCCGATACAAGTTCAGGAACACATATGCGATTGTGTATTTGGGCATCCAGGGCGGCGCAGGAAGGCACGGTCCGGTCACAACAGCTGCTGTTGATCCCGCTCGGTTGCCGCCGTTTTCGGCTTGCGCGGCGGTAGGGGAAACGGCTCAGCGTGCATGGCTTCGACGGGATAGAGTTGAAGAAATGAGCGGGCCTCGTCAACCGATTGGCACGACAGCCAATCGCGGTACTCCGTCGGCGGCACGATCACCACCGAGCGCTTCTCGTCCCCGGGCTTGTGAAACCGCTTCATGAGCGGATGCTCGTCCGAATTGACGGTCAGCATCGTGAAGGCGAGCGTCTGTGATCCGTCGATCTCCTTCCACTGGCGCCAGAGACCCGCGATCGCGAGTGGGGCCCCGTCCGCCATGCCGATCTTCCAGCGCACCGCTTTGCCCGTCTCGTAGTTCGGCTCGAAGAACGTCAGGCATGGGATCAGGCAAAGCTGCATGTTCTTCCACGCGCCGCTGAAGCTGCGCTTCTGCTCGACACTTTCGGAACGTGCGTTCATCGTGTCGAACACCTTCACGCCCGGCGGGATGTGCCGGCGAGGAACGATGCCGAACGACGCGGGTACGGTCTCGAAACCGTCAAGGCCGCGACGAAAGACGGGCGCGAAATAGTCCTTGTAGATCTCTGGCTTGTACTCGAAATCCGGCCGAGGGAACAGGCTGAACGTATCCCAACGCGCGTCGTTTGGGTTGGCTTCGTAGCTGGTGCACATGGCGACCTCCTTGAGCCGCCATGATAGTCCAGCGAGCGGAGTTGAGAGCGACGGCTCTTTGCTCAGGGAAGGCCGCGATGCGTCTGCGGCGCTTGGAGCAAGGTCTATCTCGGGATCAAAAGCCGTACGAAATCACCTCTCTTTCTGCGGCCAAAAGGTTGGGCACCCGATATAAAGTCTGGTCTATGCCGCTCGCTCACTGATGCCCCATTCGGCTATAGACGGTTGTGACGAATCGCAGATTCGTCAGGGGTGCGGGCAACGCAAATTCAGTATATAAGGCGCACATGGACATGAATTCTTTGTGGCTATCTGCCCCGTCGGATGCCTATCGAATCTGGCAGGAAACGGAGGCCGTCGGGGCAGACCGACGGCCTTTCTCTGCGCGATCGCGTCTGCAGCACGCTGCAATGTTCGACCGCTTTCTCCGCCATATTCACGAGCGGCACGCGTCGGTGGCCACGTTCGACGCCGCGCAGATCGAGGGATTTTTCAACGAGATCGAGAGTCGCACGACGCCCGGGACGTCGACGCGCTTGCGATACGCCAAGATGCTGAACCGGCTATGCCGCCATCTCGTCGACATTGGGCTGCGTGCCAGCAACCCGGCGTCTGAAGTAAGCGCGTTCGCTCGTTGGCCCGAGAACGAGCCGCTACCTCTCTACCTCGATCAGGCCGCGGACGAACGGCTGCAGGTGTGGACCATCCCGTCAGGGCTGGATGATTCCCGAATACTTCGAAACCGCGCCATCGTAGCGCTGTTCCTGGGTGCGGGCATATCGGCGGCCGAGTTGCGTCAGGCGCGGCGGCGCCATGTTGTCGTCAACGGCGCCCGACCGAATGTCTACGTTCCCAAGCGCGGTGCTCGCGATCAACGGCGGGTAACGCTGCCGCAGTTTGCATTGCCAGCTTTGCAGCGATGGCAGGACGCTCAACCGTCTGCGGACGACGTTCTGCTTTTTCCAGCACCAGGTCGCAGTGGCGCGGTGAACGACGTCCTTCTCGGCGCCGTCGTAAAAGACGCGCTCGATAGCATAGGCTTTGTTGCGCCTGACATGAGTCCGCGCATCCTTCGCAACACCTTCGCTCGCCGTCAGTTGCTGAGCGGCCGCAGCAACGAAGACACAAGCCGAATGCTCGGACTTGTCAGCCAACGAACGGTCACGCGTCTGCGCGCCACGATCAGCGAAGCGGGCTCGACTTGACTTTGCACACAGCTCCGTAGGGTGGGTTACGCCGGTTTATCCAGATCGGCATAACCCATCGATCGGAGTTCGCATGCCTTATCAAACGGAATTTGCCGACATCGCGTATCCGGACGAGTCCGGGCGGCCGTGCGCATTGACTTTTCGCATCGCCATTACTGCCTCGTCGGAACGGCTCGCAGTCGTTCACTTGCGGCGCGTCAATCCGGCTTATCAAAGCCCGATGAGTTCGTACATCGTTCGCGATCGAATTCTCAACCGGATACTCGACAGCCACTTGCGCGGAATGCCGCTCAAGACGGTCAGACTGGTGGTGGAAGATGGCGACAAGACTGCCATGTTTCCCATCGAGGTCGATTTCCAGGACTACATCGATCGACGAAACCCGCACGAAGCAACACCCGTCGCCACAGGGCGCGGGCTATTCACACAGCGCGTGAAGATCCGGTCGGAATTCGTGCTCGCGGGGCTCACGCGCGTACATACCAGTCATAGCAAACCGGTCCCGGTGCCAAAGGATATTGCTCGCGCTTTACGGTGATCGGATCGATCGGGCCGCGCAAAGAGACACGCTATTCATGCTCTTTTCCCGGCCCGCACACCGCTGATGCTGAGACACTACTCGTTGTCGCTTGACTTTACGGGTCACCAGGTATGCTGGTTAAACCATCCGCATTCGAAACCTCATGAAAGAGATCAAGCCGACCGATGAACAACTCTTCACGCTTGATGCAGTTGCGTCCGGCGCAACGGTCAAAGTGAAAGCGTACGCGGGCGCAGGAAAAACGTCACAGCTGCACATGATTGCCGAGCGCTTCAGTTCAAAGCGCGGGTTCTATCTCTCGTTCAACAAGGACATCGCAACGGATGCGAGAAAGAAATTCCCGCGCAACGTCACCTGTAAAACGGTTCACTCCGCCGCTTACGGAGCAACGGTAAAAGCTCTGACGGCAAGGCTCAATCTACCGAAGGAACCGCCTCACCATCTTGCGAGCAGGTATGGGCTTGGCCCGGTTCGGGTCCCGACGATCATCGGCAAGAACATCGAGCTGTCAGCATTCCAGGTCGGGCGACTGGTGGCGGACGGTGCGGCGCGTTTCTGCCGATCGGCGCAGGACAAACCTGAGTCATGGCATATCCCTGTTGATGAAATGATCACCGAAGCAGCGGCCGAGGAACTGCGCTCAACGCTGCTGCCGTTCGTCGTGCGCCACTGGGATGAGAGCACGGACCCGAATGGGAAGACTGCAATCACGCCCGACGTCTACCTCAAGACGTGGGAGCGATCGCGCCCGCAGATCGGTGCGGACTTCATCCTTCTCGACGAAGCGCAGGATAGCGACGGATTGATGCTTTCGGTATTGCGTCGGCAGGAACACGCACAGATCATTTACGTTGGCGATCCGTACCAGCAGATTTACGAGTGGCGCGGCGCGGTCAATGCGATGGAACACATCAAGGCGCGCGAATGTACGCTGACTGAGTCTTTCCGCTTCGGGCACCACTTCGCCGCGCTTGCCTCCCGTGTGCTCAATCTTCTAGGCGAACGAACCCCGCTCCGCGGTCAGTCGCACATCGGTTCTGTTTTTTTTGAAGAGCCAGACCTGGCCAGGAAGTTCGATGCCATCCTGTGTCGGAAAAACGTGACCGTGATCGGGAATCTCGCGAATGGGCTGCAGGCCGGGCACAAGGTAGCCGTCCGGGCGAACATCGAAGAGATCCTGGCCTTCGCAGACGGTGCTGACCGCCTGATGCGAGGCGAGCGTACGTTCAGCCCCGCGTCTCTGGCGCTGTTTGAAACTTGGCGTGACGTGCAGGAGTATGCCGCCAGCTACGCAGGCCGAGACCTCCTACCCATCGTTCAGATCATCGACCGGGAGGGGACCGCCTACTTGCGCGATATGTTGTCACGCGCATCGCCAGAAGCCGAGGCCGACTATGTCGTGTCGACCATTCATCGCGCGAAAGGACTCGAATGGAACCGTGTAAAAGTCTGCGGAGACTTCCGTTTCAAGGCGGACGATGACGGACGCACCACCCTTACCGATGAAGAGAAGCGCCTGCTCTACGTGGGTTTGACGCGCGCACGAAACGAGATGGATGTTTCCGAACTTCGAAACGATTTACTTAAAGTTTTCAAGGACGCTGCCGAAAGGTAGTCAGGCGCCGTCAGCATCGAAAGAATCTAGCGAGAGGAAAACATGTTTGAGGAAACTTGGCAACCAATCGGAAGCGTCGCCGAACTCGAGGCTTTACTGAGACGCGTCGCCGCCGACGTCAAGAGTGAGAACGGCGCGCGGCCAACCACGATCGCGGCAACGGAAGAATATCTCATGAAAGGGCGATCAATCGTTGAGCTTATTCAGAGAATTGAACGGGAGTATGTAAGGTTGACGGGGAGCAGTCCGGCCGCGCGCAAACAGGCTAAAAGCCGTGTCTACGAGTTCGTACAACATACGACTGGGCTATCTCGTGACTCCGTCAACCTCTATGCACGTTGCTACGAGAAATTTGCTCGAATGCCGGAGGCATTGGACCTTAGAATTTCAGATATGCAGTTGCTACTGCCGGACGATGCTGACGCCGACCTCATCGGTTACATCGCTGAACGCAGGAGAGACACACCGGATCTCCGTCGCGAAGAAGTCCGCGAACTCATCCGGCAGTACCGGACGGCTCGAGCTTGACCGGTCCGGGAAGCAAGGCCGTTCCTGTCGCGCACCGTGCTTTTGTGTTATCGCTGGGGAGGCTTGTGCGCCGCGAGTCGATAGTTGTTGTCGATCCACTGCCTCGCCCATTCGATCCCGCGTTCGTAGGCCTGGGTCCGATAAACGCGGTTCCCGATATCAGTGAAAATGAACCGCTCACCATCGCGCGAGACGATCACACCCGAAACGAAAAGCCTCTGATTCGCCAGGATAGTCGGTGACGCCTCGATCTTCCAGCCTTCGTACTCCGCGAACCGGCTTATGCGTTTCATGGCAACCTCCGACGTTACGCAGGCCCCTTTTTTCCGTTCTACCTCTGGCTTTCTGTTTCGACCGCATCTGGATCGGGAACGGCTACATATCGGTGCGGTTCTCCGCGAATAGCCGCGCCGTTATTGCCTTCGCTGACTAGCGCACGTGCCAGGCTGCCCTCTGCAACGTCGTCGCGTACCAGGACGCGCTTGCCGTCCGCCTCGATCGCCCAAATTTCAAACATGTCGTTTTCCTATCTCAAGCCGCGGGCTCGCTCCATGGACTCGCGCCTGACGATCACGATCTTGCCAGCGCGAAATCCTGTGACGATGCCATGATTGCGCACAATCCGCGGAAAGTCACCACGGGGTCTTTTAATACCACCGAGCGAATCCCGATGGAGCCATAAAAAAGTAAAGCCCGCGGTTCCGAAGAGCTCGCGGGCTGTAGGCAAAGGTTTGAGGCTGTCAGGCGGCAAAGGAGAGCCGAAACTGATCGCCGGCGGCAGGCGCGACGCGGCGAGTTGCAGACGCCATCCAACGGTCGACCTCCGCGATGCGGTGAGCGATCGTATTCGATACTCCGGCCTTTCGGGCCTTCACGCGCGCAGCGAAGTCGGCCGCCATTGAGTCTACGCTCGCTACCCAGTCGTACATCTTCACGCGCTCCAGCGCCTGTCCTTTCACCCCGAAGAGATGAAGGCGAGCGCCGGCCGGAAGATGCCCTTCGAGGCCTTCGAGAATCGCAAACAAGCCGTGACGCGGATCGGTAAGATGCCGCCGACAGACCGAACCGAGACCGATCAGTGCCGGCGGCGCAATCCACGGCATCCAGCGATCCCACACCTGCATCATGAGGTCGATGCTACGGCGGTAATCGTCAACGGACCAGCCCTGCGCCACGGGTACGGGAATGCGAACCATGTTTTGCACGGCGTTCGCACTCATCGTCTGGGCCAGCTGGTCCTGCCACGCGTAAACCACCCGGAGCATGCCTTCGAGCAGCGTCGCCGTCGCGGCCACACGATAGTCGATCGCCTGCTGGTCGACGGCCAGCTCTGGCTCGCAACAAAAGTCCGGTTGAGCGATCCATGACGCACCTGAGAACGAGGCCAGTTCAACATACTGTTCCATTGTCCAAGGATAGACACCGGCTATCCCAGGCTGCCGCCCCTTCGACTGGAACAGTTTCATTGCGGTAAAACCAGCGCTGTCCAGCGCAAAATCGATCTCCGTTAGATCGGTTGCTTCAGGAATGACCAACGAAACCATCAAGGTCGAACTGCTGAACGCGCCAGGACTTCACGCCGGACGCATCCGGTAGCGCGAATGCCCACGACTCTCGTGCATCCATGCGGCACTCGATCCCGACGGGGTGACCGTCGTACGCAGCCATGAGGCGCTGATACGCGATTTGCAACGGACGGACGATTTCTCGCAAGTGACGCGCGAAGTCGTCGGACCGACTATCGGACGATCCGCGCACACTTTCCCACGCGGAGGAACGGTAACGCCTGGGGCTGCTATGAATCCTGTTCATGGAGGCTCCAAAAGAAAGAGCCCCCTGTGGGAGAAAGCTCTCATAGGGACAAAAAAGAAAGGCCCGCACGGAGCGAGCCTGTCGATGCGCCGTTGGCGCGGGTTGTGTACACAGCGTAATGTCAGAAATTGGCCGTGACACCGTAAAAAGATGCTGTATTTGCGTTCTCTTTCGCCAACGCGATGTTCAATAAAAAAAGCCCGTCGAAGCCTCCAGGTTGGAGACTCACGACGGGCGGCTGCAGGTTGTCGAACGCCGCCTATGCAGGTTCGGCCGCGAGTATGTGTGTCATCCATGCGGACGCGGATGGCAGGCGGCCAATGAGAGCGAGCAGTTCCGAATCTTCGGTGCCACGCGCCTCAACGCTCGAACCGTTCAGGATCGCCGCCTGTAGATAAAACAGGAATGCAACAGCGTCTGGTCCATGCTCTTCGGCAACCGCAGCGAGCGATTCGACCTCGGCGAGCAGCTCGCGCACGAACTGTGACGACAGGCCCGCGCGGTGCATTGTCACGATGGCATTGACCGCGATATCGGCGCCGGCTCCGGGATCATCATCAGGAATGTCAGTACTGTCGATCGCCCTGGATTCGACCAGGCAACGCATCACATCGTCGAAAAAATCACTGCAGGAATATGTCATCGATCTGCTCCAGCGAATTGTGGTGAGCAAACCGCGCCAACGGGCGGTTTGCCCCGTCGGGAAGGTAAATAAAAATGAAGGCGACTGCGATGTCAGGCTGAGTGAGCAACCTGCTGGCCGAGGACAATCGTCCCGCCGCGACCGACGTTGCTGCGAATCAGACCGCGACGTGCTGCCTCGCGAAACGCCGCATTCACCGTGTTCAGGTGGAAGCCAAGGTCGTCGGCAATCGCCCGCTGTGATGGCAGCCGTTCGCCGGGTGCGAAGATGCCGAGGCTAATCGCTTCTTCAATCTGGGCAGCGATTGCCAGATAGACGCGCCCGCGCAGACGCGCAAAATCAGGACGCCAGCCCTGCTTCGGGTCCTTAAACATTGCTGTACCTCAAATGCCGGTCGAACGGCGACGGGTTTGCGCGTAAAGCGCGCGCGCCCGCGCCATGGTTGCCCATTGCTGCAACGGACTGCTGTTCCCAGAGCAAACAGGCCAGAGCCAGTAATGCTCCGATCACAGCCGCAGTTGCAATCTGCTTTTTCATGATCGCCTCGAAGTTTAAGCGAGAAGCCCCAACGCTCTCTCGAGGGTCAGGGCTTTCGCGTCAGGTGCAGGTTTTCGGATGCGCGGCCGGGAATACCAGCACGCGGCCATCCTTGCAGAGAACGAAGTCGCCCGGCTCGCCCTTCGGCTGCTGGACGACAATCGTAGGGACAGGCCTCGCCGTCTCGACCCTCTGGGGTTGGGACGAGCAGGCGCACAGCGACGAACTGCCTGCTGCAATGAGCAGCATCAACAGGTTATTCATGGAAGACCTCACAGGGGCGGCCGCTTATGCGGCGCGCGATTCCAGGGGGATGCTGGCGTGAAGCGTCACCCACTTGCCGTCGACGAGAACGTCACGCATGAGCGTGCCGTTCAGGACGTAGGTGTGAGTGTTGCCAACACGCGGCGTTGAGGCACGAACTGACACCGTGGTGGCTTCGGTACGTGCATACATGTCTTGCTTTGATTTCATCGCGTTCCTCGTTGAGAAAAAGCGAGGGAACGCCCCTGTGGGCGGTCCCCACAGGGTTGAAAAAACATGGTTCATGCAGCAGCTAGCGCGGCAACATCAATCACAGCATCGGCTTCTGCGACAAGATCGGGCGTTTGCGAGATGAAGAACTCGCGCTCATACCCGCCCTGCCGCAACACCTCCCGCTTCATCCGCATGAACTGCAGCTTGCGCTGCGGATCGAGTGGACCATCGGACTCGTCGCTGAACAGGGACTGATACGGCTGACCTGCGTTGCTAGCCAGGTACAGCGCGATCCCTCGCGTCAGACACTCGTTGATCCAGACCTTCTGACCACCCGACATCACCGTGACTGCCTTGGTGCTGTCGTGATCGGCGTCGTGTACGAGGATTTCGAAACCCTCGCGCAGTTCGCCGCTGGCCAGTGCACGCTGAGTCTGGATCTCGACCGTGAAGCGCATGCCGTAGCATGCGAGCAGCAGGTCGTTCACCATCTTCGTTAGCGCAGGTCCAGCATCATCAATCGTCAACGCAATCACGCCTTCGTTGCCGAGTCCCTTGGCAAGCAGCTTCCAGCGCGCTATCTCGTCCGAAATGCGCTGGGCACGCGATTGGGTCGCGTCGAAGCTCCCAAGGTCGGTTGCGATGGTGTGCCGCTCGACCTCACGTGTAGCCTGAGAACGGATCAGGGTTTCGATCCGTGCTTCGGCCGCGGTGATGGCTTCACGGCACTGCGTCAGTTGCCGGTCGATGTCAGCAATGGCTCCCGTCACGTCGTCGACGCCGAGGCGTGCGACTTCCGCGTCCAGTTCCTTCGCCTCGTTCGCCAACTGCGATTGCTGCGCCTCCCGGCGTGCACGCAACGTTGCTTCCTCAGAGTCGAGCGCGGCCAGTTCTGCAGTAGCTTTGCCCAGACCTTCGGTTGCGGCATCGAGCAGCGGCTTGCGCGCGGCAAGATCCACCGCCTTCTGTAGGTCGCGGCGCGCGGCCGCAATCTGGTCGGTGACCGATTTAAGCTCGGCACGTTTTCCCGCAAGTTGCTGGACCTCTGGCGTGAGCTTTTCGACAGACTCGCGTTTCGTGCGGAACTCGGTACGAAGGTTGGTGAGCGAAATGCGTTGCTCATGCACCTTCGTATCGGCCTCGCGCGCCTGCGCAAGCAGCGGGCAGGTGTTGTGCATCTCGTGGCCGGCACACGGCACGGTTCCGATCACACTCGCCTGCTGTTCAAGGGCTTTCAGAAGCGTTGCCCGTGACGACCCTTCCGACTCCAGCCCTTTCAACCGGGACGAAGCCGACGTCAGTTCAAGCTGCTTTGCTTCGAGCACATCGATAGCCGCCTGAATCGGCGCAATACGGGCTTCCTCCGCAGCGACGCGTGCCTGTGCGGCGTCGCGCGCCGCGGCGGCTCCAAGAATCGCCTCTCGCTGCGCGATCACAGCGTTGTGCTCCGTGACCGTAGCGCGCAACGAAGTGCGCCGCTGTCCAAAACGGCGATCGTCAGCGGTCGCGTCAGTAGCGAGCGTTTGCAGCGCTGCGGTGATCTGGCTGCGCCGCGTTGCCAGTTCGCGTAACCGGGCCTGTGCGCTCGCATTCGCTGTCTGTTTCGCCACAAGCAATGCGCGCTGGTCGGTCAGGGCGACAACCTTCACGTTCAGCGCTTCGCGGCTCTCGCGAGTGGACGCGACCGACTGGACATCGGAAGCGATGGCCTGATCGATCTGTGCAAGCCGGTCACGTTTCGCACCGAGCGCAACAAGTTGCTGTTGCGTGGCGTCCAGCGTGCGGCCAAGCACCTTCGCGACCTCGCTGGATTGCGCCGAAAGGGTACGAAGATCGTCGATATGCAGCAGCTCGGCCAGCAGCGCCTTGATTTCGCTCGCTCCATACGAGGCAAGCGGACGTCGGTTCTGCGCCGAAAAAACGCTGGTGAAAAACGATTCCAGCGATCCGCACACCGATTCGACACACAGATCGTAGGTTTCAGCCTTGCCGTCGGAGACAGTGCCGTCGCCCGTCTGCATGGGTTGCCACTTGCCGTCCGAATCACGCCAGGCCAGAAAATACTCGGCCTTGCCAGTCTTGCCCGGCTTGCGGAAAGCGAACGATGAGCGGTAACGAACGCCGCCGTGCTCCCATTCGAACTCCTTTAGCGCCTGCGCACCGTAGAGGTGATCCCAGTAGGAGAACCCATCGACGGACAGCTTCGTCGCGCGTGAGGGCATGATCCGGTACGGATGGAGGTTGTCCATGATGGTGGACTTCCCCGCCCCGTTCGGGCCCGTGAGCGCAATCAGACCGTTCGGCAGCGATTCAAGATTGAGCGTGACGCTGTCGCGCTTCATCCCGTCTCGCACACCGATAAATCCGGTGAGCGTAAGCGTCAGTGGGCGCATGGTTGCACCTCCGGCGCGTCAAACAGATAGTCGGAAGGCAGCCACGGCGCGTCGTCGTCGCTGGAGAACATCCTGCCAACGACGGGGTCGGGCATTGCGGCACGCTTCGCCGCTTCTGCTTTAGCCGCTTCAGCCGCGGCCGCAGCCTCGACAGCCCGCTTTTCAAGCGAGCCATCAACGGCATCTTCGACGGTCTTGCAGACGGCAGCGTATTCGGAACTGGTGCGCCGGATCAGACCGTCCCAGTTGTCCACGCCAGTCAGCGCGAGCAGCTCGCGCGGCCCCCACTGGCTTGCGTATCCCGTCTCAAACGACCAGAGCAGGTTTTGCATCTGGATGTCAGGGACGACGGCCAGATCGGACTGGTCGACATTGACGGCTGCGGCGAGGATCAGAAATCGCCCTGACTGGGCAATCACCGCACCGCGATGCTCGCCAAACGGGGTGTGAAAAATGCCAGCGTTGAATCCGGCGTGGGCCGTGAGAACCTTGCCAATATCGCGTGGCGCGCGCTTTGCGCTGAAATGCCGGACCCATTGGGCGCCAGCAGGATAGAGACCAAACATGATGACACTCCACAGAAGATGGGCGGAGTGCATCCCGGGAGGGATGAATCCCCGCCAGGGTTAAGAGAAAAAGATGGATGCAGCGAACTGCGATCGATGCGTCGAGGACGCGGGTGAACATTGTTCCGGTAGCGCACGGCGCGGCGCGCTACCGGAACACGGCTGTGTTCCGCGCGAGAGTGCCGTCATGGCCACTCTCGCTATGGCGGCTAGGCCGCAAACAGATCATCATTGAGCCAGTCGAGCGTCGATGCTGCTGCTGCCGGCTTTGCAGGTTGTGGCTCGACGGCAGGTGCAGCGTCTTCCAGCGCCGGTGTTGATGCCGCCGGATGCGGCAGCACGACGGCGAGGGAGAGCGGCTGCGCCAGCGAGTCAATGCGTTCCAGCACACTGGCAGCGATCGCTTCCGCGTCGCCCGAGGCGAGCAGCTGCAATCGCTCCTGCAGTGGGTCGGCTTCGACACTGGCAAGATCACACCAGCGAGCGAGCTTGCCTTCGACAGTCGTCTCCAGGCTGATGCCCTGGGCCCGGCTGCGTACGACAGGCAAGATCCGGGCTTCCACCTTGAGATCCGCCGCGCCGGCGAACAGCGCCTTGATGGCTTCGCGGTCGACCGCCTGCCGATGCTCCTCGTCGATCTGCCAGCGCACCCGCACGAACTTGTCGCCGGCGGCCGCAGCGATCTCTTCGAGCCGTGCCATGTCGGGCGGCCCGTCGAAATCGACGCAAATCATCTGACGCGATGGAGTCGGAACCAGCGTTGCCGTCGTGTTGCCCGGCTCGACATTCCAGACGAGATAGCCCTTATCGCCTTCCTCGCCGTAATGGAACCGCCCGATCGATCCGGGGTAGGCGACCAGCCTGCTATCGCGCTCCCATTGTTGCTCCTTGTGGATATGACCGAGCATGAATCCATCGCATTCGGCATCAAACAGCGCCGTCAGTGAGAATTCGTGATCGAAGCCAGCCATCACGACGCCATGCTCAGTCGTGCAACCGTTGACAGTGCCATGCGACACGCCCACCGTCCGGATTCCCGAAGCGCGAAACTGCCTGTTCACCCGGCCTGCCGCCGCCAGAAATGCGGCAAGCACATCGCCCAGTCCCGTACCTGCCTCGAGCGCGCCAACGCTCGCGGCAAGCTGGCCCTTGTTGACCGTGGGAAGGCAGGTGAACACCACTTCGGGTTTGAGGTCGATGAACTGGCGCAGCTCGTCATCGGAGAACACGGGCCCTTTCGACGCCCAGAACCGACCATCGATCAGCGCGACCTGGGCAACGCGGTCCGCTACGAAGATCTGATGCGTGCCGCCCATTAGCGCGAAGTTGTCGAGCGTGCCCGGAGGCTCGTGCGAAAACGTGCCCTGAAGCATGAGGACTGGCATCGAATTGGCCAGCCGGTGAACCTGCGTGGCTAGCGCATTTAGCGATGGGGCGTGAGCGTCGAGGCGGTGGTCAGTCGAGTCGCCCGAGATCACGCCGACCTCGGCGCCGCGCTCGATCGCATCGCTGACGGCGAAGCTGAAGCAACGATCCGATTCGATCAAGTTGTCCGGCGCGTAATGCAGATCAGAGAAATGTGCGAGTTGCAATTTCGCCTCCAGAAATAAAAATGGCCGCCCGCGGGCAGCCTGGATGGAATTGACGTCCGCAAGGACGTGTGAAAAAGAGATGGCCGTGATCACGGCGTGATTTCGATGCGCGGGATGCGCGGTCGAAAGCGTTTGAGCAAACGACGGTTCGCTTGCTAAAGCGTTTTCGTCGTAGGTGGCAGTAGCCAGCCCAACGGCTGGCTATACACGGTAGAGCGTCAGTTGAGCAGCGACTTCCCCGATGACGAGAACTGCCCGGTGGCGGCAGTCCAGTCCAGCGAGTTCACCGCGTGCTGCAAGGCTTCATAGAACAACTGGTTCGCGACGGTCTGACTGGGCGTGGCCTTCCGGTTAATCCGCGTGCTTACGCCGCTTTTCGTCGAAATGACGTGGTCCGCGTTCATCACGGACACGTCCGCCCACGCCATATTCACGCCATCGAGGACGACCGCATCACCGTCTACGTGAATCCGCAGATAATGGGCGTTCAACATGGCACATTGTTCGTCGCTGATCGGATAGCCGCCCTGCTGGTTGATGATGTTGCGCAGCGGCTCCGTCGTAATGTCCTGCAACGAACAGGAAAACGCAGGTGCCGCCGACAAACTCGCAATAGCAGCGACAAGCAGGGTCTTTGCAAGCTTCTTCATGGTTCCTCTTAGAAAGTAGTGCCTCTACGGCACGGATGGCCACTTGCGCGGCATTTCGATGCGCGGGATGCGCTATCGAAACGATTTGAGCAAACGCAGGCTTGCTGAAATGGTCTCGATGACGAGTAGAAGAAAACCAGCCCCGAAGGGCTGGCACTGCATTAGGGGATTACGAACGTCAGTCCAGAAACGTCGGCTGCCTGGCCGCGTCGATCTCACGATCGAGCTCGGCGGGGTCAGTCAACGCCTTGACCAGTCTTTCGTTCATGCGATCGACGTCAGCCACTCGCTCAGCCCAGCCGCGCCCAAACACCGTGTGCGCGTATATCCGGAAATCCTGCTGCCGGTTATCCGCGCTCAGGCCCAACCGCTGAAGCAGGTCAGACATGCGCTCGCGCTTGTCGGACAGTGACTCGGGCGCTTCGCCCTCGCCGCTGTCGTGAACCGAGAGAACGTGCTGCAGGAGCGGACCGCTAGCAGACGTCGTATTCGCCGGATTCCCGGTCTGATGTTCCGACGTCGACTCTGCCGGTTGCGTCAAGGCAACCGCCGGCGATGCGCCACCAGCTTCGGCGGCCTCGTTCGATTGCGTCACCAGCTCACCCGACTGCTCTGCGACGTTGACAATCGGAACCACGTTACCGCTGGCTTCGATCAAGGCAACAGCCTGATTTGCGGCGTCGAGTGCCGGTGCTGCGTCCTCGGCTGCGTCGAGCAGCGCACCGATATCGATATCGGCATCGAGCACGGTAAGCATCTGCGGCGTGCGCACTGCCTCGCCGTTCTCGTTGATCCGCGTGATATCGAACTCCCGCTTCGTGATCCAGAATCGCGTGCCGGTTAGCTTGCCTCGCGCAAGCTGTACGGTCTGCATCGCCGAGTAAGCTTTTTGAAGCACGTAGATCGAGTTGGTCGGCAGTTCGATGAGACCAAGGCCCTTGATATCCGGCACGGCGAAGATGAAACTCGCCGACAGGTTGCATTGACGCGCCTGATACTGCGGACACTGTTCAGGGTCGCAGATGCCATCGGGGATCGCCTCATCCTGACGGCGGATGACGGTGCGGCCGCCGAAATGCCGAACGGCACGTTGCGCACGTTGGTCGCGGGCGACCTTCGCGTACGTCATGCAGTACCGGATGCCGTCGCGCTCATACTGTGACCAGAACTTCCGGCCATTCGTACCATAGACGGTCATCTGGTTCGGCAGGTTCTGCATCCAGTCATTGAACGCGAACAGCACCGGGAAGCGATACAGCTTGAGTCCATCGCCGCGATCTTCGCCGTAGAGTTTCAGGATCTCGTCGGCAACATCGGGATTGGTGAAGTCCGACCGGCGACACGTGAAGTACGACGTATTTCTCGGCGCGAGTGCGTTTTTCAGGTTGCATTTCGATTCGAGTGCCATCGCGATCGCGTCGAAAGACTCACCTGCAGAAACCATGCTCTCGTAAAGCTCAACCGCACGAGCATTGCCGCGTGCTCTTGAAGTGAGAACCTTGATGCCCGGGCGAATGTGCCCGATCACCGGCGGACGCAAGGCCCGCTCTTCAACGACGCTGCGTACAGGGCCGTTGACCAGATTGACTACTGCGTTCATGAGAGTGGTTTCCTCGCGAGAAAGAAAATGGCCGTTGTCCGCAACTCACCGGCTGACTGCTCCAGTTCGTGTGCTGCCGCATCTCCGCGGCGTTCGGCTACATGGGAAAGAAAGACGCGGCGTTCCGGATCGCTGTATTTCGCGACCTGGGCAACCTCGCAACGCTGTCGCCATGCCGGCGACGTGGTATCGGCATTTGCGCGCTCTTCGTCGATCGTGCGGCTGATCGCTTCGGCTATGCGCTGGTCAAGACGGTCAGGAAGCAATGAAGACCTCCAACGGGACAGAAACAACGGACGAAAAAAAACGCGTCCCTCGGTGTGAGGAACGCGTTTCGGGATTCGATGGAAATGACCCGAGCGCCACAACCCTTCCGGGGTCGTGGCGCTCAGGGAGCCGCAAGGCTCATATACGAGGGCGTAAGTCGCCCTCGCGCAGCATGGTCACGCTGCGCAACAGCCCATTTTCGGAAAATTCATTCCGCCGCAGGATCACGGTTCAGTCCACTTCGATCGTTCTACCCAGACTAGGCTCTGGAGAGAGAACACCCGATGTCCGGGTCCGAACGATGTCTCGGCGCAAATGAATGCGGCCGGTGACGAGTTTTATGACTGAATGAATGGGGAGCGCTGGCTAGGCGCTCATCAGAAGAATATTCCACACCAGTTGCCGCCTGGTCGGAGCATGCTCAAGGCACGGCTTGTACAGAAGATGGACTCCGGGCTAGCCGGGTCAGTGTCGATGCGTCAGCGACGCAGGAAGTAGAGTCAGTATTGCGCAAAATCTGGCCTGCAATGCCCCGAAAGGTCACGAAAACAGTGCAGCTTTTGACCGCATATCGTCTGACGTGGTCGCGCAAAATGGCCGGTGAGAGAGACCACCCGAAAAATTCACATGGCCGCAGTTCTTGAACAGACGCCGGAGCCGGACCCGCGCCCCGACATTGCACCCGATCATCCAGCACCGGGCACCCTCGCTCAACCACAGCAGCCCCCCGTCTCGGTAGCGGCGAGTATTGGACTGAAACCGATTGAACGTCTTACGAGCGATTCACGGGTTGCGCGTATCAACCCGGAGTCGGATGCCAAGACCGTTCTGCGCTACTCATCCCTGTTCGCGCGGAACTACATTCGCTCCGACTACAACTTCTGCGCGGCGAAGATTGCGGTCGCACGCGGTGGGAAAGTGCGCGCGCTCGAGGCGGCACTGCGCGAAACCTCGGAGTGGCTGCGCAAGACCGAGCAGTGGCTACTGCGCCAGAACGCGCGCCCCATCGAACTGCCGCACGACCTGATCGAACTGACGATCACGCGGCCGCTCGCGGGATTGCTCGTCCGATGTCTCACGCAATACGACCGTGTGTACGTCCGGGCTACCGAGCGTGTCGTACAGGGCAAGATCACTGGCGACGACCGCGCGCGCATCCTCAACAACGCTGAGCGCAGGCTCAAACAGATCGTGCAGATCTGCATGCCGGACAACGATCAGTACGACATCGTCGGCGAGCGACGCGAGCAATAGCGCTACGCCATTCTTTGCAGACCATGGCAGCGTCCGGCACGAACTTGACTTCGTGGCGGGGTGGCTACGCTCGAACTCTGTCACAGGAGAGAAATGATGGACCTAAGGGAAATTCAGGCACTGCACGCGCAGTACACCGCGCAGCCGGTGATCATCGACATAGCGAGTCATACGGCGGCCATGCCCGCGCTACCGGCTCCCGATGCCGGACCGAGTGCGCGTGTTCGCGCGCTGGCCTTCGCCGGCGGGCTGCGCAAGGCTGGGAAGCCCGCTCTCGTCGCGCTTGCCATCGCAGCCGTTGCGGCGGGCGGTGGGATGAGCATCGCGCGTATCTGGCACGCGATGCATGAGACCGTGGTTGCTCCAATCGCCGCTGTCGCGAGCGCTGCGAAGCAGGCGCCCGGCTCGATCCCGGCGAGCGGGCCGCAAGGCGAGATGCCGATCGACGTCAATCCCGCGCGACCGCTGACGTCGAGCGATTTCGACACGCACAAGCCCGTCGCTCAATCCGCGCTGGCCAATGTCGACGCGCGTTCGCTCGCGGCAGCCAATTCCAATCCGGCGGTCGCACAGACTGTGCCGACCACTCGCCCCGCCGCCGAGAACGTGGCTGCTGCGGCGTCCCCCATTCGAGCGCCGCGACAGTCGCCGCCAGTTGCACCGGTGAGTGCTGTTGCGACGCCCTCGTCGGCAGCCCCAACGACGCCGCCCGCGACGGCAGAAGCGCAGACGCGAAATCAGCCTGCGCAGCCCTCCGCCGCAACCTCGTCGACAACACAGGTCAAGTCAGCTGTGTCAACGACGCCGGAGGCACCCAAGCCCGAGCAACACCCCGCATTGCGCCCGCTGCACCGGGTTACCCGTCATGCGACCGCAGCCACAAACAGCGAGACATCGCCTGAATCGGCCGCGCCCGCTCAACCCAAAGCACAGCCCGCAAAGGCTGGCGACGTACAGCTCTTTTGATGAGGCATCCGATGAAGCCGCAACCGCTTAATGTCACGCTCCTGTCCGCAGGTCTTTCAATCCACGGGAATGTCTTTCTCGATCACGGGCTCAGCAGCTTTGCCATCGTGGACGGCAACATTGTGTCGAACGCTGGCCTCCTGCATATCGGTCAGGGCGGCATGGTCAAAGGCCAGGTCGAAGGCGAGCACGTTCGCGTGGACGGCACGGTCGAGGGCGACGTGCACGCGCGGGGAGTTCTCGAAATCAATGGCCGGGTCATTGGCAACGTCTATTACTACGGGACGATCCGTCTCGGACCGCGCGCGTCGCTCGAAGGCCAGGTCAAACGCAAAAGCGACCTGACCATAGAGAACGCCGCAAGCAACGTGCAACAGCTGTCGCGCACAGCGGCAAGCGTTTGACCCATCGACACCAAAATCCACCACGCTCAGGAGTCTCATGAACCGCATTATCAAAGCTCTCGTCCCGGTCATCATCACTGGCGCGTCAATCACCTGTGCGCACGCCGAAGTAACGTCGCTGCAGCAACAACTCGACGTCGCTCTGTACAAGGACGGTCATCAGATCGCGACGGGCACCTCGATCATCAAGGATGAAATTGTCGGAAAAGCTCCCTACGCGATGCGCAGCGGCACCGAGATCGGCTATGGCAAGTGCACCAAAGTCGGCAACGCAACCAGCCTCGCGAGCGATAGCGTCTTTGTCGGGCTCGCGATGTTTATCGATCCCGTCGTGGTCGACGGAACCCGGGCGAAACTGTCCGTCAGCGTTCAGGACACCGAGTTCGTGGGCAAGCACGAAGACGGTCCTGCCGACTGCCGATCCGAAACCGTCAGCACGAAGGGGCTGAAGGTCAACAAGGTTATTGTCGACATTGCAGACGGCCAAAGCATCGATGTGCCGCTCGGTGACCCTCACTATCGTCTCGCGCTCAAGCTGCACAACGCGGATCTCTGACCATCACGCGTAGCAAATGCAAAGGGCGCCCTCGGGCGCCCCTTTTTCGTTCGGTTGCCGACGGATCAGGGCCACTGTTCTGCGTCGCTGCGAAAATAGAGCGCCTGATAGCCCGGCATATACACAAGCTGCTCTCTCCGGTCGACCGTCAGGCCTCGGGCTTCTAGCCACAACGCCAACCATTCGAGCACCCGCTCAAGCGCGTGTTCGTTCGTTTGAGCCGCGAGCCGGAGTGTGTGATGTAGGGCGAGCCTGTTGAACGCAGCCGAGTTGCCGAGCCGCTGGAATGGAGAGGACAGATAGTATCGCTTCCACGTGAGCGCGAAGAGTTCCGCCATTTCATTCGCTTTGACGAGCGGCGCAATCTCGTGCTCCGAGCCCGCGACCGATAGCGCCTGCTGTTGCGCGCTGCGCTCGTCCAGCCGGGTTCCGAAGCCCCGCATCACATTCCGGTTTGCGTCATGCCACGACGCGAGCATGTCGTGTGCAATCCATGCGCGCGTGCGTAACGCCTCGTCCAGCCACGCCCGGCACTCGTCGTTGTCGGTAAGGCAGAAGCCGGCGGCCACGAGTGGTGCCCAGTCATCCCGACCGATGGCAAAGTGAAATCCCTCACCGTCTACGTGCCATGCGCATAACGCGTCCGCACTGGCACTCGACCTGTCGAACCCGTGCGCGTGCAGGCGATGCAAGGGTTCACGCAAAGGGAGCGCCTCGCTATGCGGCACAAGGCTTACCGTCGAGATCGGCACGTAGCCGAATCTGCGAAACACGCGGTCGAGCATGATCACTCCGAGGAAACGAATCAGCAGTTACTGGATAGACGATTCGATCAGGAACCGGGAAACGGGATTCTTTTTGATGGTCGCGATGGTCAGGCCGTCGCGCGCACGGGTCATCGCAACATAGAAAAGCCGGCGCTCTTCAGACTCGGTGCTCTTTTCGTCCGGCACGACGCCCTCTTCCGCCCGCGAGATCCACACGTGGTCCCATTCCAGCCCTTTCGAACTGTGCATCGTTGTCAAGACGAGCGCATCCCTGGTTGGCTTGTTGTTGTCGCGACGGAGGTATTCGATCCGCTCAGCGAAGGTGCCAGAAAGCCGCGATATCACGTCGTAGGTTCCCTGGATCGCGCGGATGGACTGGTCTTTCTTCGCGTACGTCATCATCAACTCATGCACGCCGTCGAGCACGAGCGAGTAGAAACTCCGTTCGCACATCGCCTGCCATTCGGAGAGGCGCTTCATGAAGCTGCGATAGACCGTCGCGGTGTCTTCGGGCAGACCAAGCGCGACGAGATCCTTCTTGAGACGTTGAACGAGCTCTGCCCCCATGTCACGGTGCAGCACGGCAAGAAGTGGCGTGCTTACGCCCATGTAGCCGAAAACCGCATCCAGCCCGTTCTGCTTGCGCCCTTCCGCGATACCGAGCAGGTTGCACATGAGTGCGCCCTCCGGGCGATTGAGCACGGAACTGCCGGACGCACGGAAGTATGGAATACCGTGCGAGCGGCAGACGGCCTCGATCGGGTCCAGAATCCGGTTCGTGCGAGCCAGGATTGCACACGACTTGCCCGCTTTCAGCAGCGGATGCAACGTCTCGACGGCCGCAACAGCGTCCGCATATTCGTCGTCGGACCGCTTTGTTGCAACTGAGCCACCCGGACCACGCTCGGCATGCAGAAGCTTCGCGATCCGGTCGGTGTTGTTCCGGATCACGCGGTCCGCCGCTGAGAGAATCTCGCCGTGGCAGCGATAGTTGCTACCGAGCACCACCTTCTGGGCGTTGAAGGTGGACGCGAAATCTTCCATGCCACGATAACCAAGTGCCGCGCGGAATCCGTAGATGCTCTGGTCGTCATCGCCAACCACAGTCACCCTTGCATTGGCCTTTGCGTGCAATTCAACCCAGCGGTATTGCAGCGGGTCCGTATCCTGGAATTCGTCAACGAGCAGATCGGTGAAGCGGTACGGCGCGATGTCGCCCGCCTCCATTCCCGCGACGGCCAGGCGCAGCATGTCCTGAAAATCGATCTTGCCATTGCGCTCAAGCGCGGCCTGATAGGCGGCATAGATCTGCGCGTCTTCGGTGCCCGCCTGTACCCGGCCGAAATTGGTCTTGATCCGCTCGATGGTGGGTACGACCTCTTCGGGCTTCCACGCGAGACCCAGCTCCGCGATGACACGCGCAATGAGCCCCATGCGGTCGCCGTCCGTCGCGATGTCGCGCTTGCCCAGTTGCTTGAACGCGAGCGAGTGAAACGTGCCCGCGATAAGGCGCTTTCTGGCGCCGTCACCAGCAAGCGCCAGGATGCGGTCGCGCAGCTCGACTGCTGCGTCCTTGCTGAAGGTGACAGCGCCGACGATCGCGGCGGGGTCCGCGAGCAGAAGCGCTGCTTTCGCCGCGATGGTCTTCGTCTTGCCAGCGCCAGGGCACGCGATCGCAACACAGTGCTGGCGCAGTTCCGCGACCTCGCGCTGCTGCGGGTTGAGCCCGTCGAGCATGGTGGCAGTCCTGTTAGCGGCCGCGCACCGTGGTCATCAGGCGCAGGTGCGTCATGTAGCCGCGCACGCCGATCGGATGGAACTTGCGCAGGAAGCGCGTCGTTTCCTCGTCGACGTCGGACTGGTCGCGCACGCCGTTCCAGACGAGAAAATCGAAATGATCCATCACCTTGTCGAACTTCATCAGCAGGGACAGCAGGCGCATCGAGAACCGCGAGTAGGCTTCAACACCGATCTCCAGCGACGGCTTGGTGACGCTCGGCGCAAACACGATATCGCCCTGTTCCTTCAGGCGGGCTTCGGTCTTTTCGCGGAAACCCTGCGCGACGCTCAGTTGTTCGTCGACGTAGGCTTCCAGGTCGCCGACCTGCTTTTCAAAGAACGCCGTGACCACGCCCTGATCTTCCGCGCCGAAGGTCGACCGGCCGAAGCGCTGCAGGTTGATGCTCATACGGTTCAGGTACGGCCACCATTGTTCAAACAGCGGCTTCAGACGCGTGTGATTCAGGCGAACGGCGGCCTGGACCACGGCTGCGCCCGACAGCTGTCGATCCATCAGTTCGCGGCCGATCTCACGGCGGCGCTTCACGATAGCCGCGCGTTCCGCCGGCGACAGATCGCGGAACATCTTGCGCGTGCGCGCGACCTGCTCGCGCTTTTCCTCAGCCTCCGTCTCGCTGATCATCCCTTCCTTCTGAAGGGTTGTCGCCGCGTCTTCCATCTGCTGCAGTTCGAGTTCGATCTCGCCACCGTCAGCGCCGTCGGTCGTTGCCGGGCCGTCGTTGCCGGTCGCGTGAGCCGCAGTGGCCGAGGCATGCTCCGGCGCGCCCGCCATGGTGGCATGTGCGGCCGCGGGATTGCTGGCAGCGTCGAGGTTCGTCTCTTCCGTGATGGTGGTCATAGTGAATTCAGTCCTGTGGAAAGTGCGCCCAAACGCGCGTGGTACGACCTTATTGTTACGACGCTACGGACGGGGAGACGTCCGAAACATGGTCGATTTCAATTCGCTTTTGGGGAGATTGCGGCGAAGACGCTAGCGCTCACGGTTGACGAGCGCGGACCGGACGCAGATACGGTCGCTCTCTGCATTCTGAGTTCGTGCGGATCGCTGGGAATGCGCAACGCGGACGGCGGTAGCGCGGAGAGGTAGGGAGCCGAGCCGGCTCAGGTGCCTAACCCGGAAAGCTACATGGTTTGCAGCAGCTTTCCGGGAAAAGTGTTACTGGAACGAGGAAGCTGCCTTCCACAACAGCGCACCGAGCACTGCGGCGACTGCGATCCAGTATTGCGCGAGCACCGGGAACGGCGCTGCGAGAACGGCAAACGTCATCCCGAAAACGAGGAGGATGCCGTGCCCGGCGAGGTGGAAGGAAAGCGGACTGGCGAAGCCGGCTGCTGACGCCTTGATCTTGCGGCGCACTGAACCGTCAACGAAGGCCGCTGCGCAGAAGATAAGCGTCCCGATCACCCACAACTTCATGACGCTCGCACGATAAATCACGCGATACACCTCGAGCCAGAAGTTGTGGACCCATCCATGCGCAAATTCCGACACGCCTGCCTCGCCGATTTCACCCGAGCCGGATGCATCGAGCGTCGCGCGGATGATCCCCGAATCAACGAACCAGCGGCGGAACCGATCATTGGTCAAAGTCACAACGTCATCGGCACGCTCAACGCCCACGACGTTCTGGACCGACTCCGCTTCTTCCGGCGGCACGGAAAACAGCGACCGGTCGGGAAGCGCGGGCATGACAAAGAGCGCCAGCAACGGCACAAGGAAGAACCACCACTTGATGTGGGAGGCGAAACGGCTACCGGCCATACGCTTGCATCCCCCACTGGACCAGCTCGGGCACGAACTGCCACAGCATGTACAGCGGAAACAGGATCAGGCCAAACATGCCAGCGTAAAAGTGGACGGGACGCCGCGAAATGAAAAGGGCCATCCCGTATGCCCGCGCGCCACCGCCGCGGGAGAACTCGGCGGGGCGCGACTCATCCAGCCTGTCCTGCGAGTTGGCCGTGCCGAGCGCGCGGCGCGCGACGTCCAGATCAACCCTCGACAGCTTCGCAATCAGAATAGGTGTGAGCGACATCGTAGTCCTCGAAGTAAAGCCGGAAGTTCTCGCCCGTCAGCGCGCGTGCTGCCAGCTGGAAAGCCGCTGAACGCTGCGTGATGATTTCCGGGCAACGCTCTTCGACCATCTCTGTGCCGCGCGCCTCGTGCCGCGCCTCGAATTCCGTCACGGGTTCGAGCATCGGCGGCCAGACGTAGTAACGCTCGCCATCGCGCGCGACGTAGCGCTTCGCGTACAGCAGGTTCGCGTGGCAGAAAAGCCCCTGCATGAACGCGATGTGTGGATTGCCCGTCTTGCGGGTGCGCTTGTACGCGGCGATCGCGGTGTCGAGCATCTCCTTGATGAGCGGCTCCGACTCGCCCATGAACTTCTCCCCGATGAAATCGGCCACGCGTGCGCAGGCGAGCTCCAGTTCCGGCGCCAGCGTGAAGACAGGGATCAGGCGGGACGACAGTTTGTGTTCGCGAATGATTTTTTTGAATACGGCAGACATGCGTAGGTTTTCAGCCTTGAAGGATTGGAATGCGGCCCTGGTACACGGCAGCGCCCGAAATGCGCATGAAATACTGCAGGTTGGGCAGGCTGTGAATCAGGCGGGTTGGAATCAGCGGGGCTTTCTCCAGTTGAAGTGAACGCGACACACCACCGGTAAATTCGCCGAGGTGCGCTTCCGTCCCGGTACTGGTACTGCCAGTGATCGTGATGTTGCGAATCGCCGTCTCTCCGACCTTGTCGGAGAACCACTGTGCCGTATCAGTGTCTTCGAGTCTAAGGATGATCTGGTTGTTCAGGTTCCCCAAAACCTGCAGCATTTTTGCGGCGTTTCCGAGTTTCGCTTCGAGGTCGGCACGCGTCTGGAAGGCGACAAACGCCTTGAAGCCTGCCCCGCGTCCCTTGTTGAGGATCTGGATCACCTGTTCGTTGATGGCTTCGGCCACCTCGTCAATGATCAGGACCACGTCGGGCGGCGTCTCGTAGAAGTTGTAGATCGAGCCGCAGACGGCAGAGACGTCAGCCAGCAGCATCGACGCGATGGCCTTTGCCACGATGCTGTTCGAGAGCGAATCCAGACCGATATGCAGGATCGCTTTCTGGCGGATCACTTTCTCGATGGTCCACACCTCGCGCTCGTCCTCGAAGTCGTCGACCTTCGGCGCGAGCATGAGGCCGGTTTCGCCCGTCGCCAGCATCTGGAGCAACGGCAGCGCCGACGCGATGATGCGCATGTAGTGCTCGCGGTCGTGCGTGTGCGTGGCGATCAGGCCGTCGATCGCTTCATGACCCTGCTCCTGGGAGGCGAACCGGGCGTTGTATAGCCCGATCATTCCGTCTACGAGCGAGACGGCATTGTTACGCTGCCCCTGTCGCGTGGTTTCCGTCGCGACCTGGTGCTCCCAGTCTGTCAGCCCTTTTTCTGCGAAGAAGCGCCGGAGCGCCTTTTCCAGCAGCGGTGCGATACCGCCCTGTGCATACTTCAGGATAGAGCGGAGATTCGGCTTGTCACCGATGTATAGCTCACCGTTTACCGAGCGGCTGATGAACAGGTAGGCGAAGTCACGGAAGGGACCCTCCTCCATCAACTGCGCGATACGGCTGGGAATTTCGGACGGCTGCGACCAGCTGTCGAGTGGTTCGAGCCGGACGGACTCGGACGGCTTGGCCTGGTTGAAATACAGGAATTTTCGGCCGGTTCGCGCGGCTTCCTTTTCCGCACGCAGCTTCCAGTCCTTGTCATTCTTCGGGTCGACGTTGATTAGCACGTCGCCAAGGTGAATAACCTGGGTCGAGATCACCTCATAGGTGCGGGTCTTGCCCGAGCCCGTCGTGCCACCAACGGCAGTGTGACCGCCCATCGACTTGTAGTGAAATGGCACCAGCGCTTTCTTCGGCTCAAGCCCGTGTATCCACGACGCACCCTGCGGCATGCGATCGCGGACACTGTCCTTCGGCGCGAACAGGCCTTCAATTGCCTCCTCGATCTTGCGGCCGGTTTTCGTCTTGTTCAGCCATTTCGGCAGCCCCGGAATATCGGTGGTCGGCATGCGCAGGATGTCGTGGGCTATCTGGCAGTGCTTCTGCGTCCATTCGAACCCGATGCCAAGGTACATCGAGTTCGCCTCCTCCTTCATCCGCTTCTGGATCTGCAGCAGCTTGGGGATCTGCAGGGTCGTCAGCCACTTCGTCGAAATGGCCATACGGAATTTCAGCGCGCGCCAGATCTGCCACGAACGCATCGTGAGAAACGCCAGCGCGACCAGTGCGAAGATCCACGCGAAGGGCATTCCCGACAGGGGCAGCATGACGAGCGCCGCGAGCCAGAACACGGCCGCGCGAAACTCGTAAATCGGCCTGAAATGATTGATGTAAGGGGTGATCATGCGGGTCTGTCGAGAATGAGTTGGCCAGCACGCGGCGTGAGCGTGATCTGGGTCGCTTCATCGGCGACCATCAGGCTGCGCTTGCGCATATGTTCAACGAGCGTGCTACTGCTGACGCCGTACCCGCCGACAAGGCGCTTCGGGAGCACGAGACCCTTGTCATTCCACTGCACCGCTGCCTTCCCTGCCGCGACATCCTCGCGCAGCGCCTGGAACAGCTCGCGCACGAGATTCGGCACGCCCTTGAGCACTTCATCGAAGGCCGCCGGCGGCGCCGAGTCGCGACGGGCGCCGGTCGGCTGCGCCGGCGCCTTCATGGCGCTCGGGTCGACGGCCGCAGGCGCGGGTGTGGCCGCGGGGACCTCTGTCGCGGGCGGAATGCCCAACGCCTCGCGCAGCGTCTGCGGCGAAGGCTTCCCATCTGCCGCTGAGACTGCCGACGGCTGCGACTGCGGCATTGATGCGTTTTCCGGCGCTGCAGCGGCGTCGACCGGCGGGACAACCGGCACGGCTGCGGCCAGGTCAACCGGCGCAGCTGCGGGTGGCGCCGAAGGTGCGGCCGCCTGCTGCGTGGCAGGCGCCGGCGCAATCACAGGCTCCAGCTCGGCGGCGACGTGCACGGCTGATGGCACACCGAACTGCACTGGCGCGAATACGGCGCGTTGCGCCTTGCGGTCGAATTCGTCGGCAGTGCTCACACCCTGGCGGACGACCTTATGCAGCACCGACTCGGCCCCCAACGGCTGCATGTTCGGATTGATCGCGCCGAACAGGTCCGACAGCACCTCACCATCGAGTCCGGACAGCAGATCGGAGCCAACGAGAATCTGCGCCAGCATCCCCGTACGCATACGCTCGACAGGCAACGGTTGCTCCCGGCGTGAGACACGATATTCGGAACCTGCCAGCCATGCCCCGGCCGCACCGTGCACCGAAGGATTCCACGCTTGCTGGTCCGTGTCACGCTCGATCACGAAATGCCGGTACGGTTCGTCAAGCCGGGAACAGACTGCGGCCAGAAACACCGCGTAGTTATATTGCGGCTCGACGCGGCGGCGCTTTTCCGATGGCAGGCTGGTACCGAATTTCTGTCCACCAGCGAGCCGCATCGCGTAGAAGGCGGTTTCCACTGTGCAACGGAATGCGCCGCCAGGCTCGCGATACAGGTCTGGCCGCAGCGGCAGCGACGAGAACCAGCCAGCACATGACCGCAGCACACTCATCCATCTGCGCTCGAAATCAGCCTTGCTGACTTCGTTCGCACATTGGGCAATCAGGTCGACGCGTCGTTCGTGCTGTGCGATTAGCGCATCGCTCGTCAAAGGGGCGTGCAGCGTCATACGATGCCCGCCGTCGCAGTCTTCGCGACCTTGCCGATGATTGCGCCGCTGGCATTCGCGCCACCACCGAACATACCTGCAATCTTGGGAATCTCGAAGGATACGAGGAACACGAAGAAGGCCAGGTCGAATACCTGTGCGGCCGCACCCGACGTCGTCAGACCGAGTTTTGCGGCGTCCTGGACCGCGTTCACCATATTGTGTGTAACCAGGCGCATCAGGATCGCAGCAACGACGATATACATGCCCGCGCTGACCATGTAGTCGAGCCACGTCTTGAAGTAGCCGCGCGTGAAAGAAGAGAAACCGAGCGCGAAGGCGATCTGCCCCATCACCACGCCCGCCGCGAACTGTAATTGCCCGATGTTGATAAAGAACACGAAGATGATGGCCGTGATCGAAAGCAGCGCCCAGGCGAAAAACAGCGGGACCGTCGCAATAACCACGTCCGGGATCATTGTCAGCTTGAAGCCGATGCCGGACCACGCCTGGACGGCAGAATCGTAGACCTGGCCGGCCGCATTTCCCATGATGCTGAGCGCACTGGTCATATCCGCGCCCCCGATGTCGTTGGCCAGCGAGACGAACCATTTATAGAAGTTCGGTGCCCAGCTTGCGAAACCGACGTAGATCGAGGCAAAGATGCCGAGAATGCCGAGCTCTTCCAGCAGCGCCACCCACGCCATCACCGGGTCTTTTGTCGCGGCAAAGCGCACAGCCGCGAGAACGATCGTAATCACCGCCAGTCCGCTGGCGAACTTGTCCGATTCCTTCTGGATACTCTGGGAGGCCTCGACTGCGGTATTCATGATCGACGAAAACATGGCGGTGATCTTGTCGATCGCACGGGCATTGCCCGCCGCAGTTTCACCGGCACTCACGTACGGATTGGCGGTCGTACCACTGGTTGCCGCGGGCGCAGACGCGTCGTCAGCGAACGCCGGCGACGCGCCGATCGCAAACAGCGCCAGCACACAGGCAACCGCTAGATGTTTGATATCACGCAGCAACATGTCGCTTTTGCGCTCCCCTAGTAGCCGTACGCCGCGCGCTCTGCGGCCTGCTGGTCGAGGAAAGCCTTTGCGTTGGCTGATCGCGACTTGTCCTCGGCGTTATCCGCAGACTGCTGCTGAGCATCCTTCTGCGTCTTGTTCGCCATCATCTGAAGCATGTCACTCATCTGGCTAGAAACCACGTCGAGATAGTGCGTCGTGAGTTCCGCGGTAGCCTGCGCGGTCGGCGTTAACGACATTTGCGACTGCAACTCCTGTCGCCGCTTCGTGAGTGCCTGAATATGCTGGACTACGTTGTTACCCGTCTGCATTAACTGGGTCGCCTGATTGTCGCGCTGGCTGTAAAGCGTGCCCATATCAGCGAACCATTGCGCGTTTGACTTGCCCGAACGGGAGACCATCGTCTGCACGTGCGAAAGCCACTGGTTGCCATTCTGAAGGTCGCCATACAGGCTGGTCGCGTTATCGGCGAGTTGCTTGTACTTTGAGATATCGCCGGTGATCTGGTCGTACTGCGCCTTCATAGCGGCCGGGTCCAGGTTCGTCGCCTGGAGAAGCTGGTTCGCCATCATCTGGTACTGGTACGCGATATTGCTGTCCTGATACACCTCGGTCTTGAGGGTCTGGAGGGCCGTGATCGTGGTCTGGATCAGGTTTGCTGGATCGATGACCGGTAACGTCGCGTATGCAGCGTGCGACACACACAACGTCAGCCCAGCGGTCAGGGCAAGGCGCGCAAGAGTCTTCTTCATCGTTGGTTCCTCAGTCGAGAGTGGTCATTTCGGCAAGGTAGGCCTCGCGCCAGTTCGCCGCCCCCGACTTGACGTGCCTGTCGAGCACGGCCTGAGCGCGGCCGTCCGAACGCAATACGGCGAGCGTCTCCTTGGGGAAACTCGCCTGCAGCATGCGTGTCTGGTCCGGTGTTACCCACAGGTAGTCGCGGTTGGGTGCGGCCTCGACAATCATCTGGATCTGGTCGAGCGTGAGGCCGAACTTGTCGCGATAAAGATGCAGGTTATTCTTCGCATCGGGATTGGGCAGATAGATGATGTTCGGGATGTTTTCCTTGAGCACCTCGAAGTCCGCGATACGTGCGACCTGTGCGAGCGACTGCGTCGCCATCATCAACGTCGCGTTCAGCTTCCGGATGGTCACCGCCCAGACCTCCAGACGCTTGTAGAAGCGTTCGTTCTGGAAGAAGAAGCCCGCCTCCTCGACCTCGATCACGGTGTAGCGCTTGCCGTCGAGCCACTGCGCGATCCGGTAGAACGCGTAATCCATGAACAGCGCGGCGGCGACCGGGAAGTTGTTGAACAGATCGCCCATTTCGATGGACAGGTCATCGGACAGCGTGAACGCGTCTTCGACGTGATCGAAGAACCGTCCATTTTTCTCGCCCTTCGTCCAGACGGCCAACCGTTCACGCAGCTCGATGGATAGCATCGTGGTCAGATAGGACAGCGTCCAGAATTCCGCCCCGTAGCCGTCGCCAAGGGTGCTGACTGCCTCGAAAATCTCCCGCTCCTGATTCTTGCTGCAGCGGAAGGTATCGTCCTCAATGGCCATCTGCACCCATTCGGCGACATAGGAATAGTGCTGCTCGTCGCATAGAAGGGACAACGGATTGACCGACGTCGCCGCCTCAAAGCGTCCGGTCGCATCAACAAAGCGCCCGCCCGCCAGGACCGTCGGAATTCGCGTCGAGCGGTCCTTGTCAAAGCGCACGCGTCGGGCGCCGTGACGCCCCGTCTGCGACATGAGGAAGTTGAGCATGATCGACTTGCCCATGCCGATCGGACCAAGGACGAGCAGGTGCGAAGCGCCGCCCGGCCGGTGCAGGTTCACACGCTGCAACGTCTTGTGGCGCGTGGGCAGCATGGTGAGCGGCCCCGTCTTCTGACCCGACTGCTGCGTCAGCCATGCATTAACAGCGCTACCTTCCGCCACACTGCGGACCGGCGCGATATCGGATACCGCGGGCGTCTCAACGAATTGCAGCCGCTTCTGCTTGTCCCAACGGCCCGGCAGCGTCGTATTCCACGCGGCCGCGAGGTTGTCCTTTTCGAGGACCACGCCAAATCCCGCGCTGCCGATCTTGCCGACGACTTCGCGCGTCGCATCGTCGCATTCTTTGGCGGTGTCACCGTAGACAATGACCGAGATGTTGGCGAACCCATACTGCTGCCCTTCTGCCGTGATCTTCGCGAGTGCATCTTCCGCCTCTTCTGCAAGCATCATCCGGCCTTTATCGTTCTTCTGCTCTTCCTTCGAGAAGAAGGCCTTGATGATCGCCATCGGGTTGAACGCGGCGATCTTGTAGAAGCTGCGGATCTTGTCGATGTACTGCTTGGCCTTGGCGGTATCAAGGAAGCGGAACATCACGCAGATGTCCAGTTCTGCATCGACTTCGGACAGCACGTCGAGCGCCGCTTCCTGGAATCCCATCCATTCCTTGACGGCCACGATCTTCGCGAAGCGCGTACCATGCGCCGATTCGAACATCAGGTGCTCGGCGCCATAGACGACCGTGCTTTCGGTGAGATGCGTGTCCAGCATGGTGACGGGATAGCGGACACGGCGCGGCGGCACGGACGGGTTGGCCGTCTGATGCAGGTAGGACAGCGTGTTCTGCAGTTCCAGTCGCTTCACCTTGAGTCGCGTTACACCGCCCTTGAATGCGTCGAGGATCGACTCAAACCGCTTGATGTCCGTCGTCATGCGTTCGAGGTCGAAGACGAAGGCGCTCCGTGCGAAGAAGGTGTCTTTCGCTGTCTCAATGAGGGCAGGCAACATCGACTTCCCGCCGACCGTCATGTGATACGCAACCTTGTCGAACACCTTGTTGATGCCTGTTTCGGGCGTGTAGGCGAGCGAGAGCGAGTGGGTGTTGCGGAAGTATTTCCCGCTGCTCACGTGGCTTCGGTTGATCCGGTCCACGTACTCGTCGATGTCCGCCGCGAACGCGCCATCGATGGCGCCCTGCACGCGGCGGTGCGAGAGCCTCCACCACGCGGTAATCCGGTGGTCGAAGTTCTTGCAGGCATTGTCCAGGTTGTCGCGCACCGACGAGATATCGTCAGCGTTCGGCGAGTCAGCATCCACGCCCTCGAACGTGTAGCAGGTAAGCAGCGACCCGTCCTTGTCGAGAATAAGCTCTGGCGTGACCATCGTCGCCCACGGCGCAATCTCCTGCACCGGGCGGCGCACAATTCGTTTCAGCATTGCAGATCCTGATCGAAGCCATAGGGCCGCTTGAACCGGGCGGAGAACTTCGCCGATGACAGCGGCTCGTGCAGGTCGGGGTAGTGGTTGTAGACGAGCATGACGTCCCGCCACCAGGGATCGCGGTTACTTTTCCAACGCAGCACCCAATGGATGACGATTCCCACGGGTAGAAACGCGAATGTCATGCTCGAGTAGCAGAGAAGCATCGTGAGCGTGCCGTTCGCGATTGCGAGAGCGCGATCAGCACCGCCCATCTGGCGCGGCAGCGACAGGCCGCGGCTCACTTTCGTTGGCTTACGCACAGGTGTACGTGACGCCGAGGTGGTTTTTCACGATATTGACCGCGCACGCAGCGAGGCCCAGGCCAACGAAGACCGAAGAAATCAGCTTGCCGATCGTGCTTTCCGAACTGGCGATCGCAACCGCGCCAACGATGATCAGCACGACACCAATCCCGTACAGCCACGGGCCGCTGATATAGGCCTGGATCAGGCAGATAACGTCCGTCGCGGAACCGAGATCGCTAAGGCTCACGGCCGACGCGAGCGGCGGGAAGAATGCGAGGCAGGCTGCGATGAGCGTTGAGCGAATTTCGCGACGGCTCAAAAAGCGACGGTGGGCAACAGCACCCACGGCGCGCAGTCGCGACTGGACAGACTTGAGGCACTTCTTCATGAACAGCTCCTGTTTGCTTAAAAAACGCGGTTGAGGACATAGTCCCCATCCTTGAACCCCTTGATCTCGACGATCTCGGAAACGTGGCGCAACTCGCCGGTACGGCGCATATGGATGACGTAATGAAAGCAGTCGGCGATGGACTTGCGCATGTCGACAAGATCCCACCGGCTGCCGGGCGGAATCCCGAGCATCGCGAGGCTCTCCAGGCGGCTGAGGCCGCCGCGCGCATCGTTTGAGTGAATCGAACCCAGGCCGCCGTCGTGTCCAGTGCTCAGTGCCTGAATGAAGTCGAACGCCTCACCGCCGCGGACCTCGCCAACGACGATCCGGTCAGGACGAAATCGCAGACACAGCGCAACGAGGGCTTGTGTCGTCACACCCTTGTCTGGGTTCGAGAGGAATCGCACAAGGTTGGGCACCCGCAGCTTCAGCTCCATCGTGTCTTCGATGGTGATAACCCGCTGGTCTTCGGGCACCTGTGCGGCGAGCGCGTTGAGGAACGTGGTCTTGCCCGTTGAGGTGCCGCCAGCCACCAGCACGTTCTTGCGCCGAACGATCAGCTCACTGACGGCGGCCATCAGCGCTTCGTTTTCGATGCCGGAATAGAACAGCTTCTCGTCGTTGTGCTCTTGCCGCGCGTTCACGCGCGAGAACGCGCCCATTGCGACGTAATCGGCAAGACTGAGGTGCCGGTCGCTGTGCTTGCGGATCGACATCGCGTGGCCATCGATCGCCGTCGGACGCATGACAGCGGCAATACGCAAACCCTTGTGGCCCGCGTTGATAATGCCCTGTGCCGTGCCGGCCTTCGCCGACTTCTCGACCGATGCTGCAAGCGAAAGAATTGCGCCGTTGAGCGTTGCCTGATTCAGCGTGAGATCGAGACGATGCATTTCGCCACGTCGCTCGATCCAGACGTTGTCGAAGTTGTTCACCATGATTTCGGCGACATCGGGCGCTTCGAAGTATTCACGCAGCGGGGCGACGGATGCGAAAAACATCTGCACCGCGCTCTCTTCGAGCGGGCGCACCTTGAGCAGGGGATTTTCGGTAGCTTCGGACATGCTGCTATTTTTCAGGCTGCAGTAACCTGTAGCAGACCGAAAGAACGATCAAATCAATGAGCTTTTGCCGATTCGTTGCGCGTGACACGGCCCGAAGATGTCATGCAGCGCGGTGATGCCGTAATGTGTCGCGGAGCCGGCTCAGGTCACTAACCCGAAATGATGCAGTAAAACGTATAGCTTTCCGGGTAACGCTGCGCTCCAGTGTGTGGTGTCGTGCAAACGGAATCGTTCTGGCCATTGTGTCAAACGAACCGCAGCAGCGGCGCGTGCGCGTCGAAACAAGACCCTCCTGCTACCGATGCCGCGCACCGAGGTCGATCGGCTTTGTCTGCAGGTTCACATCGCCCTGGACGCGATGCGGCGGGGAATGGGCAATGTCGGAGCGGCGCAGACCCTTTGCCAGGCAATGATCCTCACCGGGTTACTGGCAGAGGCGGGCTACGGTGAAGCCACCTTCCAACAGATGCGAGACGCCGAGGACGTCATCTCGGCGGCCTTCGATCGCGGCCGGGACTCTGGCGTGTGGTCGCTGGACGAGAACGGCTTCCGGCAGTTCGCGGTAATCGTCTCGACTTACGACAGGCAGTTGCGCCGTGCACCCCTCGCGGCTGTTGCTGATGCAAGCGATCGGCTTGAGCGCTTTCGCGCGGGTGAGTCACTCGTCCAGATGGCGCGCAAACGCGCCTAGAGCGTACTGTCAGGATGATGCCCCGTGACGACGCACGCGGCGGCCTTTCGGGCTAGCGCGTTTTGCGGGGAGGCGTCGATCTGAGCCGAGTTCGGACTTGAGCCAGTCAGCGGCAGCGGTGTGCTGGTCGCCAGGATATTCGATGTGAGCCTCCAGCGCGTGGGCGGTTGCGATCTGGCTTGCAATGTCGCCGGGTACGGCGCCGCATGCGATGAGCACGCCCTTGCCTGCGATGACGAGCTCCAGTGGCTTGCCTGAATGTGTCAGAGGTACTCGAAACCTGGGTTCCTCAGCGTCGCCTGGTGAATACACGACGTCGACCGACGAATCAGGATCTGACATGGCTTGCCAGAGCGATTGGAGTTCCAGAGCTTCGCTCGCAAGCAGTTCTGACGCGCGATCAAAGCCGTCATTTACCTTTACGACGGTACGATGGCGCGGATCAATCAGATAACACAGAAACACTCGCGCACCTCTGATTCTCCTCGATGGCCACAGAACCAGCGTAGCAAGCGGCTCGCCTCCCTAAACGCATTTTTCGCGTCCCGCGTGGATCTGCGCAGACGAAGCGAGCAGTGAAGGTCGCTAGTCCGTTCGCCGGCAATTGGAGCTGTTTTAAGCCCCTTCCGTAGCCTACTTTTTCGCGCAAAGTGCGAGAAAAACCTTGCGTCAATGCGCGCACCTCGGATCGCGGCCGGCTACTGGATACGAAACGATGCATCTGCGCATTGACTCATTTTTTTAAAATACACGGTAACATCCGGCTTCGTTTTTTCGCCTTTGTTTCAAATTCGGAAAGAGCAACCTGAGCCGGCTCAGGTCCCTTTTGTGCTTTCCCAAGTTCACAATCACTGGGTACGCACGGTTAAATAATTGAATAGCTTGATTTTTCTCGACTGAAGCCGCCCAAGTTCGAAAAATTGAGCCTGTGGAACGCGTGGAATCCGCTTTCAGAGCCTTACCGGAATAAAAAAACCCCGGCACTCGGCCGGGGTTGGGTTAAGGGAATGAGCAACACCGTGCGCTAACAGATCACTTCGACCATCTCACCGAACGGCGCCTTCTTCGCCCGCTTGAGAGGCGTCGTCGACGCCCACAGAACAGGGTAGTCCGGTGGATCATCAGGAAACGGCCCGTCCATGTCGGTGAGATAAACCAGGAACGCAGGGCGGATGCCCTCTTTCGCGAGTCGTTCGAACGGCTCGACGAACGAGGTGCCGCCACCGCCACGTACGGGCAGCAGGTCGAACTCGACCGCGTCGCCGCGCTCGAAGGTCTGCACCTGCGTTACGCGCGTGTTGCAATCCATCACGATCAGGCGTCGAGGTTGCACGCCGGCATTCACTGCGATGATTTCTGCAGCGAATTGCGCCTGCGTTTCATCCCAAACGGAGCCACTCGAATCGCGAACGAACACCGCATCGCCAACTGCCGGTTCGTTCAACGATGGCAGATACAGGCCCATGTGCAGATAGCGACGATTCGGCATCGCGAAGCTGTAGTCAGTCGGCGACGATTCCTGCGCAAAGCGATGCAGGATCGGCCGCCAGTCGACAACAGGCTCGACGGCATCCGTTGCCATCGCCTCCAGAGCACCAGGCAGTGCGCCGCGCATTTTGGCTGCTTTCGCGGCCTGCAACACGGCCACCTTCCAGTCAGCTTCCTTCGACGCCTTGTCGTCGCCGGTGTACTGGCGGACCTCGCCACAGGAGGGCGCGGCATCGGGAGTCGCAGTGGGTTCGGGATCGGCGGACGGTGTGTTCGCGCCGTTCGCGTTTGAGGACTGCGGCGGGCTACTGCCCCCGGGCGCACCGTCTTGCTGCTTCGGCTGCGGAGCCGATTGCTGCCCAGACTGTGCATCCGGTTTGCCACCGTCCTGCTTCCCCTTCCCTTGCTGCTTTTGCTGCTTCTCCTTCTGCCGCTTCTCCTGCGCGAGGATGCCATAGATCTCTTCGGCCGACTTGCCCTTGAAGCGCGTGTCGACGAGAACACCCTTTGGTAGCAGCATGCCAGCCTCGAGCACGATGGGATTGATCGCATAGTCACATGCGTCGTTCCAGAGCTTCGGATCGCGATCGCCCTGACGCCAGCAGTGACCATTGGCCACATGCAGAACTTCATGCGCCAGGACACCACGCGTCTCAAGGTCGTTCAGGCCGCCGAGGTACGCCGGGTTGTAGCCCAGCGATTCCCCGTCAGTCCAGAACGTCTTGCACGACGCATCTTCAACTACCTTCAGTCGAAGCGCGAGCGCGCCGAAGAACGGCTGATCGAGGACGAGCGCGGTGCGCTGTTTCGAGATTCGCGGGTCCATGGCCACCTCAGGCAACGAGGCGAAGCAGCGGCGTCGGCTCCGGCTGAACGATCGGTTCGACCGGCGAAAACACCGACTCGCGATCGACCATCGGCTCAGGGGTCGTGCCCATGAATGCCGCCATCAGCCCCTCGATTTCCGAGGCCTTGGCGGCGACCTGCGAGCGCAGCAAGTTCGACTCCTTCAGATCCGCACCCTTGTGCACGGCAAGATGACGCTTTGCCTGCTCGAGGATGTGATTGAGCTTCGGATCATTGGAGAAGTTGAGCTTCGGCAGCAGGTCGCACAGCTCGCGCACGTTGTTCGTGACGTCCAGGCGAACGTTCGTGGCGCCGTAAAGGCGGTCAGCAAGCTTCGAGACCGCCTCGTACAGACGGCCGACCAGATCGTTGTTGGCCGTCGAGATCGAGGCCAGCACGTGCTGATCGATTTCCGTACGCAGATCGGTCAGCACGTCGGGCGGCAGGTCCACCCCGAACTGGCTGGCGTCCGGGAACGGCAGTACCGCGAGCTTGACGCCGAACTTGCCCGACATCTGGGCGAGTGTCGGATAGTCCGCCTCGTTGTACAGGTCCTTTTGCTCTTCGCGTGCCTTCTCCTTCAGGTCCAGATAGTCCGTCAGGAACACCGACACGGCCAGCTCGAACTCGTCTTTCATCTTGCGTAGCTGATCGGCGACGTCCATGTAGATCATCGTCGGCAACAGGCGCACGCCCAGCTGGTCGTACTGCAGCGTGTGGGCGTAGTAGTAGGAGCGGATGCGATTGCCGATCGAGATCACTTCGTGATAGCTCGGCGCGTGTTCAGGCAACAGACGCTTGTTGAAACGGCCGATGCCCTTGGTATGGTGCTTCGCCTCGACGGCTTCAGTCGCTTTCATGTCGAAGCGGCGACCCTGCCAGGCGGAAACGGTGACAGACGAGAGCATGACTTTCGACTTCAGTTCGGTGATGTTCATGGATAACTCCAGAAAAGATAGGGAATGGATTCAGCGGAAAGAAAAAAGCCACGGGCCGCGCGTGGCGGGCCGTGGCAACAGAGAAGACAGGTACAGCGGTAAGAGCGCGGGGTTATTGACCGCGAATGATCTGACCGAGCGCAGAACCCTGTGCGCGGATGAACGCGTGCGTGTTCTGCAACTCCGGCTTGCGCCGGATCGCGTCACGTGCGAGCAGCGCCGCAAATTCGCGGTGCCCCTCGCCGATCAGCCGATCGTTATATGTCAGCACCCGATCGAAGTTGCCTTCAGTCGAGTGCGCTGCCAGTGCCGTGCTGACTGCGTAGAGCGCAGCGGGCGTTTCTGGAATCGGCGCACTATCCGGTGAAAGCAGGATTGCGTCCGGCGATGGCAACTGGCGGTAGATACCGAGAAAGCTGATCAGCTCGGTCGCGGCCGCTTCGCCGACCGATCCCGCATAGGAGATCAGTTCAAGGTCCTGCGGCACGACGCCCATCGTCTTCGCGACGAACCCCCAGGTACGGGGGCTTGCGGAGTTTTCGATGTCGCGCGACTTCTTCTGCACGTAAAGCAGATCCGGCCGGAAGCGCAGAAATGCTATCAGTTCCGCCGGCACGTTGTTGCGCACAGCCCAGGCGGTCCACGCGTCGATGCTCGGCTCCAGTTCCACCACCGTCGCGAAGCGCGAGATGACAGGATCGAGGATGCCTGTCACGCCCGCGTTGTCGCTGCGCCGGTTGGTGGCCGCAACGAAAGTGACGCAGTCGGGCAGAACGTGCTCGCCGATACGACGCGCAAGCAGCAGTTGCATCTTCGCTGCCTGCACGGCGGGCGACGCCTGCCCCAGATCGTCGAGGAACCAGAGCAGTGGCGTTGTTGCGCTCAAGGCGCGTTCAAGGTCGCCAAATGGGAGAAAGCGGGCAATGTCGCCCTTGGGGAACGGCAGACCTTTGGAGTCCGTCGGATCTTCGACGACAGGGTGGCTGATGAGCAGGCCGTGACCGGTCTCATCAGCAGCCTGATCGACGATATCGCTCTTTCCAACACCCGCAGGCCCGGTGATGAGCACCGGGAGACGCTTCGGGATGAAGGCACAGAGCAGTGCGAACAGTTGCTCGGGATTGACTTTCATGGGGTACCTGAAAAGGAAAGCCCCACGAGACGACGCCCCAGGGGACGTGGTCCCTATGGGGCGAGTTGAGTGTGCCGCTTGCGCGGCCGTTCGATGCGTCGGTTGACGCGGGGAAAAGCAGTTGCGCTTTACGCAAGCGCTCCGGTTAATGCGTCCAGTTGCGCCGGCGTCAGCGTTTCGCGCGAGACTGAGGCTTCGCGCATAAATATCATCTCGCCATACAGATCGGCAAGACAGCGTGCTTCGGCACACAGCACCAGCACATCCGTCTCAAACATCGACGGATTGCGATTGCGCCATGCGTTGATCGCGTCTTCGATCTGGACGATCGAAACGTGGTCGCCTTGAGAAGTGGATCGTTGTGTCATGGGGTCCTTATAACGTGGTACCCCGGTGTCGCCCGTGAAGGGATGACGTCCCCCAGGGCAGACTTGTTGCCGGAATCCGGCGGCTCGATGCGTCAGGGACGCGGGTGATGATGAAAGTCTATGCTTTGAAAGCGCCGCAAATTCCCCGAATCATGCGCAAAACAACCCCGCTTTGACCGCGAGCCGATAACTGACGGCGAAAAAAAAAGCCGACGCTGAGCGCCGGCTGTGTTTCAGAAAAGTTACTTCAGAGTAGCGGGGTCTGCGCGAGGCGTGCGCCGTCAATCCGGGCAATCATCGCAGCTTCCCTCTCGCGGAACACGCGTGACTTTTCGGCAGCCACGCCGTTGTGCTTTTCCATGACATACGAAAAACAGACAGGGTTGGCCGGACCGCGCCACGCTTTCCACTCTCCCTTGATCAGCTCGCGCACTTCGACGGTACACGCGAAGTACTCGCGTCGCGCGTCACGCCACTGGCGCGCGAAGAGGTCACGCATGCGTTGCTCACTGCGGTCGTACATGCGCTCGCGACGCTCCTTCTCTTCGTCGACCGACACCGCGCGAGGCGCTGCGATCTGGTCAGCAAACAGCGGATACGCGTGGGCGATCTTTTCAGCGGCACGCTCCTGTCGGCGCAGGTGCAGCGTTTCCATGCGTGACGTCCAGCGATAGCCTTCGTAGCGGGGGTACCGATCGAATCGCATGACCGTCTCCCTCAGGCTGCAAGACGTTCGAGCATCGCGCGCGCGTAATCCAGCGTGCCGTCCTTCGCACGCAGTGTTCGCGCCTCGCCGCGTTCGGGATTCACGAGCGCGTACTGCCTGCTCGCGCCCTTACGCCAGTCACGGATCTCACGGAAGCCCTCCTCGATCGCGGCTTCGACATGCTGTGCGCCGTCGATGATGACGCCGTCGGAGCGCTGATACTTCGTGCGTTGCGCCGCCTCCTTCGCTCGTTGCGCATCTTCCGCCTTTCGTTGCGCCGCCTTGCGTTCCGCATCAGCCGATTCCCAGGCTGCCTGAGCCGCTTCATCCATCCCGCACAAGGCGAAGATTGCGCGACGCCGGGTTTTCGAGTTACCGCCACGCAGTTTGACGCCGTAATGCTCCTCGACGGCGCGCTTGCTGCTGCGGTTTCGATCGTCGGGGCTGTCCAGCACCTCCAGCAACAACGGGAGGTGATGCTGTTCGATGGCGACGGCCATGCGGTTTGCCCATTCGAAGGTTTCACGACCATGTGAGAGCAACGTCATCTCACGCTCCAGCTTATGCCGTCGCGCAGTCGTGCGCCCCTGGGTGCGCTCCATATCGGCCCTGTCCAGAGATTTGTCCCGCTTCGAGTCGGCCAGAATCTGGCGCAGACGCCCGGCGAAGGCATTCACGGGTGTGCCCAACGTCAGCGGCTCGTTGAACATCGGCGGCAGCGATTCCGCGGACAGGATACCTGCCGCGAAAAGCGCGTCGTCGACCGAGACGAAATCACAGGCAGCCGGCAAGGCGTCGACGGCCGCCACGATCGCATCCACGTTCTGGGCCGTAATCGGCAGCTTCGCGGCTCGCATCACCGACGCCACCCATCGATGTTTCTCGGCCGGCATGCGCCCGCGTAGCTCAACCACGTTGAGCAACGGTTCTGCCCACTCCAGGTCGTAGCGAAAGGCGCGCTCCATCTTTCGATAATCCTCGAGCACCACATCAGGCACAGGCTCGTTGCGCAACAGTGCGTACGCCACGTGCACCTCATGCCTCGCGTTCACACCGCCAACCGGCGCGGGCGGGCCGCCTGCCCCGAAGCCAAAGCGCTCAATGGCTGCGTGATGGAACAACGGCGACAGGTCGAAGAACTGGCGGGCGTTGCGCGCTGCTGCACGTTCTGCATCAATCTGGCTGCTGGACAGGAAACGCTCCGGCGCGCGAGAAAGATCGAACAGGCCGAACAGTTCGTCCCAGTGCGCCGGGCGGATCTGCCACGGCTTCGGCTCCGCACCATATTGGGCCAGCCAGTGCGAGCGCACTTCGTCAAACAGGCATGCCACCACTTCGGCAGCCGTACCAGCGCGGCGGATCGCCAGCTTGCCGTTGTAGCGGGTTACGCTTGCGGCAGCGCTGTCGCACTCCAGCCCGATAAGCGCCGTTTCCGTTGCCTGCACTCGCTCATCACGGAACAGGGACAGCACACCGGCCAGCGTGGCGACAAGGAAGGTTTCACCGGGAATCGTCAGTTTGTACATAGGGAGTTGGCTCCATAAAAAGAAGCGGGGCCAACACCCCATCTGGGGACGTTAGCCCCGAATGGGTTTGAAGAAAAAACGCGGGTGTGATCAGTCGATGTCGAGCATCCGCGACACGACGGCAGCGACGGCCCACGCTTGCGTGCGCGACAAGGTCTTGATGCGCAGAACGGGCTGGCTCTTCCAGTGGCCAGCCTCGCCGGTTTCGATGAACTGGATGAAGTCAATCTGGATCACCCAGCCTTCGGAGTGTCCTCGGCCGACCGATAGCGCCAGACGCCGACGCGGTGCGCCGCCATCCGGCCAGTCACGTGTATCGACCAGCCCGAAGTAGTCTTCGTTCGGGTCTCCAACCAGATTGGCAGCATCAACCCATTCCGGCTCAATTTCAGACTGACGGAGGGCGCGTTCGATGTGGTCTGCAACCTGTCTAACGGTCTTTCCAGCAGGATCAAACGGCGCGCTGTTATGCGCGGGTGATGTTTCGAGAGGTTCGGACATAGGAGTTGAAAACAAAAAAGGCCACACCTTCGGAAGGTGCGGCCTTTGATGGATGATGGGCTGGCTACGCCTGCCCCAGGAAATGTTTAGCGGTGAACGCGAGGATGCCGACGTTCACGGTCGTGCTTACGGCCCCGGCTGGTCATGTAACCACCATAGACCAGGATTGGTGCCATGAGCAGAAGAACGAACAATCCGAGATTCATTGTCAGTCTCCGTTCATTGAATTCATGCCTAACAGGAAGGTTACCACAACGGCAAATATCAGCGCCGCCTCGCTCAGAAGCTCGCTGGCAGTCCACGTCTTCGCCGAGTGGAGAATTCCTGCAGCGCCCACCAACGACACGACCGTGAACGAGTGACACAGTCGACCGAACTGCTGCCGCTGATCTTTCGTCCAGTCGTGACCAAACAACCATTGCGAGAATGTCGGCGGTTGCACCGCAGACTTCATCTCGTTGGCGTCGACCTCGAAATTCCCGTCGATCCGGAGGTCCGCGCGGACTGCTGTGCCGCCGAGAAGTACGGTAACGGTTGGCGGCGCCTCGCTTTCGCCAAGATGTCGAAGCAAAAACAGCAACCGCTCTGACGGCTGGATCTGGCCAATGTCGGGAAAGTACGTCGCATGGTCTGTGATGACCATCCCCGATGGAAACTCGATTGAAACCTCGACGATTTCCATCCGGCCTCCTATCGGCGTTCGCCGTCCAGACCTGCGGCAAGGCGCAAGCCCGTAAGCAACGCGTCATATCCCTCACGGGATGTCAGCTGCTCGAGCGCGACCGCGTTGTCGCCACCGCCCGACAGATCGGAACGGCCACGGCGCGTGCGGAACGACACAGCAACCTTTTTGCGGGTCGGTGTGTCGGCAACTTCCAGCATGACGGCGGGGGTATGGAGGGTGACGCGGCAACCGCGATTGCGGCGAGCCGGTTCGGCGACGATTTCGTGCTCGCCGGAGCGAAGACGAAGATCGCGTGCGACACGACGCAGCATCTGCGTCGCATGGTGGGTGATAGCGGCGTCGCGAGCCGCGCCCGCACTGCGGCGGTCGGCATAGAACACCTTGGGAACCTTAAACATTGCTGCCTCGAAAAAGAAAAAGCGAGGGTCCCTTTCGGGACGCCTCGCGATGAAGGAATGGGCCGGCAACGCCGGCTGTGGAATAGCGGATCAGTGCGTGACGCGCAGACCCGAGTTGGTGGTGATGAGAAGCACGTGATCGCCCGGCGCGAACTGCTGGTCGTCTGGTTGAGCCACAACAACGGTGCGACCGGTGTTGGTGCGCACAATGATTTCGAGGCCTGAGTGATGCGACAGGACCTGCGAAACCTTCTGCGTGACAAAACCGGACGCAGCACCCGTTAAGGCACCGGCGATGTAGCGGCCGGTGCCATTGCCGATCGTGCGCGACCCGAGGAAAGCACCGACACCGGCGCTGATGAGCGACGTCAGCCCGGAGTTTTCCTGGCTGGCTTCGATCGTGATTGCGCGAGTGCGGAGAACCGTGCCTTCTTCGAGCGTGCCCGAACGCTGGACGTCATAACGCTGGTACGTGTTCGGCGAACCGAAATCGACACCGGCGCAAGCCGACAGCATGGATGCGAGAACGAGACTGACGATGATCTTGAACATTTGATTGCCTCAACGAGATGAGGGGCAACCATCCCGTCAGGGAGGTTGCCCTGACGGGGAAGAGATTTTTTAGTTAGTGAGCAGCAGCAAAGCGAAGACGCAGGTTCACGTTTCGCTCACGCGCACCCAACCAGCGCACTGCGATAAGCAGCGCGGCCGACAGCGGTGCGAGAACAAAAACGAACCAGAAACCAACGCCCTGCAGGAAAGCGCCATATGCGTAGCCGTGTCCGGTGACGGACTCGAGCATGAACGCGGCGAACGACAGTTGATGCGAATCGACGTGCGCCAGATAGGCATCGAGCGCCGCCAGACCGGAAGCACGAAGCAGATTGAGTTGGCTCTGCGCTTCGAAGGCGCAACCTGAAAAGACCAATATGCAGCCGATTGCGGCGAGAACAGCGGCAACGATCAGGATGAACTTGAACGAAACGGCCGTGGCCGCATGATTGCGATTCGACATGGAACAGCTCCTTGAAAATGCGGGAGCCAGTTCCCGGTGGGATTGGCTCCCAACGAGAGAAAGATAGTTGCGTCAAACGGAGGTGCCTGACGCACTGAATTGCTGGTTACGACGAAATGCGAGTGAGGTAATGCAAATCGACGCGACCGCTTTTGACGAGCTCGCGCTCAGCATCAAAGGGGATTTGAAAATCAAACTTCACAGTGGCCGTTCCGTCGCTCCACAGATACAGAATGGAGCCTTGGAACTGCCGGATGGGCAACGTTGCAACTGCTTGCGCGAAAACGCGTTGGTTCTCACGAAAGCCCCACTTTTCCGAGATACGTTCAGGGTCGTTGGCGATTGCCAGGAACTTGACGAGCTCTGCGGACTTAGTGACTTGCTGCAGCATGGTGCGGCTCCTAAAAAAACGGGAGCCGGTCCCGTTGGGATAGCTCCCAACAGGGTTGACAGACGGGGTTGCCCGTCGTGGACGACCGGCATTTGCCGGTCAAAGGTATGAGCACTCCAGCAAGCCGGAGTGTTCTTTCGATGCGCAGAAGCGCGGGTGATACGTTGATTTTAGGACCGCGACCACTCGCGGTTAGTCGGAAACATCAAGAAAACCGCCCCTCTTTCGCCGCGTAGTGCTCGTCGCGCGCGCTTGACTTCCCTATATAGCTGCGAACATGAATCACCGGTCCTTGTTGGCGCGCTGGTGTTTTCCTGCCCGATCGTCACTGTCCCTACAGACGCTGGTCGCTTGTGCCCATACACCGGCTATCTGCCCCCTAAACCTATGAGGTCTTTAACGATGCAAAACCGCGACAACGGCCTGATGATGGCCATTCTGATTCCTTGCATACTTGCTGTTGCAGCGATCCTGTGGATCTCCCGTGCGATTGGAGCCAGCTTCGCATCCGTCTGTTCGACGGCGACGTCGCTTATCGTTGTTATTGTGGCACTCGCTATCCTTTGGCGATTTCTGGACGCCTTCGGCCTACAGATTCTTGCCGCCTTTCCCGCGATTGGCTGGCCGACTATCTGGCCGGTCCTGACCAGCATCGCGAACGGCGGCAGCGATTCTGAATCTTCGTTCCGGCCGTGGCATGAGCAGTCTTTCATTGACAGCGCGTGGATGACCTGGGGCCTCGAAGCTATTTTCGTCGCGTTGCTCTGCCTCGCCGTGTTCCATGAATATCGTCGCCGTCGCTACTGGTAACCGAACGGCAAATAAAAAAAGCGCCGCTCCCCGGGGGGGGAACGGCGCCTGATAACAGGTGTCATGCTTAGAAAACCGTCAAACGCCCGTCGGATTTATCGTCCCATTCAATCGCGAGCTTCGCTGGCGATGGCTGGATATACGACACGTCCTTGCATTGCTGACATTCGACGGCGATACGGACCTCCGCATCGGCGGTGAAAAGCCGGAAATCGGCACCGCCACAGCCGCCGCATTGCATCGGCTTCGCTCCGGTCATCATGATGCCTTCCTCCGCGTTTTCCGCTTCTTTGGCGCAGGCGCCTCATAACCGAAACGCGCCCATGCGACAGGGTCGATCGGAATCGGATTGGTCCGACCCGTCGCCAGATTCACAAACACGCCGGAATACTTCAACGACCGGGTGCGGAATAGCGTCCAGAGAAGATTGAACGCCTGAACCGCAATCGCGGAGTTGATGACCAGCGACTGCTTGCGCAGTGCTTCGGCCATCGAGCACGACGGCGTATCGTCGTCAGCATCTTTCGACGGGTCGACCAGATCCGGGAACAGCTCGCCTACGTGCGGCAACCGCGCCGGACTGGTCTTCCTTTTCGCCCGGGGCATGGTCTGTCCAAGCACCACCTGCCCTCGGTCCGTGTCGTTCCCGCAGTCGAGGTAATACGCGGCCGTCTCCCCGATTGTGTCGAGGATTGCCTTTCGGGCAGCACGCGTATCGACGCACCCGATAACGAGATCAACATTGAAAAGCGCCGTGCGACCGCTCAGGCGTTGCGTGACCGCCCGCCAGTTGGTGCCCATCAGCATATTCAGCCGGTTGACGATCAGCGACGCTTTGTAGCTGCCGACGTCATTCGGATAAAACCCCTGCCGTCCGACGTTTGTCGGACTGACAGTATCGTCGTCATACACTATGCACTCGATCCCCCCGGGGTGTCCCAGTTCGATCATGGCGTGGTGCAGGCGCGCGAGCGCGGGCAAAACTGCACTGCCCGTCCCTCCCGCGCCTACGACGACTACTCTCCAGGGGCGCTGTACCATGTGCGCCGGAATTTCATGGCTGATCACGTCCGTCATACGGCCTCCGGTACGCGTACGGCCTGATACCACGTCAGCGGCGCACGCTCCGTCTCCTCGAAAATCCCCTTTGCGCACAGGCGCACGGCGATACTCGGATTCGGACGGTCACAGTTGCCGATGACAAGCGCCATCTTTACGTCATGGCGGTCATCGTCGTTATCGGTTGACGAAAAGTACGCAGGATGCCTGCCGTGCGAATGACAGTCCATCACCAGCACTTCATCACCCGACAGCGCCGGTGGCTGATACTTCAACGAGCCGCCGGTATGTGTGACGATGCCCACTGGCGCCAGCCGGAAGGCCTGCGTCGACGGACTCCACACAATCCACGCACCCGTTTCCTTTGGATGCGCCTTGCGGGCCATCTCGGCAAATGCACCAACGAGGTCCGCCGGGATCGTTTCGCACAGCAACCGGGTTGTCGGGGTGACCCGTCCGTAAGGAATGGCCGTGCGAACACTGAACTCCGCGACCTTGCGCACCAGCGAGAGCCAGGGACGCCGGATCTCGATGAACACGCCGTCTTCAGCGACCAGCAACCGCTCGCCCGCCGCCTGCATTTCTGCGACGGCTTCGTTGCGCGGGACCATGACGGTCGGAAACGACCGTTGCAGCGTCATATCAAGAATATTCATGTTTATTTTCAACCTTTGGGGCCCCGCGCGATCAGATCGCCGAGGGTCCGTTTCATGGGCACGAGACATTGCAGGGGGAACTGCTCGCCGTACTTACCGGCCAGCATTTCCTTCCAGAACGCAAATTCGCCTCGCGGGTGATTGACACGTTTTCCACCCGCGTTGGGATGGGTGAACGCAGATTCGAAAAAGCCGCTCTCCCACCCATCAATCGACGCAACGTCGATGCGGGCGGGGACGCGCGCGGAACCGATACAGATGGAACCGTGGTCCCACGTGTTGAAGTACGGCGGTTCAAACAACGGCGTATCCGGCGTCGGCCGGGCGGCGCCGTCGAGCGCATAGACGAAGAAGCCGTTAGTACGCGCCTGAAAGATCAGGCCCGGATGCGGGACCACTGCAGTGACGGTGCCGAGCTCGGCGCAGTCGAAAAACACCCGACGCATTGTCGGCCGGCACCACCAGGTCACTGCGGTCCGATCGATTGCGAGCACCGTCTCAGGGAGAAACTCCGCATTGGCCGCACAGCGTTCGGCCAGCGAATCGAGCGCCGTGAACAGCGCCTCACGGTCAACCGGTCGCCCCGCGCCAATCACTGGACGTTTGCCGGTGCTTGTGACGGGATGCGCGGTAGCGTAGATCGGACTTTGCGAGTCACGTGATTGTGAGTAGAGCAGGATTGCGCCACTCATCACCAGGTCGGTCGAATGCCCCGTCGAGAGAAGCAGGTTTTTCATTTGCTGTTTCCTTAGGCACTACGCGTGAGCAAAGCTGCCACGCGATCGACCTGTCGAAGAATGGAAAAGCCCAACGACCAATCGGCGTACTGCTTGCGGATTTCGTTGGGAGATTGAGCGAGCGCGATGAACCCGTGAAACAGGGATCCATCGCCACCGCAGTTGAAGTACTCGTAGTGCGTGTCCAGGATGTCGCCGGTGTAGACGTCATCACACGCCGCGATCGAGGTTGCCGCGTAAATCACTTCCGGTCTGAAAGACCAGTCGAACAGGGCGCGAGGACCGGCACGAGTAAGCAGGACTGTCAGACGTTCGAGCTCCGCGCACAACATGCGGACCCAGCCGGTCTGCGTCCACTGAAGACGTCGTAACGCTTCGATACCAAGCGCTGGATCATTGCGCCAGCACCGACGTTTGGCGTCCCAGCGGCCGATTTCCATGCTGGGCGGGCAGACGTCATCCCGAACCACCGAGGGCAGGTAATGCTGGAACTCCTCCGGATCATCGCCAAAGCGATCTTGCAGGAGCTTGATCGCGTCTTCATCGTCACACCACGGATCACCGTCCCAGTTCCACTGTGCGAACAGGGAAAGGAAATCGTCCGGCGTGCGCATGACCAGCGTCCGGAACGATGCCCGGTTGATGAGAATCAGCGCCGTAGCAAGAAGGCGCGGGTGCGCCTTCATGAGCGGTGCCGCGCGCCCCTCGATCACATAGACATGGTCTTCCGGTGTTTCGATGCCCAGATACAGAGGTGAGGTGGGCTCAAAATCGGACGAATCTGTCTGGTACATGATCTGTTCCTGGACCGCATTCGTATCCAGCAGATACGGTTGAAACAGCAGACGTTTCATCGCGCCACATTCGCGACGGATCCAGGCGAACAGCGCCTGTGCCATCGCGTCGCCAGCACTTGAAAAAGTCTTTACATCGGCTGCCCTGACGGGCCCCGATGTAAAGTGCTCACCGACAAGCGCGGTCACATCGCGATCTGCTGGCCACTTCAACGACGGTCGCGCCACAACGGCGCGCGACAGATCGGGAAGCGTTAAAAGATCATTGGCAGGTCGACGTCGGGCAACGGCACGCTGTGCCGGTTGCCAGCTGACGCCCTCGAGAGCGAAGTCCGCATCAGCAGGCCGAGGATCGAAGAACATTGCTCGATCTCCTTGTCATGAAAAAAAACCGCCCTTTCGGGCGGCTCGGTAGTGGATTGCATCGCCTCATCAGCGATGCATTTCATCAGCGCGCGCTTACGCATCGCTGCCCTTGGCACCCGCCGCACGCAAGAACGTGTAGCGGGCGATTTCTCCTTCGTAGACCGGGCCCTCGATTGCGGCCGTGGTCAGCTCGGGATACTGGGCGGAAAACAGATCGCGCACCTCTTCGGGAGAAAAGGCCGGACCGGGATCGACGAAGTTCACGCCGTTGTAGACGAACTCGCGAACCAGACGGGCGATGGAAATGGACATGGAGAACCTCAACCGAGAAGAGAGAGAAGATCAGTACCGGCGGGGGTATCCGCGGCACTCGCAGGGGTTGCAGTGGCGGGCGCTGCCGACGTGGACGCTGACTGGTCGTCATCGTCGTTGTCGTCATCACCCTCGTCCTCGCTGCTGGCGTTCGACTGTCCGGCTTTCGCCGGTGTAGTCTTTGTGCCTTTCGCGAGAGTCTTCTGTGCCTTCGACGCCTGGCTCTTTTCCGCCTCTTGCAGGATCGCCGCCGTTGCTGCCACCTGTTCGGACAGGGAAGCATGCGCCGACGAATAGGAAATCACCGCGGCCACGAAACCCTCATCGAGTTCCGCCGGCGTTGCGGTCAGCACGAGCGGCTGACGCAATGCGGCTTCTTTACCGTCACCTTGCGGCACGACCACGACCGCCATGCGATCGTTGTCCATCTTCAGGGTGAGTTGCAGCTTGCCGCTGGTTCGCACCAGCGCTTCGAGTTGCTGAAACATGGAAATACTCCGGGAAAAGGGGAAACGCCGCGCGAAGGCGGCTTATACAAATAGAAGGGGGTACGGGACGCAGAACGCGCCCCGCGATTTCAGAACTTCAGTACCTTCGGCAGCTTGCCCGCGTAGTCGAAACCTTCGACCGCGAGCAGCGCCTCGATGACTTCCGGCTTCGATTTCGCGAAGACTTTCTTGAAGTTGTCGCCATGCGCAGCACGAATGCCAAGCTCATCGGCGAGCACCATCATTTCGGACTTCGTGATCAGCTCAAGAAACTCCTTGTCGAGCTTCCAGTGCTTTTTCAGATCCAGCTTGTGCGCCTTGCACAGCTGCGTCAGGTTGGTCACCTCCAGCCCTTCGATCGCGGCGAACAGCATCGCGATCATCAGGTCCGCCTGTTTGCTTTCGTTCGTCGCTTGCACGGCGTCGATTGCTTTGGGCAGATTGGCCAAAGGTGCCTCGCCTTCCGCGAGCCGCTCAAAGAACTTGCGGAATGCGCCGTCATCGATCTGACGGGCGTGGCCACTGAGCACGACTGCTATCAGATACTGGCGGGCCAGTTCGTGATTCATGCCGATGTCCAGACGCAGCGCCTTGCGCCACAGCTTCACGCGATACGTCTTCACCTTCTCCGACTCGGCAATAACCGTGACCGACGGGTTCGTGGACGCTGGGGCACTGGCGGATTTACTACCGGTGCCCGTCGCGCTACCAGCGGCGCTGTTTGCCGTGGGCGCGGATTCCGCACCATCGGCCTTCGGCGGCTGCTTTGCAGCCTTTTCAGCCTGGATGCGAGCTGCCACCTTCTTCATGTTGCAGACGGTGTCGAAGCATTGGCCGCGATAGACCTTGCCGATCGAATCCGGCAGGCCGCTCACTGCCGCGCCGTAATTGGCGCAACCGTGACAGGCTTGCGCTTGTTCGAGGCCGACGCCATTCGTCCCTTCGACCGCCAGCTGCACCCGCGTGTTGTTGTCACCAGCCCGCACGATGCGCACGGTCTGAAACTCATCACGCAGTCCAGCGGCTGTCGCCTCAAGCTGCTTCTCCATTTTTTCGTTGAAGCAGGTGCGATTCGTACAGTTGCCGGTCCCGATCGCTTCGCCAAACATCTGCGCCTGCGTCGACGAGTTGTGCGGGCAGCCCGCGCAATCCGCCTTCTCGAATATGGCCGAAGCCAACGCACACGAAGCCGATTCCACCAGCTTGCGCACGTCGGCGGCCGACCGCTTCTCCGCAACGACCACGGGCAGCACCTTGTCCTGATTCTCTTTCGAGAGCGCAGCCAGCAGTTCAGCATGGGAGATGTTGATCTTGCGCTCGCTCAGCGCATCGAGCACCGCGGTCGAACAGTTCAGCAGCGCGAGGCGGCTATCCAGCGTTGCGCGCGACCAGCCAAGAATCTTGGCCGTCACATCGCGATCGCCGCCTTGCAGCCCAAGCAGCTCTGAAGCATCGCGGGCTTCTTCGGCGGGGGACAGGTTATCGCGCTGGATGTTTTCGGTGAGCGCAATACGGCGCGCCTCGACTTCATCGACGTCCTTTACAACGATGGGCATCGGGAAGTCTTCACCGTGAGCGTCCATGGCACCGCGATAGCGGCGACCACCGGCGATCACCTCGTAGTCAAACTCGTCCTCTGTCACGGGGCGGACGATGATCGGCGTATCGACGCCGTGGGCACGAATCGAATCGGTCAGCTCCGCCATCGCCTTCGGATCGAAGTACGTACGCGGGTTACGGCCGAGCTTGATGCGCTTGAGTGGAGCAGTAAGTTGTTGTTGCATTGCAGGTTCTCCGGAGAGGGGAACCTGCCCCCGATCGGGAGTGGTTCCCGATGGGGTCAAAGATGGATGCCGGGCTAGCCGGCGGTTCGATGCGTCAGAGACGCGAGAGGTAGAAACAAAGATACTGCTACGCAGGACGGTCTTTACCCCGGAAAGCTGCAAAAATCCACCCTGCTTTCGGCTAGTAACTAGGCAAGAGCGCGGGCGGGCTCAAGCCGGCCACAAAGGGACAAGCGAGGGCGATCCACAAACGACTGATTGCGAGTAATCAATGGACGTCCAAGGTTGCCCGACCCGATATCCGGGAAACGCTGAGGCCCGTGCAACTTCGCGTGATTAACAGCTGCAAAGGTTGCAGTTCTGTCAAAATTGCCTTCCCATAGCGGGGCATCTCACAACACAAGCGAAGAGAGAATATGACCAGATACGAAGAGGTCGTTGCTGCATTGAAAGACATGCGGACGATGACCGCCCACATCACCAATCTCGGGAAAATTCAGGCCAAGACCGAAGACGGACAGTTGGCTGCGTTGCTTGGAAAGGTCGTCACCGGGCTGCAACATACACACAGAAATGCAGTCGCATCAAAGCTGAAAGTCAAAGGATTGACGACGCCTGGCAATTTGTACGATCTGGCCGACCCCGAGATCAAGCAGCTGATCCATTATTGCAATACTCTGATTCCCGCAAAAAAGCCCGAATGGCAGGTGATCGCTGAGCGGCACGGGTGGACGCCGCCGCAGAGCTGAAATGGGCTGCTATTGTGCGAGCACGCAGCAACATCGGATCAGTCAACGAGCGGGAGATTTGCAATGAGTCAGGCGCAAGAGCGGCGTAAAGCCGAGGCGTGGGAAACGCACCACAAAGAATCGCATGAAAACTCGGTAAAGGAGTTGCAGGAAATGAAGGCACGTTTGAACACATTGGATCAGTCGTCGCCGGAGTATGCGGCATTGAAGGTCAAATACGACGAGCAATACCAAGCCGCCGAAGATTTTTTCATGAAATACTACGAGTCGTGAGCCTCTGCGCTCCGAACAGAAAGCCGTCCTAGTGGCGGCTTTTTTATGTCGAATCCCGGCGACCTCGTTTTTTAAATTTTGCAAGACGGAACCCACGCTGCTGAGCGATAGCCGCCAAGCCACGACGATTCCGCACACGATAACGGTGGCCGTAAGCACCTGCATATGTACGGTGGCTATCGCCAGCCGAAGCGACGTCACGACACCTGCCGTGGAGATTCACGCAGCGGAGAGTCAGACCGAGATCCACCAGAAAGCGGACCCTAAGCATGCGCCAATCGGTAGGCTCCTTCGGGTCGGAACATGCCTGCCGACGAAAAAAAAGCCCGGCATTTCTGCCGGGCTGATTCAAGATAAAGGACTGTGAATCCAGTCGCTCAAGCAGGCGTTGACGCGGGCTGTGGCACCGCGCGCGTCAACATCGTGGTCACCGCGCCCGCCACATTCCAGCCGATGAAGGCCTCCTCATGTGGCTCATGAACGAGTCGGTCGAGACACAACAGCTCAACGCCATCGCGTTCGACACGACCGAGCACATTGGCGACCACGGCGCGGCGCGTCCCTTCACGTTTCACCGTGACGACGCCGTCGCCAACCGATACCGACACATTCAGGTCTTTCAAGCTGCCTCCTTTAACAATTTCCGCATGTCTGCGGCAGTCTGTTCATGCATGATCGCCAGATCGTCCACGAAGCGGTCGAGCAGCGAGTCCATGTGCAGGAACGTCTCGTCTTCCAGCTCGGGCGTCGCCCAGTCCAGTCCAGCCTGCATCGAGTCACGTTTATGCGCGACCATTTGCGCCTGGTACTCGTCGACGCTGCCCGGGAGATGGAAATACTCCACGTTCAGCACGCCCTTCCGGTTCCAGCGCAGCGCGCGCCGCATTGCCTGATACTCGATGCGCCACGTCCACGACCGGTCATAGAAGAGCACATAGTCCGCGTTCGGCAGGTTGTAGCCCGCGCGACCGGAGGCCTTCGTCGACAGCAACCCGGTTGCCAACCCGGTGATGAAGCGCCGGTCCTTGTCGGCAACGCGCTTGCGGATTGGGATTTCGCCATGAAACAGAACCGTGTCCACACCCTCGGACGACAGCTCCTTCGCGATCGCATTGAGCACGCCCGGGTTCTCAGCAAACACGATGGCTTGCTTTCCCTGCGCGGCGACCTCCCGCATGCGGGAAATAACCGCGCGCTGCTTGCTCGTCAGTCCCCCGAGCCGCTCGACGCCTTCCATCCCGTACTGCGGATAGTTGGCAGCGAAGTGCACGGCACGGATGCGCGCGAGAATCGTCACGAGATTGCAGGCTTTCTTGTCGCCGCGTGAGCGCCGGTACCATTCCGCGAACTCGTCGGCCGCTTCCAGATAGACCGCCAGATGCTGTGCGTCCCAGTCCACCGTGTGCGTCGTGATGATGGGTGGATCGATCTGAATGTAGCGCGACACGTCCGGCTCGCATACCAGCCTGCGCTTGACGTGCGGTGCCAGCATCGCGCGATACGCGTGCAGGTTTCCGATTTTCGGCACTTCGCGCTTCGCCCCTTCCTGCAGGCTCTCCGCGAATTGCCACGTGACCCACTCCAGTACAACGAAGTCATCACGGAAACGATCGACGCCGCGCATCGCGAACTCTACGGAGTTGATCCAGTTCGGCTCGATGTAGCCGCGCCGGTACCCGTATGGCTGCGCCGCCGTCCCGTCACCGCCCGAAAACGCCATCAGCCCGAAGGCATCACGCGGGTAGTTAGGAATCGGACTGCCTGTCAGGACATAGCGCCGCCGCCCGGACAGCTGCCAGAGCGCACGGCTCTGATCGCTCGTCGGATTGGCAAGCCGCTCGCCTTCGTCAGCCACCAGCAGGCCGATGCGCCGGCGCAGCTTGTGCGCATACGTGACGCGCGCGGACTTCGCCCGATCCACCGGCATACGCAGACGTTCGTATGAGATCAGGTTTACCTGGCGAAGATCGTTGAGATCATCCTCGCCGTCGATGACCTTCACGATCGAGGGGTCGATCGGCAGCTGGGCCAGCTCACTCAGCATCTCGCCGATCAGTCGTGCCTCAACGACGATCAGACCACGCCTGACGCCCGACAGCAGGATCAGCGCGATGGACAGGCGAGACTTGCCGCACGCCTGCTCCCACGCGATGACACAGCCCTGCGGCTTCATCAATGTCTCGATCAGATCGTCCTGCTGGAAATCCCAATTCAGCCACTGATCGATACCAAGCGCCTTCATACGATGACGAAGGAGCGCCGCATGCTGCGGATACTGCGACGCAAGCCCCTCGTGCACGACCTCCCATCCCTCAGCAACATTCTCAACGTTGAACCGCGCGTTGAGTTCGTCGACGGAGAGCATGTTCGTCATGCCGTTCACGGTGTAGGTGTAACGCCCGTCCGCTTCACGTGCGAAAACGACCGTATCGCCTGCGCGCACAAGCGGGCTCGCCCACTTCGTTGGATCGATCTTGTGCGTCGCGCGTGCGACACCCGTGACCGATTCCGCTGATCGCGCTCCCGTTGTCCAGACTTCGTGACGCAGCGGAACTGCCTGGCGTGCCGACCTGCGCACGCGTCTGGCGAAATGATCAACGAAGCCGGGCGCGAACTCTGCTTTGCCGCCTGCCGACTCTATGCGCTCGACCAGCCGGTTAAGCGCCTCGAAAGGGTCGTCCTGCACCAGATACGTCTCCATATCCAGCAGACCCTGCCCGGCGTATCGCATTCCGCGTGGCAACCGATGTCCGTCGCGCGAGAATATCCGGCTTACCAGCACGTGATTGAGCACCATTGCCTCGACGAACCCACATCGGAACTGCAGAGAGATGCGGCGCCCGTCATGACAGATCGTGACCCGCTGATCGCCCGTTACCGGACGTGTGATTGCGGGCTGCGATTCATCCAGCGACTGCATGCCCAGCTTCGGCTTCGAATACACGCTCTCATCAAAATGCAGCCGCAGATCGCCGACGGTTGCAGACAGATCCGTCACCTGCTCGCGGACAAACTGGCCGATCTTGAGCCGGTAGCGGTCAAAGACCAGCACAGCCGTGCGAACATTCGCGCCTTCCTCCCTGAAGGCCTGAGACGGCATCTCGAAGAAGCCGGCGAGACGGTGCGCCGCCCGTTGCAAGGGCGACTCACTGTCGTACGTGGCGGACGCGATTGCTTCCGCGAAAGTGAGAGGCAGCAGTGCGACGACGACCTGCGCGGCGTCGAGCGCCTGTTGAAGCGCGTACTCGTGGCTCAGCGCCGAGGTGCCCGCGCCGTACCGTCCCCACGTCGTACCCGGCAGAGGCTTCAGGTGCGGCGATTCGAGGTGCAGCGAAAAAGGCGGGTTGATCAGCGCGATATCGAACGACCTGGGATGGATGTCTTCCATCCCGGCACGCCGGAAATCGCAGTCGAATCCGGCGGCCTCCATCGCAGCCTGAACCGCAGTGATCGCGTCCCCATGCACGTCGACGCCATACAGCGCGTGGTGCTCCGGATTCGCGTACTGCAGCAGGCGCGCCGACCCTACCGAATTGTCCAGAATGGACACCTTGCGTTTCGGCAGGAAGCTGCGGACGAACTGCCACATGAACAGCGCGATGGCATCCGGGGTGAAAAACTGCCCCAGATGCCGCTGGCGCGCCATGTGCAGTTCGCCCTGATGCGCTACGCCTTCATCCTTTGAGCCGAGGCTTACGAGTTTTCGAAGCGGCGCGTACCAGTCCGCTTCGAGCAACTCCATCAGATCCATTTGCTCCATTGCGACTCCATAAAAAGAAACGGCCCGCAAATGCGGGCCAGTAGAAAGATGGCGGCTAACGAAGAACCGCCCGACAGTCAAACCTGATAGAACCTGCGCACGGCGCGGCGACGAGCGGCGTACGGCATGCCACGCGTGACGACCAGTGGCGCATCACAAACCAGATTGCGAAGCGCGGCAGCTCGAAACCGCGGCGTGTAGCGATCTCGCGCCGTGATAACCGAGACGAGCATGTCCTGCGGCAGGCCGTAGGTTTGCCTGATACAGCGGGAGAACTCGATAATGCGTTGACGGATCATCGCGCCACCTCAGTAACGGTTGCGATTCGCCAGGTGCTCAGCGCCATACTCGCTGATGAACAACGAGAGTGCGTCGCCCACCTGATGGGCGAACTTGAACTGCCACTTCTCGTTGAACATCACGATATCGAGGCCGTCGAGCGACACCTTTTCCCGCGTGGTGAACTGGTAATCGACCAGATGACCACGCGTAAGCTGCGCAGACAGGACATCGAATCCCGCATTCGACGCGAATGCAGCGAGTCCGCGAATCAAACCGGCGGCCGTGGTGGACGAATGGTAGGTGGCTTTGCGCGCGCTCGAACGAAATACCGGCTCGCTCCAGATACGAGCGTCCAGGACGATCGCGCTGCTGGTGCGCTTGATCTCCGATTCGGGACGAAGCCCAAAGCCGTCGATCACCAGCTTTGCAGCCTGAACGAGACCGATGCGTTTGCCGGCGTCACCGCTGAACGTGCGTTCGAGGTGAGCCCAGAAGGCGTCGAAATCCGGGCACTTGCCAGCCTTCAGCGCCCCAGAAATATCGATCGACGCATTCGCCAGCTCCTGTTCGTCCCTGATTTCGAGCCGACCGCCTGGAGGTGAAAAGCGACGGACCGCTTCACCGACCATCACATGAGCCAGGCGGGTGCAAAAGTCTGAAAGCTCACGCGCGGTCGAGTATTCCGACCGGACGCTCGCCGCGCGATACGGATAATCCGAATCTTTCGGGAACGCAGCGGATTCCGCCGCGCAGACTTCCAGATAGGCAGCGGCCGCCTTCGTCTGGGCGTCCTTGAACTGTTGAACGAGTGCTGTGTACATGGTGCTTCCCTTGTGGATGTGACGGGAGAGCACGCCCAGTCGGGAGTGGTCCCGTCTGGGTAAATGATTTGCCCGCGAGCGGGCTGGTTTGTCGCGCCGAAGCGCATGAATACTGCAGGTCAGATTCCGTAGTGGTTCCGTACCCGGCGACGACGCTCGGCGAACGGAAATCCGCCGGTCAATGATTCGGGTGCCGCAACAACCAGAAGGCGCAAAGCCGCGGCCCGGTAGTGGGTCGAGTAGCGCTTCTTGGACCGCACGATGCGCAACAGGCGGTCGTGTGTCTCGTATGAGAGGCAATGCATCTGCATGCCGATTCGAAGCAGCCGTTGGATGTTCATGTTGCTCCCGGGTTTGGACGGGAACACGCCCGCAACGGGTGTGAAACCCGTCGGGGTAAAGAAAAAGCGCCGCGTGGGCGCTTCGGTCGATGCGTCACAGACGCGTTAGATGAGACGAAGATAACGGATAGCTGACCGGCAGATTGGTCAAAAAGGCCAGTAAATGCGTACAGCTTTCGCCGCTCTGTACATCGTTGCCGCGCTCAGATCGACATTGTCAGCGATCATTGCGCGGTCTCTCACCGCCCGCATGAGCGTTCGCTCCTCCTTTCGTGGATTGCGAGCGTCCAACGCGTCAGACTTGCAAACCACGTGAGCAAGCGCCCTCCTTAGACGTGTCGACATCAATGGTGGACGTGCCGCCCGTTGGACATGAATCAGGCGATCTTCCCGGCGCTTTGCCCCGCCGCTTCATGTGACAGTTATCCACAGATTTTCTGGATAACCCTGTGGATTGTTCGTCGCGAGCCGCCCGCCCGAAGGCGGTTACCCGGCTTGCACGCGAGAGCGGCACCAGAGAGTGGCACAAGAGAGTGACCCGATCCGGCTCAGGTGCCTAACCCGGAATGCTCGACAAAACCATGCAGCTTTTGAGTCACGTTGGCTCATGGCTTTAGAGCATTTCGCCATGAAAGCTCGGCGGAAGCCATCACCTTTTGGGGCTCTTGCCAGTGGCCGGGAATCCGACAATCAGTTACGCCCGCGCGTGGGCATCATTTCCGTCTGAGGACCCTATGTCGAAACCGAACTACCCAACGAACACCGCAGGAACTCTCGCATTCGCGGCCGCAGTCGCGGCATGCGTATTTGTCATCCTGATCCCCGCAGGACTGAGCGAGGGCTTCTTCCTACCAACAGTGACTTCGGCCCTTGCCGCATTCACCGTCGAGTTCGGCCGCCGCACGCGAATCCGCAAACTCGTGGAACGGCGCGACGAGGTTCACCAATCCGGCTCGAGATTCGAAGTCATCGTCAACGACGCACGTGTTGGCGAGATCGGCGTGATCGAAACAATCGATATCAAGCTCAATGCATTGAGCGATGCGCGTAACTATGCCGCCCAGTTCATGAATCTCCTTGCCTTCCTCATCAGGTGCGCTTTGCTGTCTCTCGTGCTGACACCGGTGCTGCTCTTCTGGGCGTTTGTGTTTCAGGCCTGGATCGATCCCTCAGGGTCGAAGGCCATCATGTCGACGTTACTTCAACTCCAACCGGCCGGCGTGATGACGCTCGGCACGACACTGATCACGTTCTGCATGACAGTTTTCATGCTCACCGTGGGTTGTAGCATCAGTTTTGGTCCGAATCTTGGCCTGTCGAACATGTTCCGACGCGCCGTAGATCGCGCGATTGCTGCAAAGCTTGAATGTCCCGTACCCGGCCGTATCCGCCTTCGTCCCGCACGCCCAGTGCTGGCTGCCGTGGAGGAAACGCAGCCGTGATCGACCTGTTCCTGTTCCCCATCGCGGCAGCCACCATGGTCTTGTGGGCGGTCTGGAGAGTTCTCTCTCCCCTTGCGCAGGCCCACCACTGGCCAACATGGCTCTCTCTTGCGGTGATGGCAACGGTAATAGCGGCGAGTGTCGTTCTGAGCATGCTTGCTGACCTTCGGCGCGAAATCCGCGATCGACAGCTCAGGCGTAGGAAAGACGTGATGCAACAGCGGTATCCGCTTTGCCATGTCACTTTGCTCTCAAGCGGCAAGTGGTTCCTCACCGACAAGGCTACGGGACGGGAGTATCGCCCCGACGAAAGTCACTGACCAACGACAGCGAACATGTCCATTAAAACGCCGCTACCGCCCTGCACTATGCGGCTTTTCGCGCTGACTGACCGCCTTCCAGACGGCGCGGCCATTTTCTATGGAGACCCGACATGTATGACGTATCCTTTGACGGCGAGACCGTACCGCTCGGCGACGTGCAGGACAACCCCGCGCGTTATGTAAAACGTCTTGAACGCGCGAAGGTCACGCCCGGCTATGCCGTCTGTCTGTGCACAACGGGCACAGCACCGCTGCAGCTCGTGATCCGCCGTTACGGCTCTTTGCTTCACCTCGCCGGCTGGCCAGAAGGCGGCCATCGTCATAAGAAAGACTGCGACTTCTTCAAGGACCCCAACGTCGTGAAGCCAACCGACGTTGGCGACTCTACTGCTGCGATTCTCGCGACGCCCACAGGTCTGAACGTCAAGCTCGACGCCGCGCTAACACTGCGCGAAACCGCTACCGGTTCACGCGGTTCTGCCCCGTCGACTTCAACCCGCCAGAGCCGCCGTTCTGCGACCCTCCTGGCGTTCCTCCAGACTTTGTGGACTGAAGCAGGCCTGAATCGATGGATCGGCGCAGCCATGTCGCGGCACTGGGGACACTGCAACAGCCAGCTACTCGCGGAGATCGGCACGGCGCTGATTAACGGCGCAGAAGCGCAGAACGTCCTGCACATCATGCGTCGCTTTGATGAGGCGCATCGTTCCGAGATCAACGCCGAGTTCGATGCGTTCGTTTCACGACTGACAACGGACAAGGGGACGACGCGCCGTGGACTCGTTCTGGGCGAGGTAAGCGAGGTGGCACCTACGCAGTACGGGCACGCCATTGCCTTGCGTCAGAGCGTTCGCAAGTATTACGCGAGCACTGGCCTCATCGAGCACGCACAGCGCACCCATGCCCATGCGTGGCGTGCGTTCGGCGATCGAAGCGCTCGCGTCGTTGCCCTCCTTCTCGTTGAGCGAACGTCAAAGGGCCATCTCAGGGTCGTCGACCTCGCAGCGATGCTTTGCTCACAGGCATTTGTGCCCTGCGACTCGATACACGAGGTCGCTATGGCGAACCGGCTAGTCGCTGAGCGCCGCAGTTTCGTCAAGCCCGTGCGCATGTCGCCAGCAGACGACATGCTTCCCGATTTCATCCTGCGCGATACCGCTCCGGAGACTCACATTGAGGTTTACGGGATGAACGGCGTCGCTTTGTACGAGGCACGCAAGAGGGAAAAGCAGGCACTACGCGCCGCGCGCCGCATTCCCGCCGTCGAATGGGATATCGAACGGCAAGCCCTGGAAGAAGTCGTGCTCCCGCCCTCGCGCATTGCATCGCCGTGCTGACTGCGCGCCCGCCTCGATCGCTTATCTGTACATTCTGAACAGGAGACGCCATGTCGCCACAACTCGCCGAAATCTTGCAGGATGCCTTGAACTTCACCCGTTACGCGGCCTCGCCATTCGTCCTGAATGGGAGACCAGACTCCATCCGGCTGTGGCTTGACGCGCTGCGGGAGCAGCTGGCTTGTCTCATCGCGAAAGTCGACCGTGCGATGGACGCTGTTGCGCTTTTTCCCGAAGGCGACACATGGACCGACGAAGAACGCGTATTGAGCCACGAATGGGTCAGGCGTCACTACCCGAACGAGACGGCCTCGACACAGGCCGCGCTTCGCATGGCCTGGCGCGATGGTCAGCGTCTCAGATCTGCGCACCCGGATTCGCCGCGCGCGTCCGCAGGCACGCAGTTTGAGCGGCTCACGCTGGAGGCATTGCGCGCGCTGGTCCCGTCGGACGACAAAAACTCCGCATGGGGTAGGTCCGCGCACGAGTTACTGCAGGCGCTGCCGGCCGGTCGCGGGTTCAGGTACCTCGACATTAACCGCACCGTGATCCGCGATGTTTTCCTGAAGCACGGCGTGTTCCCTGCGCAGTCGCCCCGCGACATCCCCAACTCGGCGTGCGAGGCTGTCGAGGAGTTGCTGAACCATGCGGAAGAACCGGACGAGTACAAGCACCTCTATCGCGATGCCGCCCGGGACCTTGCCTCGATCCGGCAGGCGCTGAACATCCCGAACGATGAGATCGGGATCGTCGGCGGAGTCGGACTCATCCTCGAAACGATCGCAACCCTCAAGCGGCCACAACAGACGGTAGCCTGACCGGGTCGCGCGCCGTCGCGCGCGCTACCTTGACTTTCCGTCCTGCACGCCATGATGCCTCTAAGCTCGCTTCGAGCGGCAACCAACCAACGAGGCATCCATGCAAGGCAAATCGTTTTTCCTGGAGCGCGCAATTTCACGCGCGCTCGACTGGGCGGGTCGCTATCCGGCACTTGGCTGCGCAGCGCATGACCCACAGTCCATTTCTAACGGCCGGCAGGTAGTAGCCGCCGCCCTCACGCCCGATGGAATCCGCTGCGTCTTTTTCAGCGCTGTCGGCTCCGTGCTCGACTTCACTGCGACATGGGCCGAGCTCGAGCGCGCCAAAACGTGGTGGTACTTCGTCCAGCGCTGGTATTTCTGGGTAGTACCTGATGCGCAGACACTCGATCGCCTGAACGTCACCGGCTTGCGGCTCGACCACGCGATTGTGCCGATGCAAAACAGTTCGCTCGACGCAGTCACCTATAGGGTATGGCTGGGCAGCATTGAAGCGCGGGCAAGGCTGCGCGGATCACTGGCTGCCCTACACCTCGAACTCGAAGCGTAGGAGGATCGTCATGGGTGCACTTACCGCAATCGAATGGACCGACATGACGTGGTCGCCCTGGGAAGGCTGCCAGAAAGTAGGCCCGGGTTGTGACCACTGTTACGCGGAGTCGATGAACCACTGGCTTCGCCGCGGCGAAAACTGGGGGCCGGGCGCGGAGCGACGCACGTACAGCGAGGCGCATTGGTCAAAGCCAGTGCGCTGGAATGCATCGGCCGCCCGCGCCGGTCAGAGTCGGAAGGTGTTTCCCAGCGTTTGCGATCCGTTCGACAATGCCGCGCCAGCGGGTGCGCGTGAGCGATTCGGCAAGCTCATCCTCGCCACCCCGCACCTGATCTGGATGCCTCTAACCAAGCGCATCGGCAACGCGTCCGCGATGCTCGGCGCGATGTTCCCCGACGGCACCCCCGACAATGTGTGGCTCGGCGCGACGATCGTCAACCAGACTGAAGCCGACCGGGATATTGACAAGCTGATCAACGCTCCCGTTGGCACCCGCTTCCTCTCGATGGAGCCTTTGCTCGGTCCCGTCAGCCTGTACGACTGGATTGGCCCTTGGGGTAAGCCTAACGAACTGCAGGCTCCCCCGATGATCGACGGCATCTTCGTTGGCGGTGAGAGCGGCCGGGGCGCGCGCCCAATGCATCCATCGTGGGCGAGATCGCTGCGCGACCAGTGCGCCGCGGCCGGAGTTGCCTACCACTTCAAACAATGGGGAGAATGGTCGCCGGGCAATTTATCTGCCGGCGGCGATTTAATCGGACGCGATAGAAGTAAAATCCAAAGTGGTTTTTTCGATTACAACGACAATTGGTGTCTGCTCGGCCCAAGCGCATTCCGTCAGACAATGGATCGAATCGGTAAAAAAGCCGCTGGGCGGCTGCTTGATGGCCGCATCCATGATGATTTTCCCCAGACTTTCCCTTTTCTATTATCCGGCGCTGAATAAAGGACCTTTCCGAATGTAAATTAGGCTTCTCGCGTCTCCAATGTCCAACGATAATCCAGGATAAATATTGGAACGCGGGATTTCGGAAAATGTACGAACAGCTCTACCCATGCGACCACTGTGGCGGCCGGGCTACCGTTGGCCTTTCCCAACGCGTCGTCGCGGAGATCGGTCAAACCGGATTCGACTACGGCCAGTTCGGACGGCATGCCGGGCCGCCCAAAATCGGCGACACCCTCAGGCGCCCTCCGTACGCTCCTCAAACCGAACGTCTCGCCTGCATATATTGCGCAGACTGCGGCATGTCGACGCCCTGGTTTCCCTATGCCGAAAACGAGGCCGACGCTTTGAAAGAGGCGGCTCCCATCTGGAACAGGCGCTTGAGCCGGCCTAAGGTTACCGAAGGGGACCTGCGCGACCTCATCGAAAAAGAAGTCGGTGCGTGCGACGCACAGATGGTCATAGACATGCTCTCCCGCAATGACGAGGACTGGGAGACGCGCGGACCACTTTTCAAAATGCTTGCCCAACGTCTGGTCGACGCATCAGTTGCGACAATCGAGAGTTGGCCGATCGAACCCGTGCTGCGCGACGCCGCTCGCTACCGCAAGCTGGTACAGCTCGTGAAGTGGCTCGATGTCGACGGCAATCGCTACATCCAGTTTCCGACGATTCCGACACCGCAGGAGCACTCCGACCTGATGTTCGAGAACCGGATCGCCGCGGCGATAGACGGAATGCCCGATCGCGATCGTTGGTGACGCCGTCTTTCCCTGTTCCCACGACCCTTATGAACCTCAGTTGGGGGGAGATGACTATTCGCCTATCGAAACTCGAGGCGACACGGCGTCAGTTGCGCGCGGCAATTCAGATGATGTTCGATCGCGGCACGGGTCAGCCGGCCGCTTCGGGGTTGGGTCAGGCCGACCGCGCCGGGCGGCAGTCGGCCAGAAGAGGTCGGTCGACACCTGCGCGTAGATCGTCGACAATGCCTCGTCCAATAGTTATACGGGGAGAGCAACGTGATTCGTTCAGGAGACGTCTTTGCAATCCGGACGTCCGGCGGCGACGCATACTTCCAGTATGTGAAGAAAAGCGTTCTGATGGGCTCGCTGATCCGGGTGTTGCCGGGCGTGTTCGCGGACGCACCTACGGATTTTGAATCGCTAGTAGCGATAGAAACGAATTTCTGGATCTTTTTCCCTGCTGGAGCCGCGCTCTCTCGTGGCATTGTTCGCAAGATCGGCAGGTATGCCATTCCGGATCATTCGAAGGACGTCCCGGTGTTCCGGGCTGGCGTTGTCGATCCTGCCGTCGGGAAAGTGGTCGACTGGTGGTTGTGGGATGGTGAGAAGGAATGGCGCGTCGGTTCGATTACCGATGAGCAGCGAAAGCTCCCCATTCGAGGCTCCTGGAATGACACGATGCTGATAAAGCGGATCGAGGAGGGTTGGTTGCCTGAAAACGATCCGAGTTAATTCAACTTCGCAAACCGTCGGGCGGGAGATGGCCGATCCGATTCAACGATCCCGCGAGATGCAGAACCTCGAGTGCGCCTCTTGGTCTGCGCCGTAGCGTCTGAGTCCGTCGCTACGCGTGAGTAAACAAGTGCCGGATACGGTGCACGGGTGAGAAAGGCTAGAAATGTTTCCAACGCCAAAATCCTATGGCCGAATGACCGCTGCGAGCAAATTCCACTGACCGCTTCGGGTCGGCTGCAGAAGTTGGGGAGCGGCTCCGCGCCGCTCGGTCATCGGTGAGCTTCGAACCGCCGGGATCGGCCAATTTGAGCCGTTCAATTCACCCGCCCAGATCGTTAGCGATCGAAGACGATGCACTCGTTAGTATCGCGGGTGAATCAACGGTCAACCGATAAAGCGACCACCGTGAATTCCTGGGAACCTATCGCCTCTGTCCACTGATAAGCAGCGGTGACAGACGGAAGCCAGTCAGCGAGGGTCCCTGCGCTCTCCAGTGTCTGTTTTGGCCAGTCTTGCGAATCAATCGCACTGATTCCGGCTCCGAAATTAAATGGGGTGCCGCAGATCGCCACTTGGGGGCGGCATAGGCGAAGTCTAGAAAACGCTCTTAATGTAAGCGGCAATTTTTGCAAAAAGGTCGTCAATGTTGCTCGGCGCGCCCTGGATATATTTGCCTATGTCCCGGACTGCATCCTTGATTAAACTAAAAATGTTGTTCCAGATCGCTTGTAAAGCTGATTCCAAATTCACCAATAGCGAAATAACGGCATTCTGCTGGCTTGGGCTTAAGCTCTGTGCGACCTGCTGCGCCTTGTCGTAAGTGGCGTCGATCGCCTTTCGAAAATCATCTTGGGCACGATTGCTAATCGACTCCATCTTGCTCCTGAACTCGTCATCATCCCGATCGCCTCTATATGTGTTAAGAGCGTTTGTGATGCCAGACTGGCTGTTATTTGCGGCTGTGCGTGCCCCAGAATTCCCTGTTGCCTTGATTTGCTGTATCGCGTCGTCGAGCTGGTCGTCATTCGAAACCGTCAACGGCACGGACCGGAGACGCGAGTAGCCCTCATGAAGCCGTTGCGACGGAACGTAGTCCCCAAGATGATTCTCCTCCTCGCTTTCACCGGCGGCGGGGAGATTGGTCAGGCGCTTGTGCGTGTGTTCACGCATCTCGGCCATAATTTCCTTAAACAGAGTTCCATCGATTGACGCGGCCATGTCCATCTCCATGGGTGAAGGTTGCAATCTCTCCGACCGCCAAGAGACTATCGAATCGATCAACAGTGAGAACCTATCCAAACTGATGGCTTGTAATTGCGATAAGCGGTATTCGCTCAATATTTACGCCCATTCCGCATAACTACAGATGTGGGAACCGGCGTGATGTCGTCGGTTCGACGCTCAATGATAGGAGCGACAGCCGTGCACGCGAAGCCAGAAATATAATCTCTCGACCAGCGCTACTGCATCGTTCGGCGTCTTGCCAGCCTAGGAAGAACGCGAGGTGCCAGCCGCTGAAAACACCTTACCCCAGGCTGGGTAGACTAGGCGAGGAGGCTCGCGAACGTCTGTTGACGAGAAGGTCGAGTGTCTCTTCAGGGTCGAACCGAGCCATTCCCGGCCGACCGAAAAAAAAGCCGGCTGCAAAGAGCCGGCTACAAAAAAGTCCTGACACATTCCGAGTGCCGATGTCAGAACCTGAGAGACGATTCATTGTGCGGCAACGCCAGCTCTCTCGGTGGGCCGTATGACACACAATATTGCGGTCCATTTCCGCGAAACCGGATTCTAGCCGTGGTTTTCAATCGCTCCAAGAATCCGGTAAAGCGCCTGCCGTGAGATACCCAGCGCCTTTGCGGCGTGACTCTTGTTGCCAGCCGCCGCGCCCAGCGCGCTTCGCGCTTCGTCTACCGTTGGCAGCTTCCGCTGCATCCGGTCCTGCATCGCGAAAGTCGACAGGTAGGCGCCCGACTTGGTCAGACGCGAGTGACCGGCGGCTTCGACCACGCGGCGCATTGCCTCTTCATGAAGTTGCGGGTCAGGGCGTTCGCCAGCGCGCTTGATCGGAGCCTCCATGCCAGTCGTCTCTTTATAGAGCGTCTGCAGATACTCGTGCCGAAGACCGTGACTCGTGATGCCCATGCCTCTTTTCGTGACGCCGTGCTTCTCAAGCACGTAGTAGTACCAGTCACGCCACTGGCTTAACGTCCGATCTGCCGGGACCGTCGATCCAGTCAATCCGTTAGTGAGTCTCGCCGCTTCTTCCAGTATTCCAATCTTCGTCTCGATGGGAACCTCACGCGGCCTGCCGCCCTTCGTGCCACGCGTCACTGCGAGCATTCCCGGGTTACGCGCAGCCTCCGCAGGTCGAAGCATGAAACTCTCTTCGATGCGTAAGCCAAACGCCGCCTGCAACTTCAGTTGCACAGCCGTATACGGACACGTTTGCGCGATCTCCTCGATCTTCGCCACCGCGTCGACACCGTGCGCCGCCCATGATTTATCTTCCGTTGCCACGTAACTCCGCTTCAGGCCGAGCGCTTCCCGGTCCGCGTAGTCGTCAAGGGAGCCGACCAGCTTTGTCTTGCCCATCCATTGCGCAAGCGCGCGAAGGTACGTCAGCTTGTTCTCGATCGTGCCGCCGCTCTGCCCAGCCTTGATCCATGCGCCGACCAAAAACTTCACATGCTTCTCTTTCAGTGACCAAGGCGTCTGGAGCGCGAAGCCGCCTTCTCGCAACTCCTTGAACGCCTTGCAAAGCTTGGCCGCGCGGTACTCCTGGGTCTTGATCGACAACGGCCTGTTGCTGATCCGTGTGGTGCTGTGTACGCGTGAGACGTTCTCATCGAAAAGTTTGAGCAGCGCATCCCGGAATTCAGGTCCAAACCCGTATCCGTTGACGATTGCGCGCACGTTCAAGATTGCGGGCATCCGATACCTCCGCCGCGGCGCTGCGCCGCGATCCCTCGTTGTTCCGAATTCGCCCGTCGATCGCAGCATCCCTACCTGATGCCGTTACCCGATCTCCTGAGCGTGCCTGTTCGCCGCTGCTGTGCGGCTGCGTCGTATCCCCGTCGCATGGGTCCTGCCTTCCGGGCCTTTAGCGATTCCATCCGATCGACCAGACACATGGGAAGAGCATGCGTCCGACCGTCCAACCTGCTGCCTGCCAGCCTGAATCGCGCTTCGCGCAATACACCGCTGACGTATTCCGCGCGTGGCATCTCTGCCGTCGCGCTGCGCGGTGCACTACCCGCGCGATGCAGCTTCGTGGCTACCCTGCCAGCACGACGCTTTCGCGTCTCCGAGCCGTGCTCCGCTTCGCGGATCTCCGGACCGGTGCTAAATGCCGGGTAATGCCTGTACGCGTTTTGTGTACGGCCGCGCGCGCCGTGTCCTCTTCCGTCAGGGAATCGCGATGATCCGGCCTTTGCCGATCCCGCAAGGCTTCCCCCGCCCCCAAGCACGTTCATCCTTGCCGCTGTGTGTCGGGCAAGTCGAACGCACCCAGCCGTAGCTGTAAGGGCGTGTACAGACGCTGCTGAGTTGCGGAAAGTGCCCGGTGTCCGGGCTATCCACATGTCCTCAACGCGCCACAACGCGGCAAACCGCCGCCAATCGTATGGATATCGCACTGTCCAGTGGTCCTCAACGTGGAGCAACTCGGACTTGATTTACTTCAGAAAAAGGCCGCATCACTGTGCGGCCCGGTCAGTGGGGTACTTCTGGCCCGTTGCGGGCATAGGGTATAGACGTGCAGGTGCCTTGCACTCGCATTCGATGCGTCAGAGACGCGGTAGGTAAGCCAAGGATAAGGCTACTCGCACAAGCGTCGCACGCCGAAAGATGGGCAGAACCGGTCGGCTTTCGTTGACTTGACTTCGCTACGCGCTCGCTAGACTGAAACCAGGTAGAACTGACAGAAAAGTGTCAGTTTGCTCCGACAGATCCGACGCAACGTTCGAACTGACACTTATCTGTCAGATATCTGATAGTTCGTCGGCCCCGCGTGGCCGAGGCGACTCTAACTGATAGTTTTCTATCAGTTTTCTGACACTTCGGTGCGCGGCTCACCTAACGCATGGAGTCATCTTGAAAACTTCGGTCTTCGCAATCGACGTCGGTTACGGCAACACCAAATATGCGCACCGTGCGGCAAGCGGCACCATCGCCACCGGCATGTTTCCTTCGCTTGCGCCGCTCGCTGCCAGTCACGCTCTTTCCGGCTATGGTGATAGCGTGCTCGCCGCACGCAAGGTCGCAACGATCGTCATCGAGCAGATCGAATACGAGGTGGGCCCCGACGTCTCGCTCACGGCCGCGTATGGCAAAACAGGACGCGCGCTGTCCAATGATTTTGTGTTGTCCGATAACTACGCCGCCCTGCTCTTCGGCGCAATCCACTTCGCTGGCGTCACCCAGATTGAGCGACTGGTGCTGGGCCTGCCCGTCCACAACATGAAAAAGTACTCCGGTGCGTTGCGCGACCGCTTTACTGGCACGTTCGACTATGGCCCGGGTCGCATCTCGATCGACAAGGTTGTGGTGATTCCGCAGCCGCTTGGCTCCCTCGTCGCCGCGTCCGCAAACCGGCAGAGCGAGTTCGGTCGCGATAGCGCTCATCTGGTGATCGACGTGGGCTATTTCACGACCGACTGGGTTTATGCCAACGGGTTCACGATGGACGACAAGCGTAGTCACGGCCTTCCTGGTGGCGCTTCACAGATCTATCAACACATCGCCGGACTTATCAAAAAAGACCAGGACGAGCAGGTCGAAGATATCGAACTGATCGACAAGGCGCTTCGTGAGCGAAAGCCATTCTTTTTCTACGGCAACGATATCGACCTCGATCCCTACCTCGAACGCTCGCAGCCTGTTATCGCCGGTGTGGTGAAGGAAATGCAAAACAGCGTCGGCCTGCTCACGAACGTGCGCTCGATCATCCTGTCGGGCGGCGGTGGCGCTCTGTATGCGGCCGCCATCCGCAAGGCGTTCCCGCGTGTGACGCTCGAAGTCATCGACTCGCCCTGCACAGCCAATGCAAAGGGCTTCCTGATCGTCGGCGAGGCGGGCCTGACCCGCGAGCGCGCGGCCGCGAAAGCATGAACCACAAGTTCGACATGAAGCTGGTCATCGACGCGGTGACCACGCCCCTCCTTTACGAGAAGCTCAGTCAGGCTGGCTCGGCCAGGGTCCGCGCGGCGCTGCTTCGATCACTCGCCGAAGCAGCACTGCGGGGGATTACCGTCACGTCCGAAACTGAGCGGCAAGTCGCGGTGCATCATGTCGATGGCATCGCTGCGCCGGAGCGCAATTTCATCCAGTCGCCGGTTTCCGGTCAACCTTCGCCGCTCACTCGAGTTGCGACTGAATCGAGTGTCGAAGGGGTTCGGATTCTCTCAGTCAACGAGCAAAATGGTCCCGAATCTCACGACTCGAAACAAATCGCTGACGCATTTGACGCGTTCTTCTGACCAAGACTTGACTTTGGCGCAATGATGCGATGATGGGTCATGGCTTCGATGTTCACGGCGCGCGGCGCGGTGCATCGAAGCGGCAATCACCACCGAGGGGAAGAATATGCTGGAGTTTATCGAGATCGTGCGCCACGGTTTGCCACTGACTGAGCCGCGCTCGTGGCTCTTTATCGCGACCGTCATTGCTGCGGGCATCGCGGGCTGGAAGAGCCTGAATGTCGTCGAGCACTTCGCGAAGAACAAGGAGGAGTAATTGGACACCGACGATCGACTCACCAGGTACTACACGAAATTCATGTCGCTGCCGCTCTTCACACGCCGGGCGATCATCTTCGGCGCGTCGCTCGCGCTCTGGTGGTTCGGTGCGCTGCTCGCGAGCATGCATGTCAATAACAATGTATGCGTCGTGCTGCTTCTCACGGGTGCCGCCGGCGCCATTTGGTCTAGCGGGTTGTGGCGCATGTGGAAGGTCTTCGCAGTCATCGCTGCTGTTTGCGTCGCGATCATGCGATGAACGGAACGAACGGACGAAAAAAAACGGCTCCCCTGAATTCTGGGGAGCCGTTTTCGCTTTAGCGGTTCAGTGCGGCCGAGGGGTCGCAGTAACAAGAAGGCGATGCGCGCAAAAATCCCACGCATCCACAAAAGTTTTGTCGCGGCACGCGTATGCGGTATTGCCACTGGCCGTCCGATCAATCACGTCGAACGCGACAGCCTCTGACTTCCCTACCCGCTGGCGGCCACCTTCGGCGCCGTTGGTTGCGACGATTGCAAAGCCACCCACGAGAACCTGAAACGAAGCCATTTCCACTCCAAAGAAATTGGCCCGACGAGACAATCCCCGATGGGGAATATCCCCACCGGGCAGGTTGAATAAATGTGCGGCTCTTGCCGCGTTAGAAAATCGATGCCGCTTACGCGGCGACGTGTTGCGGGACGGCAGATTGCGAGACGCGAACTACGCTTACCGTCGGGACGTCGTTGGCGACACGCGCGCACCACTGGTCGGCGTAGTCGGTTCCACGCACGCGAGGCCGGTGAACAAACACGGTGAAGCCTTCCGACTTGAGCCGCTTCGCCAGTTCGAGACCGCCCGCGACACCTACCGACTTGCCGGTCTTCGGGTCAATGTCGTCAAAGTCCACGAAGATGTGCACGACGCGGATTCCCAGGCCATCCGGGACCACGAACTGGCGCAGCAGGCCGATGTTGAGGCAGTACCACATCGGAACACCGGACTCCATATACGCACCACACGCCGACTCCAGACCTTCAGCGACACCGATCTCGCCGTCTACCGGCTCCATCAGACGTACTGCGCCGCCCTGCAACGGATTCAGCGTCATGTCGTTCAGCTTGGGGTTAAGGACCTCGCCGTCACGAGAAATGATCGTTGCCTTTAAAGGCGTCGATCGCTCAAGGTACGTGCGGTGTAGCGTTCCAAGACGGCCATCTGGCAACTCAAACCGGGCGAGGATGCCCGGCCAGCTGCCGATGACCTTCTTTTCGTGACGGTACTCGAGCATGCCGAGTCGCAACGCACGCGACGGCACGAAACGGAGGCCCGGCACACGTGCGCCCAGATAACGCATCGCGAGGTCGCCGCTCGACAGGGGTTTTGCAGAAGCCCACATCGAGTCAAGCCGGTTTGCAATGAACGTCTTGTCCGCCTTGCGCTTCGGCTTTGGTACCTTGGCCGTCGCAGCGCCTTTGATCGCACGCGGTGCAGGGCCACCATCCAGTTGACGCATCACGCGGTACAGTCCGATCTTGCTCACGCGCGTGATCAGCTGGAGGCCGTCACCCGCCATCGCTTTTCCGGAGTTGCATTGACGGCAAACCCAGTCTCCGCGCCCACGCTTGTTATCGTAGGTGAAGCGATCGTCTCCGCCACATACAGGGCATGCACATGCGTAGCCAGTGAGACGGTCCGCAGGCACGCCATAGCTCACAAGGAGCGAAATCCATTGCTCCGGGGAACGCTCGAAGCTGGCGAGCTTCTGCTGAAGCCACGCGTACTGCTCGGGCGACAGCTCTCTTCCTCTTACAGTCATGAGTCACTCTCCATTAAGTGAGTGGGTTTGGTCGGTGCCTGAGACAGGCGTGAAAACGCGTGCTCAAAAAAGCAGTCCGCGCGAGTGGCGGGCGGCTTTTTTCAGCAGACGTGGGTGTTGGATATGGAACGCTGGCGCAGATGGCCGGATGGAAGAACCGCCGCACGACACACCCGTAGGTGTGCCGTTGCGAAGGTGAGGTGATACGGGATAAAAAACTGTCTATCGGTGAGGACTTACAGGATCAGATGATGGACCAGGCTGCACGGGTGTGAAAACCCCGGAAGGGGATGTCGTCGTCCATCTCATCGAAGCCACCACCGGCCGGCGCTCGCATGCCGCCACCACCGCCATGCGAGGGTTGAGGCGGATTGGCGCGAGTTCCGACATTGTCGGCAGAGCGCGATGTATTCGCGTGCGGCGCCGGACGTTGGGTACGACCGTTGCCACGCTGCTCGAAGCCGTTGTCGCCTTCATCATCATTGCGACGGCCGCCGAGCATCTGCATCTGGTCTGCCACGATCTCCGTCGAATAGCGGTCGGTACCATCCTGCGCCTGATACTTGCGCGTGCGGATGCGACCTTCGATGTAGACCGACGAACCCTTTTTAAGGTACTCGGAGACGATCTCGGCCAGACGGCCGAAGAACGACACGCGGTGCCATTCCGTCATTTCCTTGTACTCGCCCGACTGCTTGTCCTTGTAACGGTCGGTTGTTGCGAGTCGAATGTTTGCCACAGCGTCGCCGCTTGGCAGATAACGCACTTCGGGATCAGCGCCGAGATTACCGACGAGGATCACCTTGTTAACAGATGCCATTTGAGTTTCCTCACTATTTAGATATTGACCAAAGCCACTTGTCCCACATGAGCGGCTTGCCGTCCTTCATGATCGGTGTGCCGTCCGTCTGCCGGATGGCAGGAACCTTGACCTTGCCAGTGCGCCGCACCGATACAACGTCGCCGACCACGCAACGACATTCAGCGATCGCTTCCTTCAGGCCTTCGCCCTGCAGGGTTCGCTCGCCCGAACTGGTGTCGATATGCATCGCGAAAGAGGTGTAGTGCCGCCCTGGCCTCTTGCGATCCGGAAACCTTTCCTCGCCCCATGAAACGATGCGCCCGATCACGTTAGATGCATCTGCGTTGTGAGTACGACGCGATCGGCCAGGCGCTATAGGTTCCGGCTCGGACGTCTGTTCAGCTTCCGACGCTGACGCTCGAATCGAATCACTGTCAGTTCCCTTTCCTTGCGTCAAGGGCGTGACAGTCGGAGGTTTGCCGTTTTGACGGATGGCCACGGCCACCGCCTCCTTCAGCGCGCAACGATGAACAGTGCACTGTGCCCAGTGAGGGACTAGATCGGGGACGATCTTCAGGCCGAACTCGGTTTCCTCAGCGTGATCGTCAAACGCCGGAGTGAACTCGACGATGTGATCGCCTTCGTCGACGAACAGATGTGGGACGTCGCCGATCGTCACAATCGTTTCGTTCGACGCGCCCTGCCCTACAACGTGGGACGTGGAAGAGTGGGTGTCCGCAGATGCGGGGTTTGGAGACTTAGCCGGTTCCGCAGTGTTTACGTTGCCAGCAGTGGCAGCGTGAGATGCAGGTTTGCCAGTGAAGACATCCGCCATGACGCGGGCGAACAGCGTTGCTGCGTTGCGCATGGTTCGCTCCTACAGCAGCGTGCCAAAGCACACGCGTTGAACCTCGCGCAGATCGCGCTCCAGAAGCGGCGTGCTCAATATCACGTCCTGCAGAATCTCCGGATCGACTCCGTTGACCTTGCACACGTAGATATAGGGAAGTGCGCCGTCCCAGTAACCCATAATCCAGCCAAGGGTCGCGCGGTAGTCGTCGACGTCGATCTTGCGATTGCGCAGCCGTTCGGACAGCAGGTCGGCGCAATCCATCAGCGACTCGGGCATGCTGTCGCCGCGACGGCTGTCGCTCGCGAGCGAGATGAGCGCGTCGACCATCTTCGCGCGTACCGACTCGCTCCACAGATGCGGGTCGGGCAACGGGTCGGGCTTGGGAGGGGTGATGTGAACCGGCGATGATTCGCCGAACATGTCCAGCTGCCAGGCAGCCACATGCGTTTCCATGGGATTGCTCCGGTGGTACCGGGAATCTCATGGCCCGTGTCCGGGAATGGGATTCCCGGTAGGGTTAAAGGTGCCGTCACCATGGGCAGAAGCCCAGGTGACGGTAGGTAGTAACGGCGCTCGATTAACGAGTACCGGTCTTGAACGGAAGAACGACAGCCGACTTGGCGTATTGCTTCGCCGGTGCCGGTTTCACATTGCTGTCGTTGGCGGCTGCCGTTGCAGGGGAAGCGACTTCCGGTTTCGCGTTGGCGGAAGCTCGTGCAGCGAGCTTTTCAGTCTCGATGCGAGCAGCTTCGGCCTCCGCTTCAGCTGCGTGGATGGCCTTTGCCTTCTTCTTCATTTCCTTGACCACCCAGTGGGCGGCAAGCAGGAAGAGGAAAGTCGAAACGACGAACGAGATGGTCGCGAAGTACGCGATAAAACACAGAGCCAGCACTTTGGCCGGGGACTTGATTGCGTCTTTGAAAAGGACCAGCAGCATTTTTCTCTCCAGAAAAATTTAAACGGGGAATGTCCGGACCCTTGTCCGGTGGTTTCGATGCTCGATGAGCAAGGAACCTCGGCGCTGAGCGCTTTCGTGCGTGTCCACGCGAGGCGCGCACGAAAGCACAGGCAGAACGGAACAACGGGGAAAGAGGAAACAGAAGACGCGCGCGATCACTTGCGGCAGTTCGATGCGTCGGGAGACGCCATTGGATAGGGCAAGCTTAGCGTGCGAGCGCCCCCATAAACCCACGAATGCTGGTCAATGTCATACAGCTTTAAAGGACCAGGACGCTAGGTCCCTAAGGCGCGGGAGTGACCTGATCCGGCTCGGCTCCCTAACCCGGAAAGCTCGACTAAACCACGTAGCTTTCCAGGATTCGATGAAAGCGCGTCGTAATAACGTGCCCTACGCCTGCGATAACTTGACTTCGGAAAAAGCCTGGCAGACTGGACTCGTCTACTTAAACGGGAGCGAGGTTCATGTACTGGTTTCTCATAGCGGCCGCGGCGATCTTTTACGCGGTGAAGCGCCACAAGCGGCGCGCCATCGGTCCGACAGGATTGGGTGTACCCGCCTCACGCAGCCAGCGAAGTGGTGAGCAAGGCGAGGCGGTTGTTCAGGCCGAACTGCGTGCCGCACTTGAATGGCTGTGCGGCGACAATTTCTATCTGCACCCCGGCGCCCTTCTGCTCAACCATGCGCCCGGCTCGGCTTTCCCGACTGCCGAAGTCGATCACCTTGCCATTACCCCGTTCGGCATCTTCGTCGTCGAGACGAAAAACTGGGCGGGTCGGATCGAACCCGGGCCAGATGTACAGAGTGTTGTACGCATCGGCGCAGACGGTCATCGCGAGATCCGTCGCTCACCGATTCAGCAGAATCGCTCAAAGGTCGCATTTCTTCGGTCGATGCTGCCGGGACGCTGGCTCGTCGAGGGCATCGCAGTCTTCCCCAACCCGCATTGCGACCTGTCGTCAGCGCTGCCCGCCAACCTGATGCGCGCCATCGATCTGCGCCAGTGGCTCCGGGACCGCAAGTCGAGGCATGACGCCAGAAACGCGTTGCCGGTCAACGTCGTGCAGGCCCGGCGAGCGATCCTCGCAGTCGCAGAAACAGGGGCTGAGGCCATAGAAATGCATCGGGCGAAACTGAGGGAAAACCCTAAAAAATTGCCGTGTCTTCCCTAAAGTTTCAGTCGAGGTTGCCGATTGAAACGTTTTCCTCGGCGTTTGTCGTAGCCGATACCCGTGAAAGCTATATGAATTTGAGCTTCTTAGCGGGATGGCGGTCGCGAAACGACGCGTATTCTGGGCGGGTGTAGTCCCGGGGAAAACAGGTTGCACCCGCTGCCGAGCATCTGGCGCTTCGACCTAAGCGCCCGAAAAAGATCCAAGAAATAGTCGGAGTTAGTCTAATGAAGAACGAAAAAAAGTCATCCGCACTGCGTCCTGAAGGCGACCTGGCCCGTCGCGAGGACGATCTGATTACCCGGTCCGACCGGGACGCGGTCCGCGCCGCTTTGGCCGATAACCTTTCCGGTCATCTGCGAATCGGCATGCTCTTTTCCCAAATTATGGAGAAGGCAGTCGCGCGCTACACGGCGGAACATGGCGATTCGCGCGAGAGCCGTAAGCATGTCATGGATGCCATCTACGGCGACCTCGAGAAGAAATTCGGACGCACGCGCGAAACGGTACGCCTGTACATCCGCTGCTACCAGCGCTTTGCCGACCACCCCGAGGAATTCTCAAAACTCACGCTTCGCGACATGGTGTTGCGCTTGAGTGGTTCGAACCCTGCCGGCGCGGCTTAACGGCGATCAACAACGATCAAAAACTATATAGAGAGCACTATGACCAAACGAAACTCCGCCCTGGTCGTCGACGACGACGAATTCGACCCGACCCGTCCCGAGGGTAACGACGACAGCAAAAACGACGACAACGCTATCGAACGTGAACTGCCCCTCGCCTTTGCGCACGTGCCATCCGACGAGGAGATCGGCCTGAAGGTCACAGAATTCTTCGGTGGTGATCAGATATCGGACGCGCTTCGCGCTTCGATCGCCGAAGAAGCTGAGGAAGTCGCGCACTCGACCAGAAAGATCCTTCTCGAACATATGCGGATCGGCGCCTCCTTCTATCACATCCGGACGCGGATTGAAGGTCACTACGTGAGCACCTTCGGCGATACGACACAGGTCCGCAGAAACGCAGCGAATCACGTCTACAACTTCCTTGAAGCCACGTTCCGGAAGAAGCGCGACTCCGTCAGGCTGTATATGCGTTGCTATGAACGCTTCAGCACGAACAGCGGCGCAGTCGAAATGCTGTCGATCAGCGACATGCAGTTGCTGGTGAACAAGAGCGACGAAGTCGTGGAAAAAGTCCTTCAGGCCAAGCGCGATAAGCCCGATATGGGTAAGCGTGAACTCAAACAGATCATCGAAGATTACGAAGCGCGCCTCATGGAGAAGGATAGCGCGCTCGAGACCGCCACAAGCCAACTCTCCGAGATCTACGGTCAACTGGACGACGCAAAAAACGAGAATCAGCGTCTGGCCGAGGAAGCGAGGCGCCTCAATCTGGACGTTAAGGCTGACCGCGAAAAACTCAAGAAGACGCTGGTCGACCTTGCTTCGGCCGAACAGACGGCAAGCGGCCTGCAAAGCACCATTGCGGATCTTGAGCGTGAGGTCACAGCCAAGAGCCGCGAACTTGCCGAGGCCCAGGCGAAAGTTACGATCAAGGAAGTTGAAGTCGAGGTCACGCCCGAGCACCTACGAAACCTGGAAAGCGTCACAAAAGGCCGATTTGAGGAACTCAGCAGGCTGACGGCTGAATGTGATGCCGCGAAAAAGCGCCTCGAGGAACTGTCCGAGCTTAAGAAAAAGCAGGAGGCGGAAATCGAGCAGAAGGAGGCCGTGGAAAAGCGGGTCGCCGGGCTGGTCGAGCGCTTTGCGTCGTTCGTTCAGGAATACCACAGCGTGCAACTGCTCGTCACGGCGGACGGTTCAATTGGCCGATTCAAGGGCCTGCTGACGGGTTTGGCCGACCTTACGGGGAAGTTTCACGGGGAATTGCAAGCAGCAGTACGGGCTGCCTGAAGCCGCAGGCAAATCGAGAGAACAAAAGGAAAAACGCAGTGAACAATAAAGAAAGCTATCGCGCCATTGACCGGTTCTACGTCCCGGAGTGGCTCACGGGCCAGATCCAGGTGGCTAACTTCACTCTGGTCGACCACATGAAGTGGTTGCTCAAGCAGGACGGCCGCTTCAACGAGGTGTTCAACGTCGAGCGCAAGGAGATCGAGCAGCTCCAGTTGAACCAGTCGTCCCTGCGCAATCTGCTACGCGCGCCGTTTCTCATGGTGGAACCTACCCTGCAGACCGTTGAGGACTGGCGCTGCTTCGTCGACAACACGGCGACGACCGTCGCGGTCGACGTGCTCCGACGCAAGACGCCGGAACTCGACTCGCTGATGGCTTATGCAGTGAACCAGCAGAATTCGACATTCGTGTCACTCGTGACGCAGGTTCTCAACGTAAGCGTGATGGGCGCACCGCTTCTCGGCATTTCGACAGAAGTTGCGAAGTATCTGATGTCGGTTCCCCACCACAAGCTTCACGTTGCAATCGGCCGGATGAAGGAACTGCCGCTGTTCCGCTGGCGTTTCAATAGCCCGACCTTCTGGTGGGAATTTGCCGGCAGCACACTGACTGACGAGACCATCGCTCATCAGATCATGTCGACGTCGCCCTCGCGTGTTGGCGAATTGCCTTATGCCGCTCACTGGGGAGACCTTCGTCTTGGCCGACTGAAAAATGAGGCGTATGCCAGCGCTCTCATGGCTTATGGCCTGCGCGCGTCCACGGCGTCAAACCTGTTCGGCATGAACCAGCACTCCATGCGCATCCGTTACAGCGAGATCCACGGCAAGAGTTCGCCATGTGGCAACACGGCGACGTCACTCACATGGTTTGTCGAGACGCCGGTGCATCGCTTGCACGCCACCGTCTACGCGTGGCTGTATCGGTCAGCAACTGCGATGGGTGCGAATCCTGCCGAGGCACTGATCGCAACCAATGACGTCTATGACCGCCTCTTCGGTGGTAACCGCGTGATCATGCCGGATCGCGGCTGGAACCTGATCCGCTCGATGGCTGCCGACGCTCGCCTCACCATCGCGCCGTGCCGCACGTGCAGCACGCACTACGTCGTGTCGAACAACGACACGAAGATCGAAATGCGCAGTCGCTTCACGTGTCCGGCATGCAACCAGCAACTCGGTGCAAAAAAACGTGCGGCGCGGAGGCCGAACAGTGACGCCTGATACCAAATCGCCCGTGCAAGAATTGCCCGCCGGACTGGTTATCTTCGGCAGTGACGGCAGAGCCCAGTTCGGTTGGCAAAATCCTGAAACCGGCGCCTTTTACGCCGAGGCCGACGGAAGCATCATCGCCGACGCGATCGGCGCGATTGCCTGGCATGCGGGCCGGATTCACTGAACGAGGCAAACGATGGACGACTTTGCCTACCTGTCGCGCGAAAGCAATGCGGCCTGGCTCGACGGACGCGGAGACGGACGCTTTGAGCGGTACGAGAAGTTCTATCAGAGCGAGCAATCGGTAAATGCCGACGGATTCGATCTCGAGAAGGCCAATGAGGAATACGCTGGCTACGTCAGCAGCCAGCCATCGCCGCTCCTGTCGTTTCTGAGCGCGCCGTCGGTCGGGCGAGTCGTAATCGCGCTATTTGCCCTATATATGGGAACGCGAGTCGTACCGCAGCTCGCGAAAGTGGGGCCTTCCGTTACTGGCATCGCGCTGGTAGCTGCTTTCGTCGGCCTTCGCGTTTTCCACCGACGCAACCGCAAACGTCGATAACCTCGATACGCCCGCCCTCTGGTCGGGCTTTTTTCCATCTGGTCATTGACCGCGCTCAAGCCTCACTCAACATTTCCGATAACCGATAATGACGCCCGAAATCCGGCATCAGCGCGACAGCCCAACGACAGAGAGGGTACGCAACCCGAGCGGCGACTTGACTTTGTTTGGCGCTCGATAAGATTGGATCAAGGTCGTGCAAGGGGCACGACTACAACAACTCCGAGGATGTACAGAATGAACAAGAACATTTCCGCACTCACCGCCGTTTCGTTTGCTGCCGCGATCGCTCTGTCCGCGTGCGGTGGTGGCGGTGGCGGCAACGGGGGCAGCACAGCCGCAGCACCGTCAACGCCGGCGAGCAGCCCGACGACTGGCAACGTCACAACGCCGCAGTATGCGTCCACGTCTGCACAGTTGGCCGTCTTCAATACGCTGAACCAGCAGCGTCAGCAGTGCGGCCTGCCTGCATTCACGGAAAACACCGTCCTCGATCAGGCGGCACAGGCTCACGCTGACTACCAAGGCCTAAACGGCGGGCTGATCACTGATACAGAAGATTCCAGCAAGCCGGGCTTCACTGGGATGACGTACTCGGATCGCGCCGTTAAGGCTGGTTTCCCGGGACTCCAGACCACGTACTCGGGCGGCGCAAGCGCCGGCTTCTACACGAATGCGACGTTGACGGAGACTCAATACGGCACGAATATCGCATACGCATGGATGAGCGGCGTCTACCATATTTCGGTCGCCGCATGGCCTGTCACCGAAATCGGCGTGGGCTGGAAAGAGTTGACGTTCAATGGTTTCCCGCAGATCGTATCGTCAGTGTCGATTGCCAATCTGCAAACTTTGTCAGGCAACCTTCCGCTGACCTTTCCCTGCCAAGGTTCCTCCGGCCTGCCGTATTCGACTGGCGGTGAAACTCCCGTCCCGCCGAATACTTCGGGCAATTTCGGCCAGCCGGTTGCGGTTATCGGGAACCAGACCGACACCATTACCTTGCAATCGGGCACGATGACCGACACCAGCGGGACGGTGGTTAATCTCCAGTTGCTCAATTCGAGCAACGACCCGAACAAGCTGCTCCCCGCGTGGGAAGCTGTTGCTTATCCGGCAGCCCCGCTTACCGCCAACACGTCGTACACAGTCTCGCTGTCCGGCACGCGTAACGGTACGCCCTTCTCGCGTACTTTCACTTTCACCACCGGCAACATCATCGGCTAATCTGCAATGGCCTGTAAACAGCGCCCCTCGGGGCGCTTTTTCTTTTGCATCAGTGGTTGCACTGGCCGCTGCTTGCGGAGCTTGCCTGCGCGACTATCATCCCCACAACATTCGATCCGGTGACATAGCACACAGCGCCGTAGTTATTCCGATCCCAGCACGGTAACGAATATGTCGGACCATCGTAGCTGCGCGTAAAGACGTTCGTGTAACTCGGGATGCCATTCGCCATAGCCGCCAAGCCAGCTGCGTGAAGCTGATTGGGGTCCGTGAGCGGTCCGCTCCACGGCGACGTCGGGGTGTACTGTGAAGGAACCTGCGCACTACAGACAGCATTTGGATCAGGCACTGGCGGTGAGCTTGGAATGCATGCAAGCCCAACCCAGCCGCTAACGTTCCACGATGGTGCAGCGGTCTGGTCATATCCAGGTGGACACGTTGGTTGTGGTTGGTAGTTGCACTGCGGTGCCGAATATTGAGACCCGATCCAAACAGCAGGGGCCGTGGTGGTCCATCCGGCCGAGCCGGGACAGGTCGGGGGCGTCTGCCACGCTGTGGTTATCGGAGTAAGGCACGACGAGTCCTGGTTATTGACCGAACATCGTACCGGCCCTGCCAGCACAGCCTCACTCACCAGCGACACACAGATCAGCAGGCAAAGCTTGATGAGAAAATTTGTCACGCTTATTCCCTCTCCATTAGTAAGCGCAGTAAGTGGATGCGACGGCAGTTCCCGGTATCACGTTGCCGGAACCGTCAGTGATGTAGACCACCCATGGACCGGTACCCGAGAACGGGTAGTTAATTGCAGCAGTCGGATCGACATACAGGCTCTGGCCGGTCACGGTAATCTCTGGCGTGCCGCCAGCAGGACACACCGGGGCAGGGACAAAAGTACCCCCGCCACTGAGAATCTTGGTATAGCCGTACCACTGCTTTTCCCCGCCAACGGGCATCCATTGCAGTACCCCGGAAACGTTCTGACACGACAGCATGAATCCAGAGTTGTCGGTCGCGCCCGTCATTGCATTGGCCGTCGAACACGCGATACGCGGCCAGCCAGTCGCCCCCGTCGAAACGGTCGTTCCGGCTGCCACTGCACCACTCGCGGCGATAGCACCCGTGGCCCCAACATTTGCGGCGCTAATCGTCCCTTCCGCGTCGAGGTTGTGGACGTTATGCAGGCTGACGTGATTGACGTTCTGGTCACCCGTCCATGTGAGCGAGCCGTCACGACGGATGTAAATGGCGTCGCCGTCGCCGCCATCGCCGTTGGTCGCGAGAACGACACCTACAGGCGAGCCGCCGACCGGATTCACTGCCGTCCACTTCCCGAGCAAGCCGACGATGTTTGCCGGATTAGGAAGCTTCGAATAGCCGAAGTCGCTCCCGCCCGCCTGAGCGATCTGCGATGCGGCGTTGCTATCTGGTTGCCCGTAATGGGTGACCGGCTGCGACGTATACATGCGATACGACACATGACAGTTGCCCGCGTCCGCCGTGCATCCGGCGGGCACCATCGTCATATCGATCTGATACGTGCCGCCCCAAAACGGGCCGTCGCGAAAGGCGGTCTTGAGATAGCCCTGCGTGTGCAGATCGTCGATCGACGGCGCGGTAAGCGTCGCTGAGCCGCTCGACGTGTACTGGGCCAGCAAGGTCGAATAGTTGTCCGTCGACCACTTCGAAAGCGCGTCGTTAATCCTGGCCTCGCTCTGCCCCTCGGCCGCCAGCAGGCCGGCGCGCTGCTTGGCTACATCCTGCTTGATCCCGACCACCGTCATGATCGCGGCCGCCAGCAGCACAATGGCCATCTCGATGATGCTCACGTTCGGCTACCCGTTCAGTTCTTGGTCACGTACATGGCGACGGTCGCCGTTCCAGTGCCGCACGCTGCGCCCGCCGTCGAACCGTCGAAGGTCGTCGATGGTCCGGACACCGTCGTACCGTTGACCGTGACCATCGGATACGCCGCCACGACTGCGGGCATTGCGAGCGTGCAGATCGTGTTCGGCACCGGATAGTTGATGATCACCGAGTCATCGGTTGCGCTCATCGAGCCAAGGCTCACCGTCACGTTCCCACCGAAGAGGCCTCGCACCGTCGAGTGATCCGATGCCACGCGCGATCCTGCCGCATCAAACGCGTGGTTCTGGGCAAGCGAAGTGAGCGACTCGGTCGAATAATCGACGTCGTTTGCCGTGGCATCCAGCACACCGGAATGGAAGAACTGCGCTTCGGCCTTGAAGCGGCCAGCCTGCACGCGGTCGTAGACGTACTTGCCGCCTGCGATCGCCGCGATCGCGAGCACCGCAGCTGCGGCCATGATGCCCGCGCCTTCTATCATCGACAATTCGCCCGACTGACGACGGCGTCGCGCCATTTTCAGCAGCGTTGGCCGCGTCACTTTGGCATCGTTGTGCTGAGTCCCTGCGTTCACATTCTTCTCGTGCTTCATGATGCTTGTCCTTATTCTGAAATGGATGAACCGTTCACGGACGGCGTAGGTATGTCGAAGCTCGCCGCGCCCGTCGCCACATAAGAGCCGACCCCGACCCCGACGAACACCGCCACCGCGATTCCCATCAGGATGTAGTGAGTGACACGGGCATTGCGCCGCACCGCCTCGACGACGCGAGACAACGAGGTGCGCCCGAGAGATTTGATAGCGTCGATGAACTGGTCACGGCCCGCCGCGTCGGTGATCTTGTCGACGATGACTTCTGAAAAGATCCCGGTATCGAGCGCGCGCATCGGCTGGTGAGGCGTCGCAGTCAGGCGACGACTCATGCGCTCCAGATGCCAGCGCAGCCACGGGTCCGCGTTCACCATCAGTTGATCGATCGCTGCGCGCAGTGTGAGATTTGAATCGAACAGGCCTGCAAGCGAGACGATCAGCAGCGCACCACGCAGATCGCGGCGGTTGCGCCACATGAGCGGTGCATTGTCGACGCGATTGCGAAGCTCGCCCGTCCAGCGGCGGATCGTCGCGAAGTACGCAAACACCGTAAGCCCAACGACGGACCCGGACAGCCACCAGTAGTCGTAGCAGAACGTATCGATGGCATACAGCATCCGGCCATAGGGCATCCAGTCGTTGAGCGGTTTGACTTCAAGAATCTGCGGGAAGACAGCGCCGCCAAAGATCATGCAAAGGCCGTACAGATAGACGAGGAGGAACGCCGGGTAAGCCATCTGCATGGAAGTCGTATCGGAGAGAATCCGCTTCGCGTTGGCCGCCATGCCCGCCAGGTCCAGACCGCGCTCTGCGGCATCCTCCTTCGTGGACTTCCCCGCCAGATCCAGCAGCGCAAACTCATCGAGCGGAATGAACGGCTTCATCGCTGTGGCGAAGGGTTCGCCCGCGACCATGCGACGGCCAATCTCGTGATAGACGATCCAGACAATCTGGCTACGCTCGCGATGGCGCTTTTCGAGCGTTCTAAGTCGCTCGAGCAACGTCTCGCGATTGCGCAGACCCTTCGCTGCGACGTCGAGCTTCGTCTCTTCATAGAAGGTCTCGCGCGCTTTCCGGAAGCGGGCTTTCGCGAACGCGAGGCGGTAGTCGCGTGGCAGCGCCATCAGCATGGAATAGATCAGACGGCGGATCATGACGGCATCGCTCCTGCATGATCCGGGAACACGCGGTAGCTTTCGAACGTGCGCATGCTCTCGTCAATGAATCGCGGATCGATAATCCCCTGCGACGCCTTGTAGAGCGCGTGCTCATAGATCGTCTTGCCCGTCATGTCCGGATCGTCGAAGCCTGTCCTGCGCTCGTTGCGCCAGACCTTCTCCGCACCGCGCCAATCACGTTCCAGAACACGGTCGAGAAACTCGGGCGTCGGACGATAGATTTCCATCGCGAGCGTTTGTCCCTTCGCGCCTGCGGCAACCTTGCCGGTGCGCGTGAAAAGACCCTTGCGGCGACAGTGTTCACAACCGTCGAAGTTGCGGCACGCCATCTTCTGTGTGTCGAGGCCAAACTTCGATCGCAGCAGTTCGAGTTGCGCTTTCGGCAACACATCCGCAGCCGGAACCTTGCAGTGGGCGCACAGCAACGGAATCAGCTTCTGGTTGCTCACCGCGTTCAGGAATTTTTCCGATGCAACCTCGTCGACGGGCAGCTGCAGCCGGCCGCCAACCAGGCGCATCACCGCGCCGATCAGACTGTCAGCATGCAACGACGAACGGATCGGGTGTCCCGTCAACGCGAGCTCGACAACGAGCGCCGCGACCACATGGTCCCGGATTTCGTTCACGGTCACATCACACGGGTCCATACGCATCAACGTACGGATGACCTCGGCATACTTCCGGCTCGCCTCCTGGTCCGTCTCATCGGGACGGCGGGTAATCGAAATGTCCGACAGCCACGGCATCGGATACTCCGACGGCTCACTCACGGCGAACTGCTTGCGCAGATCGCGCGCATCCTTGAGGAACGACATCGCGCGCAACAGCGTGCTCTTCGCGGAGCCGGTCTCGCCGGTGACGAACAGTGCGCCCCCGCTCACGCGCCCCAGCGCCTCGATGATCGCCAGTTGGCTCGCTTCCAGGCCCATCTGCTGCGGCAATAGCACCTTCGGATTCTTGAAGTTCCCGTCGAGCATCCGCAGCGCCACGTCATAGCCGCCAACGAGCGGCGAGCTTTGCCAACGGAGGTTGAGCAGATCGGCGGCTACGACCAGCGGAATCATCGCGGACTGAGGCGCGGTCGGCTGGAAGGTTTCGCCCGAGTTCGTATTGCGCTGAACGAGATCCTGATACGCAGCGGCGAGTGACTTGCGGACCATTTCCTTGCTCAGCCGGCGGAAGGTGTACAGATCGCCGTCCACGCGGAAACGGACCTCGACTTCTGACGAGAAGTCGCGATCTTCCCAGTGCACATCGCTCGCACCGTAGCTGTGCGCCGCTTCGATCACATCGCGGAACGTGCCGATTGCGCGGGACGACTCCGGCACGATCGCGGCAGACCGATTGCGCTCCATCGCGTAAATGGCAGAGATAACGTCGGCGCTCGCCAGCAGTTCCTCATGCACCTTGATGTCGGCGCGCTCGAGATCCTTCACGTAGGTTGCGTAGAGCGCGGATTCGTGAAAGCTGCGGGTGGTCACGACGATCGACATGCCCGCCTGAATCTCAACGGCAATGAACTCGCGACGTGCGGCGTCGTTGATCCGCAGCGCCGCATCGGGGCCGCGCCCGCTCAGGATGCGCTTGAACGTCAGTGCATCGGCGGCGGCCAGCTCGGGCAGGCCGCGGGCCGTGAAATCCGGCGCGCGTTTGGCGATATCGGCCTGTGCGCGAACCTCGTGCACGTCATCGGCCGCGGAGCGAGCGGCATCGGAAACCGGCGGCTGGATTGTTTCCGCGTCGTCTCGATCGCCCAACGCAGTCTCGTGCTCCGCATGAAGGGGACGCTCAGCTGCTTGCGGCTTTGCCAGCGGCTCTGCAAGCGGCAGGTCTTCGACGATCGCCTGCTCCCGTTGCACGTCCGCAGCCAGGTCACGGGGCAGGGAGTCGGCCTCATCGGCCATCACCGCCGGCGCGTGACGGACCGCATCTCCGGCCGGAACGTCGTCAAATGCTTCGACGTCGGATACGTCACCCATACGAAGCCGCATGCCGAGCGTCATCGGTTGCCCCGGCGTCATTTCCACCGGTTCCGCTTTCAGTGGCTTGCTCTTCGACCTCAGTTTCGGCTCTCGGTCGGGCTCAGGCTTACCGTCCGAGCCAGCGATCGGCATCGACGAGGGAGACTCTTCGGTGAAGCTCGATCGCAGCGCGCGGAAGCGACCGAGCAGGCCGCGCGACGACGGTTCGTCCTTCTCGATTCCAGAAAACATGCTCATGCTTCAACCTCCGGTCGGGATGAGAGGGGCGGGCAGCGGCGGCGGCAACGCGCCCGACAGGTCGTTCAGCGTGCGCGCCGGCGCGTTGTTGTCCTGCGGATCAGCGGTTGCCATGCCGCCGGCGATAGGTTCCGTCCACGTACGAGGCTTCTTTCCCTCGCCATCGGTGACCGTCACGAGAAAGCCGCTGATCTTCGATACGCGCCAGCCGTTGAGCAGCTTTTCGCCAACGTGCGCGGGGTAATAGGCGCCGCGGAATTCGTAGAGGACCGATGATCCCGTCGCATCGTTGAACGCGCCAACGAACTTCACGGACTCTGTGCGTGCACGGCCAGGCTGAGGCGCGGGCGGCTTGATTACGACAACCGGTGCGGGTGCCGCTTGCGGTGCGGGTGTGGCCAGCCCGATGCTCTTCGCTGCGTCACCGTCGCCGGACAGTTGACGGGAGACCTGGGCGCGGATTTTCTCGTCGATTTCGTCGATCGACAGTCGGGAAGGCGGAGCAGCGGGAACCGGGACTGATGCTGCCGGTGTGACAGCGGACGCTGCCATAACGGCCGAGGCAGCGGCGGTCGACCGGGGTGGCATGGCTACGTCGAAGTCCGCCGTCGGCACGTGGGCGGTCACGGGCTGGACATGCGATGCGCCCGCCGGTTTGGCCAGTGCGTGGGCAACGCCCGTCAACGCTACGGCACAGGTCAGTGCCACCAGCCGGTTAATCGAGAACATAGTATTTCCCCTTCGCAATGAATTGGATGCCAGCCTGGACGTCAGCATCGCCGTTGTTCTTCTTCGCCTGATCCTTGAGCTTCAGCTTCACGACGATGCTGTCCAGGCCCATGTTCGACGGAAGCCGCGCGAGAAGCGGGGCCTGCCAGCGGTAGCCATGGATCTCCCACGTGCCCATGCGGATCATGTGAGCGGGCTTCTGTCCGGGCGTCCCCGGCGCGATCGTGACAAGCGGTCTCGATGGATCGATCTTCACCTGATAGCCGTAGCTGTCGATCTCGAAAGTCTTTTTCGACAGCTTCTGTGGCGGGGTCTGGACCATCTCGATGAAGGTCTGCTCGTTCGGCCATGCCTTCGAATCGCGGACGGTCACCGCATTAACCTTCGGCACCGCCGGTCCACGGCCGCCCGCGTGAAGGCCATCGGCATCGAAGCGAAGCGGATGCATCGATGCGGACGCGTTGCGCGCAAAGTCTTCGAAGCTGCCGCCATAGCGGCGAAATGAGAGCGAACATATTCCGCGCGCCGGACACGACGCGTCTTCGAACAGCCAGCCCCTGCGGACGGTCTCTTCGAGGCCCAACGTGGACAGGATCGCCGGGCCCAGTTCGTTGGCGCGGGGAGTTGCACCCGAAAAAGCCTTCTGCACAGCCTGCGCATAGATCTCTTCAACGGTGGGTACGTGTTGCGCGTTCCCCGTCGAATCGAAGGCACCAAAGACCTTCAACGCGCCCAATGTGACGGCACCAACGAAAACAACGACGGGAACGAGCGTCGGAACGCTGACCGGCAGCTTCGCGATGCGGCCGACATTGCGCTGGTCGAGCAGCGCCGCCGCGCCGAACGATTCGTCGACATCGCCAAGCGCCCCACCCGTCCCGAGCGTGGTCAGCTTCAGGTTCAGCCGCTCGCATTCCTTCTCGACCTCCGCGCGTCGGCTGAACGCCTGCGGCACGCTCAGCACTTCGTCGCTGCGCACGGCGCCGCGCACCACGAAAACGGCATAGACCCGCTGGTCATCCTGGATCAGGACGAGGACAGCCGGTTTCGATTTGACGCGCTCGTGCAAGGCGATACGCGCTGCACCGGAGAACAGCTTCGCCCCTTTCATGTCGACGAGTACCGGCGAGCAGAAACCGCCTATGGATTCTTTCCCGACCTTGTATTCGGCATAGCGCGTTGCGCTGAAGTCATCGGCATACCGGCGACGCTCGGCCCTCGCCTGCTTCGCCGGATAGGCTCGCCAGTCGAGTCCGAAAACGAGGCGCGCGTGCTTCTCGCGCGGCAGCGGATCAGTGATATGCATGCCGTTGCTCACATCGAGGGAACAACGGTGGCCGTCAGCATGATCACCTGGAAGGTCCGGTTCTTGTTCCAGAGACCCGTAATACCCGCCAGACCGCCATTCGTCGTGCTGTCCGAGTGGTCCGTCATCTCGCCGTACAGCACCACCGTCTGGCCATCGGAGAGCGCCACCGTCTGGTCATCCTTCTGGCCGATCGTGTGGGCCAGCTGGATTGTCTGCGTCGTCTGTCCGGAGCCAACCGATTTCTCGGTGAAGGGGCCATTCAGCTTCGAACTGTCGCTCCAGTAAGCGAGAACGATCTGGTTATGGTCGTTGACAGACGGAAGGATATTCACAAAATCACCTGTCGTGACCGTACCTGGATTTAGGCCAGGTACCCCGCCCGAGGTCGCCGTGAGGCTGCCCGCGGAGGAACTCGTCGAACGCAGGTAGTCGTCGCTCTGGAATGACGCAATGGACACCGGCAGGCCATTGAGTGTGAGCTTTGTCTGCGTGTTGTCCTGTACTGTTCTGCCGTACTGGTTCAGCGCGTTGATGACGGCGTTCGTGCCGGAGAACGGCGCGTTCGGACGCAACACCGACAGGCCCACGGAACCGCCGCCCGAGGACAACGAGGTCGGCGACGTGAAGCTGATCGCGTATTTGGCAAGACCACCCTCAATTGCGTTGAATACAACGTCTGCGTTCGCGCCCGCCTGACTGCCGCGATTGAGCGCGATCTGCAGCGTGCGGATACGGATCGCGACCTGGCGCGTGGACACGGCGTTTTCACCCGCCAGCATCTTTCCCATCCGATCCGCCGCTTCACGTGTGTCGTAGACCATCACGAGACGGCTTTGCGGGTTAACGTTGACGCGCCCCATCGGCGAGCGCAGCTTGTCCAGCGCATCCTTGATCGACTGGATCTGGTCGAACTCACCGTCGCGGCCCGTCGATGTTTGCGCCGAGAAGGACCCGGTGTCGCCCGTTGATCCGCCCGTCCCGTTGGACTGGTTGCCAGTCGTCGTATCCATGCCCTTGGACATGACCGACTTGATCTTGACCTTGCCCGGAATGGCCGCGATCTGGAACATGCGCGTAACGAAGCGGCTGACGTTGATGGTGGAACCGTCGAACGACCAGTCGAGACCGAGATCGTCGGTCATCGCCCGCATGTAGGCACCGGCCGTGCCGGTAAACGGCTGGGTATAGACGGGCTTTTCGTAGGACTTCGCGCCCGACGCTACCGGTGCGGCCGAGGCCTTGCCATCCCCCGACGCCGATTCGCGCGGCACGAGCGAGCTACGCGGCACGAAGACGTCGGGACTCAGGTGAACCGGGTACCCCGTCGCCGTCGAGATCAACGACGCGATCTGGTTGATGTCCATATTCGCGGGCATGGTCACGTGCTTATCGCGGAAAACCGCGGGCAGCGTCGCCTCGTACGCCACGGGCACCATCCGGTCGCCGAGGAACGCACTCGGTACATCCTCGACAAGCGACATGGAACCCGGTACGCCGTTGAGCGCGTCGATCCCTGTCTTGTTCGCCGCGTCATAGGCGGCATTGATGTCGCTCTGCGTGACAGCGCATCCGGCGATGGCGAGAAGCGATGCAACGGCGATGGCGGTTCTGATGAAGGACAGGCGCATGTCGTTTTATTCCTGGCAGTTTGCGGCGCGCGCGACGACGCGGATCACGTTATTGGTATGGCGGCAGACGCGCGTAGGTACACGCATGTGATTGGTTGCCTTCATCACCTGCACGAGGACCGATGTGAAGTCGCCCGAGAAAGTCGCGTTGAACTCGAGCGGCAGATCGTCATCGACCTTCCAGGCGAGTTGCCAGCCTTGCGTCTGCAGCCAGCGATCGAGCGCGTTGCGCAGGTTCAAGTCCTGTGGAGACACAGAGAAGGTCAGCACAGCGGGCGTCGTCGGATTGCCGGGCAGGACAACGGGCGTTACCGCTGTCGAAGTCGGGGCCGTCGGCGCGGGCGCGGTCGCGGCGATCTGTGCAGCAGCGACGGAAGCGGTCGGCGCAGCCTTGCCGCCCGGCGCGCCCGAGAGAATCTGCCAGCCGTCACCTGCGGGCGTCGGCACGCGCGACTGGTCGGGATCGACTGCCGCGTGCGACCAGCCGGATGCACCGGCCAGCACGAGTGCGGGCAACAGACGCGCAACGAGACGGATGCATGTGTTGTGTTGGATGGTCAGATTCATAGTCAATGCCCCTGCCGCTGCAGGCGGCGATAGATTGCGTTCGCGTAGATCAGTTGCTTCTGTGACGACACGGCGTTGTACGCGCCAACTGCTTTCCACGTCGGCCCAAATTGCTTGATGTTCGAGGCGAGAATCCACGCACCGACGTATGCATTCACGCACGCGTTAAAGAGGTGTTCACGACGCACGCCGTAACGTGAAAGCTTCGGCAACCACGATGAGTTGATCTGCATCAGGCCGATGTCCTGGCTGCCGTCTCCGTTGACGTTGATGGCGCTGGCGCGCATGCCCGATTCCTGTTGCGCAATCGCATGCACCAGCTGACTGCTGACATGCTGATACGCGGCAGCGTCGTCGAGACAATCCGCATGCGCGGTGCTCAGACAGCACAGACCTGCAGCTACGCCAGCGACGATGAGTGTTCCGTTCATCACGATTTCGCCACCGCCGTTGCCCCGGGTTGCGTCACGGGCGTGCCTGTCGCCGGGCGCTCGAAGTACTTCACATCGTGACGCCGCGTAACGTTCACCGTGTTGCCGTCGGCCGACACGATGAACTGCTCCGAGGTCCCGTTGAACATGTAGTAACGGCCCTTCTGCTCTCCCGATCCCAGGTGCTTCACATCGGCGACATGGACCTGGACCACAGAGTCCGCAAACTTGAAATAGGTGTGCCCGTCGTTGTCGAACACGGCCAGCAGATGGGCAGTGTTCGCCTGATCGAAGTCATAGACCGTGCCCGCCGATCGCCCCACCTCAACCGATTTCGAGCCATCGGACACGACGATTCGGTCCGCGCGCTCCACGGTCATGACGTTCGTGTCGCCATTCCATTTCGGATGCAGCGAACGCCCTTCAGGTGTCTTGAGGGTCAGTTCGTGAGCGGGTTTCGATGAAAACCGGATCTGGGTGTGAGTGTCGTCACCGTCGCGGATCGCCTGCGCGCCGAAGTATTCGGCCAGCAACGACGCGCGAGGCGCTGTCGTGTCCGGTTTTGCTGCGTCCTCCCGCGCCGCGACGGTCTGCGCAATTGCATCGGGTTGAGACTTCTCACCCGCTGCATAGTTGAGCGCACCCGATTTCGGCGCTTCGCGATGCAACCGGATATGGCGCGTCGTGAAATCGATGTCCGCGTACAACGCGCTCTGCGTCATCAGACGGTCAAGCGCCTGCATCCAGTTCTCACCGGCGCGCGTAACAAACGAGCTCGCGTCGGTCAGGTCGACATCCTTTTGTGCTGCGCCCGTCCAGCCTTGCGGCACCAGCGCCTTGACGATGTTCGCGACGGGCATCGTCGCCTTCAGCGCACGTACAGGCTCGAGGGTGCCATGCGAGCCGATCAGCACGAGGCGGTTGGTGAAGCCGTCGAATGCGGGCGGCTGATCGTCGCGCAGTGATGCGAGAGCGCCGCCTGCGCCAGCACCGATAAAAGCGTTAGCCCGGGTCCATCGTGCCGTTGCGGCTTTGCCTGCAACGGTGTACGTGACCGACTCTGGCGTGCCGTCGACGACGACATACGGACCTTCTGCGTGTCCGCCTGCGGCCGTGATGACCTGGCCCGCGCGCGGCTGGATATACGTTTTCGTGCCGTCGTTGAAGATCAGCGCCGGGCGCTCTGCGATGCCGCCCGAAATCTCATAGTCGAAGTCAAACGGGTCGGTATTCGCAGCATGCGATGACATTGCATTGAGCAACGCGATGCAGGCGAGCGCGATGCGGGAGACAGTGTGCTTCATAGGCCGGCCTGAATCTGATTAAGGTGTCGCGCGAAACGCGCGAGGTACGCCTGACCGGGAACCGGATTAGCGCTGTGGTAATAGGCGATCGCCTTCGCTACGGAGTGCGTCTTGCTGTAGTTCTCGTTGAGAATTTCCTCAGCAACGCGAATGCTCGTCGCGGGCGCGAGCGCGTCCCAGGGCGACGCAAAGCGGCGCGCGTGGTAGCCCCAGTTGATCTGCATGAGGCCTACGTCGAAGTCGCTGCGGCCGCGCGCGAGCAGCGACTGGACAACGCGGTAAGCATCCTCGCGGGTCTTGAAGAAAAAGCCCTGCCCCGCAATGTTCAGCGTCCACGGCCAGGCGCGTCCGTTGAGACCCGACTCGTTGAGAGCGATGCCCGCGAGAACCTTGGGATCGACGCTCGTGTGCATCAGCTCGAAGGGCGCCGTCGCGCTCGCACACGCCCAGCCGCCCCGGCCCTCTGTAATGGCGGCCTGCGCGTCGTCATTGAGCACGGTCGGCTGTAGCCAGCCTTTCCTGATGAGCAGCTGCTCGAGCGACACGTCGCGCGAATCGACCGAAACCGTGATGCCCGTATCGGGGGTGCTCGCAACCGGCTGCCCCACAAGCGGAGCCGCCCACGATTCGAATGCGTGCAGGCCGCACCAGAACACCGGTTTTCCGTCGAACGTCGCCAGCGCGCGTGCGTTTCCTTGAGCGAGTACGACGTTCGTCGGACTGATCACTTCTGCGATCGTCGCGGCGTCGGCGCCATGACCGTATGCGGCGAGAGCAGCCAACAGCACGCTAAAGATCCGGCTCTTTCCGGCACGCTTATTCATCGCGATACGGCTCCATCACGATGTCTCGATTGACCTTGAGCATGAAGCGGCGCTGGCCCGGGTCCGAGGTAATCGTCGGCGGGATGTTCTTGTACCGTTCCAGAACAGACTGGGCCGTCGTCGCTGCAACCTGCCCCGCCGTGCTGCCGACCTGCGTGACACCGAGGGGGCCCGTCGTCGTGGACGTTTCGCCACCGTCGTATTTGCGCAGCAGGATCGCGACGAGGAACGACGTGCCGAAAATCTTGAAGAAATGGTTGTTGACGTCACCCGAGAAGCCCGCCGACCCGTCACCGTCAGCACCCTGTGCGCCAAAGAGCGGCACATGCTTGCCGTTCGGCAAACGCAGTTCCGTTCCTGCAACCAGAATGCTTTCCTGACCGGGCTGGATATCCGAGCTATACGGTGCCGTGATGAAACTGCCCTTCGGGATCATCAGGCAGTTGCCGCGGATACTGTCGTACACGTCCTTTTCCACCATCAACGAGGCGGTACCGGGACGATCGGAGTTGAGGCGTTCCGTTGCGAGCACGCCGATGTGATGCGGGGGCGACAACACGCAGCCGCGCGCTTGCCCAACGAAACCGGCCCGCGGGAAGTCCTGGTCGCTGCCCGATTGCATCGAAACATTCTTGATGAACGTCGCGTCGTGCTCCTGGCTCGAATATGGGCGGGCTGACTGTTGCCCCCCAAGTCCCGCTGCCGCGAGTGCCGACGCGACGCGATCACCCACCGAGCCTGCTGCATCCTGCTGTGCGGCCGCCTGCCTCGCAGCGACCTGCGCGGGCGTGAGAATTCCCGACATCTGGGTGGGTGCCGTCGGCGCCGTATCCTTGACCTTCAGGCCGGGCTTGAAGATCGGAGAGGCGAAAATCGCATCCGTATCGGATTCGGCCTTGATCTGCTTTGTCTGCTGATCATTGATAAAGCCATCGGCCGTCAGCGCAGGCGCCGCATTCCCTGCATTCGGCGTCGACGACGACGAAGCGCGCGCGGCAGCCGCCGCCCTCGCTTCCGAGGCCGCCATCTTGCGCGCATCACTCATCTGGTCCTCAATCGTTTTATTGAGGTCCTGGGTGTTGTGCGACTTGTCGACGACTTCCGCCGCCTTGGCCTTCTTCTGCAGCGCTGCCTGTTCGTCGACCTTGGCGCTCTCTTTGACCTGGTAGTAAAAGCCGAGCGCGCCGATGACAACTGCTGCGACACCGCCAACCGCATACAGAGCATTGCGTGGCGACTTGCCCTTAAAGAGGCTCGCGTGCTGGTTGTCGTGTTGTCCGTTCGGTTGATTCATGGCGTCTCTCAGAACCCGAACAGGCCAGGGCGGCGGCGTTTGATGGTGACTTCCTCGTTCGGAGCACGCAGCACGATCTCATTGGCGATCTCCTGCACCACGATGTACCGGCCACGTCGGATGAAGTTCGGGCTCACCACGTCTCCGTGGTCCTTGACGATAGGCACGGCAAACGGTGCGTCTGCAGGCAGACGCAGCCACACAGACTTGCCGTCGTCGAACACCGTTTCGGGGCGGAACGACGCCGAGCCTGAGACCGTGTAGTCGAAATTGAGCTTGTCCGGCGAGACGCCGATTGGACCGGAGTCCGTTTGCGCGCCCAGGTCATCGCCGCGCCCTCCATAAGTGCCGCCGCCCGCCTGCTCCCGGGCACGAACCTTTGCCATGACGGAGCCGGGATAGTTGAAGCGCACGGTCTGATAGAACAGTCCGCCCATCGGCGACGACACGAGTGTCATGTCGTACTCGCGCAGATTGGTAGTCAGGTGAAGCGTGTTGACGAGGCCGGGCTTGACCGGCTTCACAAAGACGTGGTTTTCGCCATCGGTGTCGATGACCCACTGAACCGAGTCGCCCATCGCCGGATCGGTTGTCAGGCGCTCGCCCTTCGCCAGCTCGATCGTGGTGTTCTTCAGCGGCGCGGTCATGATCCGGTAGATCTGGTCGCGGCTGTATGGGAACACGGCCATGCGTGCGTCGCCGGGCATGGTGACAGGGTCGGAGCCAGCGTTATACGGATTCACCGGGCTCATCGGATCGCTCAACGCAGTAGCCATGTCGAACGATGCGGACGATGCGGGCGGCGCGGCGGAGCCTTTCTTCGCGGCATACACGGTCGGGCAAACGGCTGTCGCGCATGCGAAAGCGGCAATCCACGAGGCAAGCGTGCGGGAGGCGATCATTATTGGGTCTTTTGGATCGAGAACAGCGGATAGAACAGCCCGAACGGATTCGCACCGAGTGCGTCTTCGGCGGTCGGCGGGACGATCTGATAACGGAAGGTCAGGGCGTACTTCTGGACGACAGGCCGATCCGTGGGGGACTGCGTCGCGGCCGTTGTGAACTCAACAACCGCTGTGGAGTCCTCGAGCAGCGCGACGTTTGTCACGCGCACCTCGCGCACCAGTTTCGGATTCAGCACAATCGCCTGGAACGGCGCATCGCCCTTGATCCAGTCGCCAAACTGATTCCGCGCGTTCCCCACCATCATGGCCTTAACGCCGTTGATGTTCCGGGCCATGCGAGATGTCTGAATGTCGTCTGTCAGAACGGGCTCAATGGTGAACCAGCGCTCGACGGTTTCCTTCAGCGCAGTACGGATAGTCTGATCGTCGGGTTTGTAGGCGGCCAGCTGCGTCACTACGGCATGGCCGTTGACGTCCGACGACACCCCATATGCCTTAACGACGGAGGGAGGTGGGTTGCGGCTGTATACCGCTCCCACAGTGACGATCGCGAGGATGAAGCAGAACGTCTTCCAATGGTTTGCTTCGATGCGAAGACGCGCGCCCATGTCGAAGATGATCTTCTCGGGGTCGTCCTCTGAGTAACCACCGGGAGCGGTTGAGAGGGCAATCTGCTTTTTGCTGCGAAATAAGCGCATGACGGTCGATCCATTTGGGCCGACTCAATTCAATCAGCCCTGAGGGGAAGCCGATCATGCAAAAGAGATACGATTTACCACCGCTTTCGAGCCGTGCCCGATGTGGCTTCCAACGACCGAGCCGGTTCAGGGACATAAGCCGGAATGCCTCAGAAATTCGTGAGCTTTTGATGGAAACGCAAAGGCTGAAAGCGGGTAAAGTTGTCTCGTGCGTGTTCCACGCGTTCCACAGGCATAGCCATGGGCGGTTGAAATAGCTAAAGGGGATGTAACCGTTTAGTTTCATCGAGTTAGTCGCTGCGCGCGGCCTTTGAACGTCCGCAAAGTGACCTGATCCGGCTCAGGCTCCTTTTTTTCAAAATCGCAACAAACGTCGAGTATGTCGTGTCGGATGATGGACTCGTTGCGGCATACGCATTAATAGCCAGTTTAAGGATAGTTCTTATGGATAACCGTGAAGCTGCGGTGGCGGTTCACACGCGCCTACGCGAAGAAAGGGCCTCCATCATCGCGATGGGGAGGTTCTATTTGTCGCTCTTGGATAAAGGCCTGTGGCCGAGCCAGCGAGCCATAGCAGCTGATCTCGGCATCTCACTTCCACAAATATCACGGATGGTTGCGACAGCCCGGTTACCAGAGGCAGTTCTGAGTTTGTTTGATAACCGCCCGGTTTCGTTTCGAGAGGTTGAGACCCTTCGAATGCTGGCCCAGCAGCTTGGTGAGGAGGAGCTTACTCGTCGAGCTCAGTCTCTCACTCATGGTGCGTCGCTCGAAGATATCTTTTCTTTCCTGACCACAGGAAAGCCAAAAGCACGGAGAGGCGTGCGGTTGAGGGTGGTCCACGGACAAAGGTATTTACGCCTTGATGTGCCAAACTTCGAGCAAGTCGCTCCACGGATAGTGCAACTAGAGCAAATTCTCAATGCGCTGCTAGCGACGGGTGATAGCCGGCACTGGTTGGGGGCTCTAACCGGCAAGCCTTCGGCTTAACGCACAGCGCCGTAAACAGCTGCGGTGCGTAACCGCGGATCTCATAAGAACAGTGATTGGGAGATTGAGGCAAACGTCTGCCGCCGCTGTTTGGTTTTCAATCACCTGCTGCCGCGACCTTTGCGCGCAACCATGACGTATAAGCGGTCCGCTCCAACGCGTTCTTGAATGTTCCTGTTTCCGACTGATATGTATTTCCTTTCCCGCCTTCGGCCATATACTCCCCGGCGAATTTTTGCTTCTCTTCTAGTGTCAGCGACTTAATCTTCGCGGTAGTCAAACGGGAGCGCTCTTCGGCTGAAGTGTCCTTCTCGTCAACCGGGGGCCGTGATGAAACCGATTCGGTTTGCCGATCGCCATTTGCGCCCACTTCAATGCGAGCGCCCTTTTCGAATACGGTCCTCGCGTAGCCTCCTGCGTTGCCCCGGATCTGCTTATTTTTCGCCTTCGTTTCGACGTAAATGGCTGTCTGTAACGCTCGATCTGGTTCCTGTTGAATCCAGCTAATAGCGAGCCGGTCTCCGACACCTAGGAGAGTGAGGCGCTTGAATGCCTCGGAGTCCCGAATACGTTTCTGCTCTTCGTCCTCTTCGTTGTCGTACATCGATTTCTGGGGATTGTCTTCGACCAGGAAGCGTATCTGGACCACGCGCCGTGCTTCTCGCTTGTACTCGGGGGTCACGATGATGTTTGACACCTGATTGATCTCTTTAACGGCCTTTTTGATTACCTCGGCCGAAAAATGCTTGAACTCATCGTACATGCTTGCATCTGCACCAAGCAGACGACGCCACGTTTCCACTGAGATCCAACCCGTCGATCCCGTTCGTTTAAATCGGAGACAGTTCTCATAAAGGGCAAGCGCATAGCCCCCGCTAAACTGCCGCTGAACATTGATGTTGATCAGGGTGTAGATATCAGGATTCGCGAGCTTCCCCGCAAGCCAGTCGCTGTACTCGTAGGAGCAGAGACCGTTCTTGATGCTGGCGTATGCAATTAGTGGCGACGCTTCCCAGTCCGTCTTGCCTCCGTCGTGCAGAAGATCGAACGAGATAGGTGTCGACATCACCTTTAACAATGCGCGCTTCAACGCGTCGTGGTTTTTGCTGTCGAAACCTAGCATGGTGCAAAGGATGCCCACGGGCAACGTATGGCGCTTCTTCGTGAGGAGGTCGTCAAATGCGTTAAGCAGCAGAACGTTCACGATCTTGCGCTCTAGCAACGAAAGTTCACCGCTTACGTGAACTGTGGCAACGTGCTTTTTCAGTTCGCTAGGCGGCAGGCTAAGCGGTTTGATGTTGGGCAT